>DASVDK010000059.1:0-53183 GCA_036381125.1 Thermodesulfobacteriota bacterium | reverse complement strand
CCTGCTCGCCTCCGGCCCTCCGCTCCGGGCCCCCGGGGACCTGGCGAACCACGTGCTGCTCCACACGGCCACGCGACCGCACGCGTGGCCCGACTGGCTCGCGGCGGTCGGGCTCGACGGCCTCGTCCCCAGGGCGGAGCTGTCCTACGGCCACTTCTTCATGACGCTGCAGGCGGCCGGCGAGGGGCGCGGCATCGCGATGGTGCCCCGGGTCCTGGTGGCGGGCGACCTCGCGGTCGGCAACCTCGTCGTGCCGATCGACATCCCGGTCCGGAGCGAGGGCGGGTACTACCTGCTCTATCGCGCGAAGCACGCCGACGTGCCGAAGGTGCGGCTCTTCCGGGAGTGGATCCTCGCGCAGGCAGCCGGGGCCGCGGCGTGATCCGGCGCGGCGTCGGCGGCCGAGGCGAGCCTGGGCGCGCCCCGCAGCGCACCGTTGACGCACCGGCCGGGCTCCTGTAAAGATGCGCCGTTTCGACCAAGGGAGCCGCCTGCCAATGCCCGCCCAGTCCGATCAGCCGGTCACCGCCCCCCCGCGGCCGCCCGAGACGTTCAACCGGATCGAGCGGCTGCCGCCGTACGTGTTCGCCGTCATCAACGACCTCAAGATGCGCGCCCGCCGCGCGGGGGACGACGTGATCGACTTCGGCATGGGCAACCCCGACCTGCCGACGCCGCCGCACATCGTCGCCAAGCTGGTCGAGGCGGCGCAGAACCCGAGGAACCACCGCTACTCCGTCTCCAGGGGGATCCCGAACCTCCGCAAGGCCATCTGCGACTGGTACGCGCGCCGCTTCGACGTGACGCTCGACCCCGACGCGGAGGCCATCGCGGTCATCGGCTCCAAGGAGGGGCTGTCGCACCTCGCGCTCGCCTGCCTCGGCGCGGGCGACACCGTGGTGGTCCCCGACCCGACCTACCCGATTCACACGTACGCGCCGATCATCGCCGGCGCCGACGTGCGGCGGGTGCCGCTCGTGCCGGGCCGCGACTTCCTCTCTGACCTGACCGACGCGGTGCGGCAGTCGTGGCCGAAGCCCAAGATGCTGATCCTCTCGTTTCCGGCGAACCCGACCACGGCGGTCGTCGATCGGGCCTTCTTCGATCAGGTCGTCGCGTTCGCCCGCGAGCAGGGGATCTGGGTGGTTCACGACCTGGCCTACGCCGACCTGGTGTTCGACGGCTACCGCGCGCCGTCGATCCTCGAGGTGCCGGGCGCCATCGACGTGGCGGTGGAGTTCTTCACGCTCTCGAAGAGCTACTCCATGCCGGGATGGCGCGCCGGCTTCTGTGTGGGCAACCCGACGCTCGTCCAGGCGCTGGCGCGCATCAAGAGCTACCTCGACTACGGGATGTTCCAGCCGATCCAGATCGCCGCGACCGTCGCCCTCAACGGCCCCCAGGACTGCGTGACCGAGGTCGTCGACACCTACCGTCGGCGGCGCGACGTCCTCTGCAGCGCCCTCGCCCGGGTGGGGTGGCCCATCGAGCCGCCGAAGGCCACGATGTTCGTCTGGGGGCGGATCCCCGAGCCCTTCCGCGCCATGGGCTCGCTCGAGTTCGCCAAGCTCCTCATCCGCGAGGCGAAGGTGGCCGTGTCGCCCGGCATCGGCTTCGGGCACCACGGCGACGACCACGTCCGCTTCGCGCTGATCGAGAACGAGGCGCGGACGCGCCAGGCGGTGCGCGGGATCGCCGGCGTCCTCCGCAAGGGACCTGTCGGAGGCGGCAAGTGAGCGCGGCGGGCCGGCCGGCAACGAGAGCCCGGTCCTGCCTTGCCGGACCGGGCGATCGGGGGGAGCGGGGGGGCGGGCTCGGCGGCGCGCTCGCCTCGGGGGGCGGAGAGGCCCCCCGCAGATGAAGACCGTCGAGATCGGGCTCCTCGGGCTCGGCACGGTCGGGCGGGGCACGGTCCAGATCCTCGCGGAGAAGGGCCCGCTGCTCGAGAGCCGCCTCGGCGCGCGCCTCGTGGTCAGGCGGGCCGCGGTGCGCGACCTCGACCGGCCGCGCGAGGTGCCGCTCGACCGACGGGTGCTCACCACCGACCCGCACGCCGTGGTGGACGACCCCGGCGTCGCGGTCGTGGTGGAGGTGATGGGGGGCATCGAGCCGGCGCGCACGCTCATCCTGCGCGCCATCCGCAACGGCAAGGCGGTCGTCACCGCCAACAAGGCGCTCCTCGCCCTCCACGGCCCGGAACTCTACCGGGCGGCGGCGGAGGCCGGCGTCGACCTCGGCTTCGAGGCGTCGGTGGGGGGCGGCATCCCCCTCATCCGCGCCCTCAAGGAGGGGCTGGTCGCCTCCGAGGTGCGCGCGCTCTACGGGATCATCAACGGCACGTCGAACTACATCCTGTCCCGGATGACGGACGACGGCGCGCCGTTCGCGGAGGTCCTGGCCGCCGCGCAGGCCAGGGGCTACGCCGAGGCCGATCCGACGATGGACGTCGAGGGGATCGACGCCGCGCACAAGCTCGCCATCCTCGTCGCGCTCGCCTTCGGGCACCCGATCGACTTCGACCGGATCTACACCGAGGGGATCGGCCGGATCACCCCCACGGACCTGCGGTTCGCGCGCGAGTTCGGCTACCGGGTCAAGCTCCTGGCGATCGCCAAGCAGGACTCCGACGGCGCCGTGGAGGCGCGCGTCCACCCGACGATGGTGCCGGCCGACCACCCGCTCGCGGCCGTCGGCGGCGTCTTCAACGCCCTGTACATCAAGGGGGACACCACGGGGCCGGTGCTGCTCTACGGCCGGGGCGCCGGGGCGCTGCCGACCGGCAGCGCCGTCGTCTCGGACGTCGTCGACATCGCGCGCAACCTGCTCGTCGGGGCGTCGCACCGCACGCCGCCGCTCGGCTACCAGATGCACGCGCTCACGCCGCGCGTCGTGCTGCCGATCGACCGGGTCGTGTCGCGGTACTACTTCCGCTTCCAGGTCGTCGACCGGCCGGGCGTCCTCGCCAAGATCGCCGGCGTCCTCGGGCGATGCGACGTCTCGATCGCGTCGATGATCCAGGAGGGGCGCGAGACCGAGGCGGCGGTGCCGATCGTCATGATGACGCACGAGGCGCGCGAGGCGAACGTCCGGGCGGCGCTCGCCGAGATCGATCGCCTGGACGTCGTGCAGGAGCCGTCGCTCAGGATCCGCATCGAGGACCGGCTCGGATGAGGGACGCGATCTCGACCTGGCCGGGGATCATGCGCGCCTACCGGCGCTTCGTCCCCTTCGAGGGGGGCGACGACGCCGTCGTGACGCTCCACGAGGGCAACACGCCGCTCGTCGAGGCCCCGCGGCTGGCCCGCGCCATCGGCGCGGGGGTGCGGCTCTGGCTCAAGCTCGAGGGGCAGAACCCGACCGGGTCCTTCAAGGACCGCGGCATGACGGTGGCCGTCACCAAGGCCAGGGCCGCGGGCGCCACGGCCGTCATCTGCGCCTCCACGGGCAACACCGCCGCGTCGGCCGCGGCCTATGCGGCGCGGGGGGGCTTGCGCGCGGTGGTCGTGATCCCGGCCGGCAAGATCGCCCTCGGCAAGCTCTCCCAGGCGATGATGCACGGCGCCGAGGTGGTCCAGATCGAGGGGAACTTCGACGAGGCGCTGCGCCTCGTCCGGGAGATCGCCTCGACGCACCCGATCGCCCTGGTGAACTCCGTGAACCCGCACCGGATCGAGGGCCAGATGACCGCGGCCTTCGAGGTGTGCGACGCCCTGGGCGGTCCACCCGACCTGCACGCCCTGCCGGTCGGCAACGCCGGCAACATCACCGCCTGCTGGAAGGGCTATCTCGCGTACGAGGCGGCGGGGGTGGTACGGGGCCGCCCGCGGATGCTCGGCGTCCAGGCCGAGGGCGCGGCCCCCCTCGTGCTCGGCCGCGCCGTCGAGCGGCCCGAGACCGTGGCGACCGCCATCCGCATCGGCAACCCCGCCTCCTGGTCGGGCGCGATCGCGGCTCGTGACGAGTCGCAGGGCGCGATCGTCGCGGTGAGCGACGCCGACCTCCTCGACGCCTACCGACGCCTCGCGGCGGAGGAGGGGGTCTTCTGCGAGCCGGCCTCGGCGGCCGGTCTGGCCGGCCTGCTCAGGCTGGCCCGCGAGGGAGACCTGCCGCCCGGCGCACGCCGGCTGGTCTGCACGCTGACGGGGCACGGCCTCAAGGACCCGGACACGGCGGTCGGTCAGGCGACGCGCCGGCCCCGGACCGTCCCCCCCACGCTCGCCGCGCTCACCGAGGCGCTCGGGGTCTGACCGCCGATCGCGCCGGGCCGACCGTGCGGCTCGCCGGCGCGGCCCCGGCGGGCGGCTAGCACAACTCGTTGACACTCCGCGTGCGATATACCTAGACTCGTGGCGTGCCCTCGGCCGCCCGTTGCTTCGAGACCCGGGTTCGCGTGGCCTACGCCGACACCGACCAGATGGCCGTCGTCTACCACGCCAACTACCTGGTCTGGTTCGAGCGCGGCCGGACCGAGGCGATGCGCGAGCTGGGGGTGCCGTACGCGGCGCTGGAGGCGCGCGGCATCCGGCTGCCGGTCGTCGAGGCGCACGTGCGCTACCGCGAGCCGGCGCGCTACGACGACCTGCTCGCCGTCGAGACGACGGTGGCCGACCTCGGGCGGGCGCGCATCGTGTTCGAGTACCGGGTTCGGCGGGCCGACGACGCGGCGGCACGCGAACTGGTCACGGGCAGCACGGAGCACGCGTTCGTCGGCCCGGACGGCCGGGTCTGCCCGGTGCCGGACGACCTTCGCGCCCTCGTGGAGCCCATCGTCGTCCGTGCCGATTCGCGCCGCGCTCGGAGCGGCTAGGAGGTCTGTCCGATGGATCGCAACCTGGCACTCGAGGCGGTTCGCGTGACCGAGGCGGCGGCTCTGGCGTCCGCCAGGCTCATGGGGCGGGGGGACGAGAAGGCCGCCGACCAGGCGGCGGTCGACGCGATGCGGCGCGCCTTCGACTCGGTGGGGATCGCCGGAACGGTCGTGATCGGCGAGGGGGAGCGCGACGAGGCGCCGATGCTCTTCATCGGCGAGAAGGTGGGCGCGGGGGGGCCCGAGATCGACATCGCGCTCGATCCGCTCGAGGGGACGACCATCACCGCCACCGGCGGCCCGAACGCGCTGTCGGTCATCGCGATGGCGGAGAAGGGCGGCTTCCTGCACGCGCCCGATACGTACATGGAGAAGATCGCCGTCGGGCCGCGCGCCCGGGGCGCCATCGACATCACGGCGCCGCCGGCGAAGAACCTCAAGGCCATCGCCAACGCGCTGCGCGTCTACGTCGAGGACCTGACCGTCGTCGTCCTCAACCGGCCGCGTCACGAGCAGCTCATCCGGGAGATCCGCGCGACCGGCGCCCGCATCAAGCTGATCCCCGACGGCGACGTGTCGGCCGCCATCGCCACCTGCTTCGAGTCGACCGGCGTCGACGTGCTGATGGGCATCGGCGGCGCGCCCGAGGGGGTCATCGCCGCGGCCGCGATCCGCTGCGTCGGCGGCGACATGCAGGGCCGCCTCGTGCCGCGCAACAACGACGAGATCGAGCGCGCGAAGCGCATGGGCATCACCGACATCAACAAGGTCTACCAGCTCGAGGAACTGGCCGGCGGGCACGTCATGTTCGCCGCCACCGGCGTGACCGACGGCGACTTCCTGAAGGGGGTCCGCTTCGTGTCGGGCGGCGCGACGACCCATTCGGTGGTCATGCGCTCGCAGTCGCGCACCGTCCGCTACATCCAGGCCACGCACCACTTCGACTACAAGCCGCGGTACTGAGAGGGGGACGGCGCCGCGCGGGGTCAGGTCTTTCCATTTTCCAGGGGGTCAGGTCTTTCCATTTTCCAGACCGGAGAACGTCGGGGTCTGACCCCCTTGTGTGCCACGGGTGCGGCCGGCCCGCGCGGCGCGTCACCCCGCCGGGATCCGCCTCGGCGCTGCGTCGTCACGCACGGGACGCCTGCGTCAGCGCCCCGCAACGCTGACCGTCACGAGGACGCGGCGGTTGGCGGCGTGGGCCTCCGGGGTGTCGGCCGGGTCGCAGAGGAGGTCCGGCCCCTCGGGGACGAGCTGCAGCCGCGCCTCGGGCGCGCCGGCCTCGGCGAGCGCGCGGTAGACCGCGTAGGCGCGGCGGGCCGCGAGCCCGAAGTTGTACGGATCGTCGGCGCGCCGGTCGGTGTGTCCCTCGATCAGGACTTCCCGTGCGGGGTCGCGCCGCAGCCACTCCGCCCAGCGTGACAGCGCCGGCCGCAGCCGCTCCAGCTCCCGGAGGTCCGACGAGTCGGTCGCGAAGTAGAAGACGCCCACCATGCCGGGCTCGGGGGCATCGCCGACGCAGTCGCGGGTCTGCGCGGGCCTGGCGTCGCCCGCGAGGACGGCCGGCGCCGCGGCAGGCGGGGCGGCCCGGCTGCCGTGCGTGCCGCCGCCGTTGCGAATGTCGCGGCGGGACGGCTGGCGGATCGTGAAGTCGACCCCCTCGACCACCTCGCCGGCGCCGAGTCGCACCGTACGCGAGCCGGGCTCCACGGCGACCGGGGGCGGCAGGGCGGCCGGGTCGACGAACAGCTCGTACTCCCCGCCCCGAACCATGTCGAAGGCGTAGTACCCCTCGTCGTCCGTGAACGTCTGCCAGATGTCGTCGCCCCGTCTGAGGTAGAGCGGGATCGAGCCCGCGTCGGCGAGGCGCCGCGGTTCGCCGCCGGCGTCGACCTGGAGGCGCGTGACCCGGCCGGCGATCCGGCCGAGCCGCTGGGCGGCGAACGAGACGTGTGCCGTCGCGCGGCGTGCGATCGTCACCTCGACGAGTTGAGGGCTCACGAGGTCGAACTCGGCCGGCAGCCTGCGCACGATGACCCGGACGGAGTGGAGCCCGGAGGCGACCCGGGGATAGGCGAAGCGTCCCTCCTCGTCGGTCGGGACGACGGTCCCGGGCAGGCCGTCCAGGATGACCGAGAGCCCGCCCACGCCCGGCTCGCCCGGGTCGAGCACGCCGTCGCCGTCGTCGTCGACGAAGACGCGCCCCTCGATCGTGCCCCACCCGTCGTCGTCGGCAGCCGCCTGGCGGCCGAGCGGCGGCGGCGTCGGCCGGCCCCAGCGCATGGGAACGGTCACGCGGAGGTAGAGGCCGTCGTCCGTACGCGTGGTCGTGGTCTCGCCGGCGATGCCGTCGGTCGTCTCGGCCGTCGTCCAGCTCCGGCGCAGGTCGAGGTAGGCGTCGAAGTAGCGGTGGCGGTATCCGACGCTCGCGATCGCTCCGGTACGGACCGTGCGGGTGCCGGCATGGTCGGTCTGCACGACCTCCGCCTCGCCGCGGAGGAACAGGTTGGCCGTCACGCGCTGCTCGCCGCCGAGCCTCGCGAGGACGGTGGTCTGATCGGTGACGCCGGACGTCCCCGACAGGTCGTTCCACCCGAGCGCGCTCCAGAGGCGGGCGCGCCTGGTCACCTGCCACCAGAGCTCGGCCGTCACGTCGACCGTGTCCGACGCCTGGTCGGAGGCGGCGTCGTCGAGGCGGCTCCAGCGGGCGCGCGCGACCGGCCGCCAGTTGCCGATCACCTGGGACGCCTCGCCGTAGAGGGCCCTCGTCCGCGAGTCGAGGGCGCTCGGGCCCGCGCCCGTGGACTCGAGCGTCGTCGACTCGCCGCGCACCAGGAGCCCGATCGGCCAGCGCAGCGGGAGGAACGCGTGGGCGCCGAGCATGACCTGCGTCGTCTCGATGGTCAGGAGCGAGGGGTCGTCGGCCAGGTTGTTGCGGCTGCGCAGCGCGCTCCCGAAGAGCCCGAAGGCCCCCCAGGGGTCCCAGCTCAGCCCCGTGTAGAGCCCGCGGCGGTCGGCGATCGGGTCGGATCCCTGAATGGGCAGGTACGCGGGGTCGAGCGAGAAGGCGGTCGCCTCGAAACGGAGCCCGCGCCGCTCGATCAGCGGGCCGACCGCGTACGAGAGGCCGTTGCTGCGGCCGGCCGCGCCCTCGGCGTTCGGCCTCGTCGCGTAGCGCACCTCGCCGAGCAGGGCGAGCGGGCCGGCGATGGGGACCTCGACGCCGACGCCCATCGTGTCGGTCCTCGCCGGCACGCGGCTTCCGGCACCGGGGCCGCCGCCGTCGCCGTGCACGTAGAGCGTGCTCCACGCGACCGGTCCGGTCGTCCCGCGCAGGGTGAGGCCGACCAGGTCCTGGTCCAGGCGGTTCACGCCGGTCGAGAGGCTGCCGACGCGGTCGACGGCGCGGCCGCCGAAGAGGGCGACCTCGGTGGTCGGGCCCCGGAGCGCGAGCCGCGCCCCTTCGAGGTCGAACCCGGGATCGGTCAGGATGAGGAGGCGTCGGGGCAGGAGCCGGGCGTCGATGCCGGCGTCGCCGAACGCGAGGGAGGCGGCGAAGGCCGGAAGCTCGAGGTCGGTCAGCGCAAGCTGCGTCCAGCCGACGTCGCCCGATTCGCCGACCGCGTCGAACCAGTGCGTCTCGGCGCGGATGACGCCGTAGTTGGGGACCTCCTGGGCGAGGAAGAGGCCGACGTCCTGCTCGGTCCAGGTCTGCGGCGCGAACGCCGGGTCGTCGGTGTGCGAGGAGCGGATCTGGTAGACGAGCGTCGCGTCCCCGACGGGGAGCGGCTCGGCGCGGGCGCGCGGGGCGGCGACGACGGCGCCGAGGAGCAGGAGCGGGAGGAGCCGCCGCGCGGGACGCAGCGCTCCCCGGCGCCCGGAGCCGTCGCCGGCCGCTCGGTCAGGTCCGTGGCTCGCCACGCATCACCGCCGCTGCCGCGCCGCAGGTCCGCTAGTCGACCCGGACCTGGCCCTCGTGCACGTACAGGTCGGCGCCGCCGACGTCCAGCTCGGCGCGGACCGCGTAGGTCCCGGGTCGGGCGTCCTCCGGGAGGTGCACGAGCAGGTCGCGCTCGGACCGGGGCAGCACCGGCGCGTCGGGGATCGGGATCGTGTGCACCCGGCGACCGGTCGCCGGATCGGCGAGGCGGACCTTGCCGTTCGTGCGGAAGTGGACGTCGCCGGTGTTGCGCACCGCGAGGACGAGCGCCCGCACGCCGTTGGCGAGCCGCGCGTACGTCACGCCGGCGAGCTCGGCGGCCGGCTCCCGGGCGCCCACCCTCACGTAGACGACCGAGGCGATCCGCGCCCGGATCGCCACCGCGCGCCTCGGCTCCTCTCCCGGCGTCGGCCTGGGCACCTGCTCGACGACGATGGCCGCCCGGTAGCCGCCGGCCGGCGCGCCCCTGGGCACCGTCACCGTGAAGCGGACGTCGGCGACCGACAGGGGCGGCAGATCGAACTCCGACGGGTTCACGCGGATCCAGGGCGAGGCCGATCGGGGGCCGGTGCCGCGCTTGAGGAACGTGATCGCGCCGTCGCGCTCGAGCCGCCAGTCCTCCGTGTAGACCTTGATGCGTGCCGTCTCGCGCGCCGTGTTGTGCACCTCGAGGGCGTCGGTGTACGGCTCGCCGGGCGTCGCCTCGATGTCGAAGCGGATCGGGGCGAGGCTGAACGACGGACCGGCGGCGTCCGCCGGCAGGGGGAGGGCCGCGGTCGCGAGCGCGAGGGCGGCGCCGAGGACGAAGGATCCTGTTGCGCGCATGGGTGCGAGGCCTCCGTCGGTCAGGGCGAGCTGAGCGTCAGGGTCGCCGTGGTCGTGTAGGAGCCGGGGTTGTAGGTCCACCGGTTCTGCAGCCGGAAGGCGATGTCCGAGGACGTGATGGCGAGGCTGCCGGTGCCCTGCGCCATCGTCTGCGGTGCGGCCACCGCCAGCGTCCCGCCGGCGAACCAGCCCTGGTTCGTCCTCGACGAGGTCCACGAGATGTTGCCGGCGTCGATGACGCTCGCGCCGGCCCGCAGGTGGTCGTTGGCGACGATCGTGAGGCGCCACGGCCGCCCGCGGCCGCCGATGACCGCGATCCCGATCCGGATCGTCACCGGCGTCGAGGCGATCGTCGGCTGGAGGTCGGGGTTCGCGTCTGGGAACGTGATCGAGGGCGCGCCGAGGTCCAGGAGGAGGGCCTGCGCCTCGGCCGTCCGCGGGCCGGCGAGGAGCGCGAGCCCGGCGAGGAGACCGAGGATCGCAACGCGAAGGGCGCGGCGGGTTCGGGGCGGGTGCTGCCAGCGTTCCACGGTGCCAGCTCCTCCAGGCGTCGTCGAGACGCGTTCCGGAAACAGCCCGGCCCCGCCGCCGCCGGGGCACTCCCCGGGCCAGGGGCACGCTCGGCTGGAGAACGAGCAACAGATGTGCCACGAGGCGAGCGTATAGGCAGGTGGGCGGGCGGCAGCCCCGGCTGGCGCCCGCGGGGCCCCGGCGCGATTTCGTTCGGCGATTCGAGAGGTTGCAGAGGGGGGCGGGATCGGGCGTGCCGGCCCGTGTCGCGATGGCGACTGCCGCCGAGAGGACGCTCCCATCCGGTGACCGGACGCGTCATCGGGTGACGTTCGTCGCGCCCTCCCTCCGGGCCGGGCGCTCCGTGACGACGGCAACGCGGGCGCGCCGCCGGGCCCCGAAAAGGCGAGGCCCGGCTCCCGTGTGCGCGGGAGCCGGGCCTCGAGGGGCAAGGTCGATGGCGTTGCGACGGCTACGGGGCGGTCAGCGTGTAGGTCGCCGTCGCGGTGTAGGTGCCGACGTTGTACGCCCAGTCGTTCGCGAGGAAGTAGCTGAAGGTCCCCGTGTAGCTCCCCGAGCCGGTGCCGAACGTCGCCGCGCTCTGAGCCACCGTGGCGTTCATCGTCCCGGCGACGAACGGGGAGCCCGACGCCGTCCAGGTGACGTTCGAGATGGGGATCGTGTCGGTGCCGTTGGAGAGGTCGCCGTTCGCCTGGACCGTCAGGGTCGGCGTGCTGGTCGCGCCCGTACGGACCCGAGCGCTGACGGTGACCGGGTTCTCGCTCGCCGCGATGGACAGCACGGTCTCGGGGTCGGAGTCCGGGAAGTTGATGGTCGCGGTGCTCAGGGTGAGCGTCGCGCGGTCGTTGACGACGGCGTTGATCGTGAGGTTCTGGTTGGCCGTGGCCGCCTCGACCGTCGACGGCAGCGTCGCGAGGCCGAGGACCGCCGCCGCGACGACGGCGAGGCCGGTCGTGAAGCGCGTCGAGCTACGCATATGGTCCAGCTCCTTTCGAGCGTCAGCAGGGTGCGTCGTGCATCTACGGGGCTGGCCCCGTCGCCGACCGGTCGGTTACCGGGCTGGCGCTTTGCCCGCGTCGGCGGAGCAACAGATGTGCCAGGCGTACTTCGGCCCCTCGTGCCGATTCCGATCGATCGGCGGCGTGAGGCGGCGCACCGGCCTCGCGGCCGGATTCCCGAACCGCGGCGGAGTCTTGCCCCGAGCGGCACGACCGCGGCCCGACGGCCGGGGATCGGCCCGGCAAATGGCGCGCACCGGCGCGCCGCCGCACACATGACGCCGGCGGGCACCCGGGCTGACGAATTGCGGTGCGACCGTCGGGCCCGGACAGCGGGGTCGGCAAGAGGTGTAACTCTGTTCTAGATGGGAAAGCGCCTGTCGACACGCTAGAATTCCAGTCGATTCCGTCCGTAGCCCGGGTGCCGGCGGGCCGCCGCCAACCGATGTGGGGGAATGGCGTGGCGCGTGGCGAGATGGCGGCGCAGCTCTCAGCCAGGGACCTGTACCTGACGTTCGGCGGCGTGCGGGCCCTCGAGGGGGTCTCCTTCGAGGTGCGCAGGGGGGAGATCTTCGCCATCATCGGCCCCAACGGGGCCGGCAAGACGAGCGTCCTCAACTGCGTGAGCGGTCTCTACCACCCGAAGCCGGGCCGGCTCGCCTTCGAGGGCCGCGACCTCACCCGGCTCGCACCGCACCGCATCGCCCGCCTCGGCATCGCCCGCACGTTCCAGAACCTTGCCCTGTTCCGCGGGATGACCGTCCTCGACAACCTGATGATCGGCCGCCACGTCCACATGGGGACCGGCCTCCTCGCGGGCGGTCTCTACTGGGGACCTGCGCGCCGGGAGGAGGTGCGCCACCGGAAGGTCGTCGAGGAGATCATCGACTTCCTCGAGATCGAGGCGATCCGCCACCAGGTGGTCGGTACGCTCCCGTACGGCCTCCAGAAGCGGGTGGAACTCGCTCGCGCGCTCGCGCTCGAGCCGTCGCTCCTGCTGCTCGACGAGCCGATGGCCGGCATGAACCTCGAGGAAACCGAGGACATGGCCCGTTTCATCCTCGACGTGAACGAGGAGCGGGGGGTCACGGTCGTCATGATCGAGCACGACATGGGGGTCGTCATGGACCTCTCGCACCGCGTCTGCGTGCTCGACTTCGGCAAGAAGATCGCCGAGGGGACGCCGGCCGAGGTGCAGCGCGACCCCCACGTCATCCACGCGTACCTCGGACAGTCGGACGAGATGCTCCGCCGCGCCGAGCAGGAGGCGACGGCGTGAGCCGCACCGTGAGGCGAGCGGCCCCCGGGAGTGGGCCCGGGGCGGAGCCCCGGGGGAGCGGAGGCCGGGCTTGCCACGGCCGGAGCGGACGGCGGCCGCGAGCCGTTGACGGAGGTGCGGCGCCGTGAGCGCCGGCAACGGGCAGGTCGACCTCCGGAGCTTCACGCTCCCGCAACTCCTCGTGCGCAACGCCGAGCGCTTCGGCGACCGGCGGGTGGCGCTGCGCGAGAAGGAGTTCGGGATCTGGCAGGAGGTGACCTGGGCCGGGTACCTCCGCCGGGTGCGCGACTTCTCGCTCGGGCTCGTCGCGCTCGGGCTCGCGAGGGGCGGCACGGTGGCGATCATCGGCGACAACCGGCCGGAGTGGCTCTACGCGGAGCTGGCCGCCCAGGCGGCGGGAGGCGTGTCGGTCGGCGTCTACCAGGACTCGACGCTCGCCGAGGTCGTCTACGTCATCGGCCACTGCGACGCCACGGTGGTCGTGGCCGAGGACCAGGAGCAGGTCGACAAGCTCCTCGAGGTCCGCGCGAAGACCCCCGGGGTCCGTGCCATCGTCTACACCGACCCGCGCGGCCTGCGGCATTACCGGGACGACGGGCTCGCCGCCTTCGAGGAGATCGAGGCGTTGGGGCGGGCGCACGGCGCGGCCCACGCCGGCCTCTTCGAGACGAACGTCGCGGCCGGCCGGCCCGACGACCTCGCCATCCTCTGCTACACGTCCGGGACCACCGGCTTGCCGAAGGGCTCCATGCTGACGCACCGCAACCTCCTCAACATGGCGCTGCGGCTCATGGAGGTCGACCCCAAGTACGAGAGCGACGAGTTCCTCTCGTTCCTCCCGCTCGCCTGGATCGGCGAGCAGATGATGGCGGCATCGTCGTCGCTCGCCGTAGGCTTCACGGTGAACTTCCCCGAGTCGCCGGCCACCGTGCAGGCCGACCTGCGCGAGATCGGTCCCCACGTGATGTTCTCCCCCCCCCGCATCTGGGAGAACCTGGCGGCCACGGTGCGCGTGAAGGCGATGGACGCCACCTGGCTCAAGCGACGGATCTTCGACTGGGCGCTGCCGATCGGCTACGCGATGGCGGACGCGCGGTTCGCCCGGCGGTCCATCCCGGCCGGCCTGAGGATCCGGTACGCGCTGGCCGAGCTGGCGTGCTTCCGGGCCCTCAAGGACCGTCTCGGCCTCAGCCGGATCCGCAGCGCCACCACCGGCGGCGCGGCGCTCGGCCCCGACACGTTCCGGTTCTTCCACGGCCTCGGCGTCAACCTCAAGCAGATCTACGGGCAGACGGAGATCGCCGGGATCTCCTGCATCCACCGGGACGGGGAGGTCCGGTTCGACACCGTGGGGCGGCCGATCCCGGGGACCGAGGTGCGCATCGGCGAGACGGGCGAGATCCTCTCGCGCAGCGACTCGGTTTTCAACGGCTACTACAAGGACCCGGAGGCGACCGCCGAGACGCTGCGGGACGGGTGGCTCCACTCCGGCGACGCCGGCTACTTCACCGAGGACGGCCAGCTCGTCGTGATCGACCGCGTGAAGGACGTCATGCGGCTCGCGGACGGGACGACCTTCTCCCCGCAGTTCATCGAGAACAAGCTCAAGTTCAGCCCGTACGTGAAGGAAGCGGTGGTGATCGGCTCGGGCCGCCCCTACCTCGCCGCCATGATCAACATCGACATGGGGATCGTGGGGAAGTGGGCCGAGCGCCGGCACATCTCCTACACGACCTACACCGACCTCGCCGCCAAGCCGGAGGTGTACGACCTCGTCGAGGCCGAGGTGCGGCGCGTGAACGAGTCGCTCCCCGAGGCGGCGCGTCTCAGGAAGTTCGTCCTCCTCTACAAGGAACTCGACGCCGACGACGACGAGCTGACCCGGACACGGAAGATCCGCCGGCGGTTCGTGGAGGATCGGTACGCGCCGGTGGTGGAGGGGCTCTACGGCTCGGGACCGGAGATCCCCGTCGAGGCGACGATCAAGTACCAGGACGGCCGCCAGGCCACCATTCGGACGCGGCTCGCCGTCCGGGAGATCCGATGGCCTTCTTCCTGAACCTCGTCGTGACGGGCGTCGTCGTCGGCAGCGTGTACGCGCTCGTGGCCATGGGTTTCGTCCTCATCTTCAAGGCCTCCCGGGTGGTGAACTTCGCCCAGGGCGAGTTCCTGATGGTGGGGGCCTACGTGTGCCTCTCGTTCCTCGTGTGGCTGGCGTTCCCGTATCCGGCGGCGGTCCTCGGCACGCTCGTCTTCGCCGTGCTCCTCGCCCTCCTGGTCGAGCGGGTGATCCTGCGGCCGATGATCGGCGAGCCGATCCTCTCGGTGGTCATGGTGACGCTCGGCCTCGCGTCGGTGCTGCGCGCCGCCGTTCAGTCGGTCTACGGCACCGACATCCGGGCCTTCCCGGAGTTCTTCACCGGCGAGCCGTTCCGCCTCGGCGGCGTGGCCGTCACGCCGGCGTACGCCGGCTCCTTCGTGGCGGTGCTCGTCCTGATGGGGCTCCTGTCGCTCTTCTTCAAGTACTCGAAGGCCGGCGTCGCCATGCGGGCGACGGCGTTCGACCAGCAGGTGGCGCTCTCCATGGGCATCAGCGTGAAGCGGATGTTCGCCCTCGCCTGGGCGATCGCCGCCATGGTCTCGGTCGTCGGCGGCATCTTCCTCGGCAACATGCGGGGCGGCGTCGACGGCTCGCTCGCGTTCATCGGGCTCAAGGTCATCCCGGTGGTGATCCTCGGCGGGCTCGACAGCCTCGCCGGCGCCTTCGTCGGCGGCCTCCTCGTCGGCGTCCTCGAGAACCTGGCCGGCGGCTACCTCGACCCGTACGTGGGCGGCGGCGCCAAGGAGGTCGCCCCCTTCGTGCTGCTCATCCTGATCCTCATGGTCCGTCCGTACGGGCTCTTCGGCACGGAAGAGATCGAGAGGGTCTAGGAGAGTCATGCGTCGACCTCGATCGAGCAGGCTTCGCAGGGGTCCCGGCCGGCGACGCCGAGGGGGCCGGGGCAACGGAGCGAGGTCATGACGACCGCCCGCTGCGGGGACTTCCGGGTCAGCTACGAGTCCGACAGCCGCATCTTCGCGAGCCCGGTCGGCAGGGTGGCCTGCGCGCTCTTCCTGCTGCTCGCGGCGCTCGCCCCGCTCGCCGCCTCGTCCTACCAGATCGACCTCATGAGCCGCATCGGCATCGCCGTGATCGGCGCGGTGGGGCTCAACATCCTGACCGGCTTCGCCGGGCAGATCTCGCTCGGCCACGCCGGCTTCCTCGCGGTGGGCGCCTACACCGGCGCCAGGCTCACGGCGCTCGGGCTGCCCGTCGTGGTCACCATCCCGGGCGCCGGCCTCGCCGCGGCGGCCGTCGGCATGGTCTTCGGCATCCCGTCCCTGCGCCTCAAGGGCCTCTACCTCGCCATGGCGACCCTCGCGGCGCACTTCATCATCGAGTTCGTCGTGATCCGGTGGCGGTCGGTAACGGGCGGGACCGACGGGATCGTCGTCGACACGGCGACCCTCTTCGGCTTCGAGTTCGACTCGGCCGCGAAGGTCTTCTACCTGATCCTCGTGATCGCCGTGGTCGCGGTCCTCTTCGCGCGCAACCTCTTCCGGACGCGCGTCGGGCGGGCCTTCGTGGCGATCCGGGACAGGGACATCTCCGCCGAGGTCATGGGCATCCCGCTCTTCCGGTACAAGCTGCTCGCCTTCGGCGTCTCGTCGTTCTACGCCGGCGTGGCGGGGGCGCACCTCGCCCACCAGGCCGGGATCATCACCCCGGAGAACTTCCCGATCACGGTCGCGATCGACTACCTCGCCATGATCATCATCGGCGGTCTCGGCAGCGTCCTGGGCTCGGTGCTCGGCGCCGCCTTCATGACGCTCGTGCCCGACCTGCTCCGGATCGTCGCCACGGCCCTGTCGGGAAGCTTTCCGGCCCTGATCGGCCTGATCGTCAGCCTGCGGGAGGCGGTCTTCGGCCTCCTCATCATCTTCTTCCTCGTCTTCGAGCCGGACGGCATGGCCGCACGCTGGCGCACGATCAAGGCCTACTGGAAGCTCTGGCCCTTCTCGTACTAGGAGGCACTCATGGGACTCACGCGCAGGCGGTTCGTGGTGGTGGGCGGGGCCCTGGTCGCGGCGAGCGGGCTCACGCCGCACCGGGCGCACGGACAGGGCAAGGCGCCCATCAAGGTCGGCGGCCTCTTCGACCTGACGGGCGTCACCTCGGAGGTCGGCAAGCCCTTCGCCCAGGGCGTCATCGATCACGTGAAGATCGTGAACGAGCGGGGCGGCGTGAACGGGCGGCGCATCGACCTCACCGCCGTCGACTACGGCTACAAGATCCCGCAGGCCGTGGCCGCCTACAAGCAGTTCACCGGCCAGGACGTCGTCATGATCAACGGGTGGGGGACCGGCGACACCGAGGCGCTCGTGAAGTCGGTGAACGACGACCGCATCCCGTACATCTCCGCCTCCTTCTCGGGGCACCTGACCGATCCGAAGAAGACGCCCTACAACTTCTTCGTCGGCGCCTCGTACTCCGACAACCTCCGCATCTTCATGGACTACGCCAAGGCGCACTCGCCGTCGGGCCGCAAGGCGCGCATCGCCTTCGTCTATGCCGACAACGGCTACGGCCGGGCGCCGATCGAGGCCGGGCGGCGGTACGCGAAGGAGATCGGGGTCGATCTCGTGGACGAGCAGGTCGTCCCGTCGTCCTTCCAGGACTCGACCTCCCAGCTCCTGAACATGAAGCAGAAGGACCCCGACTGGGCGTACATCAACACGACGACCACCTGGGTCGCCCAGATCCTCAAGGACGCCCAGAAGCTCGGCCTTCGCACGCGGTTCGGCTCGAACCCGTACGGCTACAGCGAGAAGCTCCCCGAGGTGGCGAAGGAGGCCTCGGAAGGGGTCGTCGGGATGCTGCCGAACGTCCTCTACGGGGCGGACGTGCCGGGGATGAAGGAGATCCTCGCCTTCCACAAGGCCAACCCGCCGCAGCTCGCCCCCGACGCGCTCTACGTGCGCGGCTGGGCCTACGTGACGGTCTGGGCCGAGGCGCTCAGGCGGGCCGGCGACGACCTCAACGGGCCGGGCGTCAAGAAGGCGCTCGAGACGCTGCGGGGCTTCGACACCGGCGGCCTCACGCCGCCGATCACGTACACCGCCGAGGACCACCGGCCGACGACCCGCTCGTTCCTCTACATCGTCAGGAACGGCAAGGTCGTGCTCGAGCACGAGGGCGAGGTGCCGCGCAAGCCGGAGTGGCTCGGGCTCTAGGCCGTGTCTGCAAAGCCTCGCGGCAACGCTCTGGCAAGGGCCTCCTACCGCGTCCGCCGGCCGGCGGGCGGAGCCTCCCGGATGGTCCCGCGATCGGCCTGTGCGGACAGGCCCTGGCCCGGACGGGGTCCGGCCTCCACCGTTTCCCGGCGCGCCGCGGCGACGCGGAAACGCTCGGGGCCGGACCCGGTCGCGGCGCGACCTGACCCCCGTGCGCGGCGGGCCGAGCGGAGGCGGGCCGGATGCTGAAGCTCAACAACGTCGAGGTCATCTACAACGACGTGATCCTGGTCCTCAAGGGGATGAGCCTCGAGGTGCCGGCCGGGCAGATCGTGGCGCTCCTCGGCGCCAACGGCGCCGGCAAGAGCACGACGCTCAAGGCGATCTCGGGGCTCCTCAAGGCGGAGGAGGGGGAGGTCACCGACGGGACGATCGAGTTCGAGGGGGAGCCGATCCACGGACTCGACCCGGAGGCCATCGTCGCCCGCGGGATCTTCCAGGTCATGGAGGGACGCCGGGTCTTCGAGGACCTGACGGTCGAGGAGAACCTCCTGGTCGGCGCGTACACGCGGCGCGACGGCGACGGCGTCCGGCGCGACTACGACATGGTCTACGGGTACTTCCCGCGCCTCAAGGAGCGCCGCCGGCAGCGCGCCGGCTACCTGTCCGGCGGCGAGCAGCAGATGCTCGCCATCGGGCGGGCGCTCATGGCCCGCCCGAAGCTCGTCCTCCTCGACGAGCCGTCGCTCGGGCTCGCGCCGCTGCTCGTGCGAGAGATCTTCGACATCATCGTGCGGATCAACCGGGAGGAGAAGACGACCATCCTCCTCGTCGAGCAGAACGCGGCGCTGGCGCTCGCCATCGCGCAGTACGGCTACATCATGGAGACCGGCCGCATCGTGCTCGACGGGCCGGTCGACCGGCTCCGGGCCAACGAGGACGTCAAGGAGTTCTACCTGGGCCTCTCGGACGTCGGCGGCCGCAAGTCGTACCGCGAGGTGAAGCACTATCGCCGCCGGAAACGCTGGCTCTCCTGACGCGCCTCGCGCCGTCCGGTCGTCGCGCCGACGGCGGCCGATCACGCGACCGCCCGCCGAGTCGAACCCCGTTCTGGACTTGCCCGTTCCCGGCCACGCCGCTAGAATGGGCCGGCTCGCCGGGTCTCTGTCCGCTCGGCCGAGTCTCTGGCGAAGGCTCCGAGATCGCGGCTCTCGGCGGCGCGCGGCGCCGCCGGAGGTCCGGTCCGCCCGGCCGTGCGCAGGCCGCATCCGAGGACGTCGATCGAGCACACGGAGGCGCAGGCGGTGCAGCTTCGCGTGGAGGACCTGTCGCTCGCGTTCGGCGGCGTCCGCGCGCTCGATCGGGTCCACCTCGCCGTCGACCCTGGAGAGATCGTCTCGGTCATCGGCCCCAACGGGGCGGGCAAGACGAGCTTCGTCAACTGCATCTCCGGCTTCTACCGGCCGCACGAGGGCCGCATCCGCTTCGGCGACCACGACATCACGCGCTGGCCCCCTCACCGCATCGCCGCGCTCGGCATCGGCCGCGCCTTCCAGAACGTGGAGCTCTTCGGCGGCCTGACCGTCCTCGAGAACCTCACGCTCGGCCGCCACCGGCACCTCGGCTACGGGCTCCTCTCCGCCCTGGCCTACTACGGGCCGGCCAGGCGCGGGGAGGCCAGGGCGCGGCGCGACGTCGAGGCGGTCATCGACTTCATGGAGCTCGAGCCCTACCGCCACCGGCCGGTGGCCACACTCCCGTACGGCGTCCGCAAACGGGTCGAGCTGGCGCGGGCGCTCGCGCTCGAACCGTCGCTCCTCCTCCTCGACGAGCCGATGGCCGGGATGGCGGTCGAGGAGAAGGAGGACATCGCCCGCTTCATCCTCGAGGCGAACGCCGAGCGCGGCATCGGGATCGTCCTCATCGAGCACGACCTCCAGGCGGTCATGGACCTGAGCCATCGGGTCTACGTGCTGAACTTCGGCCAGGTGATCGCGGCCGGGCGACCGCAGGAGGTCGCCTCGAACCCGGCGGTCGTCGAGGCCTATCTCGGCCGGGAGATGGAGACGCTCGCGTGAGCCTCGATCCCGCCCTCCTCGGCCTGACGCTCCCGCAGATCCTGGCCCGCCGGGCGCGGGAGTGGGGCGACGGGCGGGCGGCCCTGCGGGAGAAGGATCTCGGCATCTGGCGGGAGACCGGCTGGGCGCGGTTCGAGCAGCTCGCCCGCTGGACCGGAATGGGCTTCCGGGCGCTCGGGCTCGCGCCGGGCGAGAAGGTCGCCGTGCTCGCCGACAACATCCCCGAGTGGTTCTACACCGAGCTCGGGGTGCAGGCCGTCGGCGGGATCGTGGTCGGCGTCTACGCGTCGAGCGTGCCGCGGGAGATCGCCTACGGCCTCGCGGCGACCGACGCGGTGTACGTGGTCGCCGAGGACCAGGAGCAGGTCGACAAGCTCCTCGAGGTGCGTGCGGAGATCCCCGGCGTCCGCCGGGTCGTCTTCGAGGATCCCAGGGGGCTTGCCGGCTACCGGTCCGACCCGTGGCTCCTCGGGTTCGAGGAGCTGCTCGAGCTGGGGCGGCGGGAGGACGAGGGCCAGCCGGGAGCCTTCGAGCGGCTCCGGGACGCGGGACGGCCCGACGACGTCGCTCTCTTCTGCTTCTCGAGCGGCACGACCGACCTGCCGAAGCCGGTCATGCTCACCCACCGGAACCTCGTCACGATGGGGTACCGGTTCACCGAGACCGAGGGGTTCCGGCCCGGGGACGACTACCTCTCCTTCCTCCCGCTCGCCTGGATGGGGGAGCAGATGATGGCCGTCGCCACGGGGCTCGTGGCCGGCTTCACCGTCAACTGCCCCGAGGCGCTCGAGACCGCCGAGCACGACCGCCGGGAGATCGGCCCGCACCTCATGTTCAGCCCGCCCCGCGTCTGGGAGTCGTACGCCCGGCACATCCGGGTGAAGGTCGACGACAGCACGCCGCTCAAGCGGGGGTTCTTCCGCCTGGGGCTTGCGGTCGGCCACCGGGTGGCGGACCGCAGGCTCCGGGGCGAGGCCGTGCCGTGGCCGCTCCGGCTCCTGGAGCTGTTCTTCCGCGTGACGCTCTATCGCCTCGTGCAGGACCGGCTCGGCTTCCTCAGGCTGCGCAAGGCGTACACGGCCGGCGCCGCGCTCGGGCCCGACGTCTTCCGCTTCTTCCACGCCCTCGGGATCAACCTCAAGCAGGGCTACGGGCAGACCGAGAGCGGCGGCATCTTCTGCTTCCACCGGGACGGCGACATCCGGTTCGACACGGTCGGCGTCCCGTACGCCGGCACGGAGGTGCGGATCAGCGGCGAGGGGGAGGTCCTCGTCCGGGGCGCCTCGGTCGGCAAGGGCTACTACCGCCGCGAGGACGCCACCGCGGCGCTCTTCGACGACGGGTGGCTGCGCACCGGCGACGCCGGCTACCTCGAGCCCGACGGCCACCTCGTCATCATCGACCGGCTGGCCGACGTGATGCGGACCGGCGCCGGGGTCGTCTTCAGCCCGCAGTTCATCGAGAACAAGCTCAAGTTCAGCCACTTCGTCCGCGAGGCGGTCGTCTTCGGCGACGGCCTCCCCTTCATCGCCGCGCTGGTCAACATCGATCCGGAGACGGTCGGCAAGTGGGCCGAGGACCGGAAGCTCACCTACACCACCTACGCAGACCTCTCGCAGAAGGCGCCGGTGGGCCGCCTCCTCCTCGAGGAGGTGGAGCGGGTCAACGCGGGGCTCAAGCCGGAGCACCGGATCCGGCGCGTCGCCCTCCTCTACAAGCTCCTCGACGCCGACGACGAGGAGCTGACCCGCACCGGCAAGGTCCGCCGCAAGCTGGTGGCGGAGCGCTACGAGCCGCTCTTCCGGGCGCTCTACGACGGCAGCCCGGAGGTGCCGGTGAAGGCCCGCTACCAGTACCAGGACGGCCGCGTGGCGGAGGTCGAGCTGAACGTGACGATCTGGACCGTGGGCGGGGCGACGGCGGAGGGGGAGGGGAATGGACTTCCTGCTGCAGCTCGTCGTTAACGGCTTGGTGGTCGGCGCGGTGTACGCGCTGGCGGCGCTCGGGTTCGTCCTCATCTACAAGGCGAGCCGGGTCATCAACTTCGCCCAGGGCGACTTCCTCGCGCTCGGCAGCTTCGTGGCGCTCGCGTTCAGCGAGTCGCTCGGCCTGCCGTTCGGCGCCGCCGTGGCCGTGACGGTCGTCGGCTTCTTCCTGCTGGGCCTCCTGGTCGAGCGGCTCGCGCTGCGGCCGCTGATCGGCAAGGAGATCATCGCCGTCATCATGGTCACCATCGGCCTGTCGAGCGTCCTCAAGGGGGTCATGTACGTGGTCTGGGGAGCGGGCTACTTCGCCTTCCCGACCTTCCTCCCCGACACGCCGATCGAGGTCGGCGGCGTCTTCCTCTCGCCGCTCCACCTCGCGGCGCTCGGGGCCTCGGCGCTCGTCCTCGTCGGCTTCGGCCTCTTCTTCCGCCGGAGCACGCTCGGCGTGGCGATGCGGGCGGTGGCCGACGACCAGCAGGCGGCGCTCTCCCTCGGGGTCAGCGTCCGGCGGATCTTCGGCCTCGCCTGGGCGATCGCGCTGGTGACGGCCGTGGCCGCCGGCCTGGTCGTCGGGAGCATCACGAGCCTCAGCACCGAGGGGCTGAGCGCGATCGGCATCCTGGTCTTCCCGGCCGCGATCGTCGGCGGGCTCGACAGCGTGGCCGGCGCGGTCGTCGGCGGGCTCCTGATCGGCCTCCTCGAGAACCTCGCGGCCGGCTACCTGAGCCCGATCGTGGGGGTCGGCATCCACGAGGTCGTGCCGTTCATCGTGCTGGTGCTGATCCTGATGGTGAAGCCGTACGGGCTGTTCGGGACGGTGGAGATCGAGCGGGTCTGACCCCGGCGACCGGCGGCTCGCGCCGCGGCGCGGGCGGCGCGGCCCGGCCCGGATTTCGGAGGCGGAGCGTGCGGTTCCACGTGTGCGGGACCTACCGGACGCGATACGAGGACGACCTGAGGGTCTTCGCGACCGACCTGGGGCCGCTCTGCATGGCGGCCGTGGTGGCGGGGCTCGCCCTGCTGCCGCTCGCGCTGGGGGACTACCTCGTCTACCTCGCGAGCCTCGTCGGGATCTTCGTCATCGGCACCCTCGGCCTCAACCTGCTGACCGGCAGCACCGGCCAGATCTCCCTCGGCCACGGCGCCTTCATGGGGGTCGGCGCGTACGCGACCGGGATCCTGGCCGGGGCGGGACTGCCGTTCTGGCTGGCGCTGCCGCTCGCGGGGCTCGCCACCGCCGCGGTCGGCGTCGTGTTCGGGATCCCGTCGCTGCGCGTGAAGGGGCTCTACCTCGCCCTGGCGACGCTGGCGGCGCAGGTCCTCCTCGAGTTCGCGTTCAACCTCTACGACAGCAGCGGCGGCGGGACCTCCTACCTGCGGGTGCCGCGGCCGTCGCTGCCCGGGCTGCCGCTCGCGTCGGATCGGGCCCTGTACTACCTGGTGCTGGCCTCGGCGGTGCTCTTCGTCTGGGCCTCCGTGAACCTCCTGCGGAGCCGGTTCGGCCGGGCGTTCGTCGCGATCCGGGACAACGACCGTGCCGCGGCCGCGATGGGCGTCCCGGTCTTCGGTTACAAGCTCCTGGCCTTCTCGCTGAGCGCCTTCTGCGTGGGGGTCGCCGGAGGGTTGTGGGCCTACCTGACGGGGGTGGTGTCCGCGGAGCGGTTCACCCTGATGCTGTCGGTGGAGTACCTCGCGATGATCATCGTCGGCGGGATGGGGAGCGTCGTCGGCTCGGTGCTCGGCGCCGCCCTCATGACGCTCCTGCCCGAGGGCCTGCGCGTGGCGGCCGACGCCCTCTCCCAGATGATGCCGCAGGTCTCGAGCGTCCTGATCGGGCTCAGGTACGCGGTCTTCGGGCTGGTGGTCGTCGGCTTCCTCGTGTTCGAGCCCGAGGGGCTCGCCGACCGGTGGCGGGTGGTGAAGAGCTACGTGAACCTCTGGCCCTTCCGGTACTAGGCACAAAGGAGGAGACTCCCATGCTTCGCGCGAGAACGCTCGGCGCCTCTCTTCTCGTCCTGGTCGTGTCGGCACTGGCCGCGCTCGTGCCGGCCGTCGCGATCGGGGCCGAGGCGCGCACGGTGACCTTCGGCCTGATCGGCACCTGGACGGGGCCGACCAGCGACGCCGGCCGCCACTACGCCGACGGCGCGCTCCACTACTTCCGCTGGCTGCAGGACGAGCAGAAGGGGACGGTCGAGACGCAGAAGCTCGGCCCGGTCCGGGTCGAGCTGGTCTGGTCCGACGACCAGTACAACCCGCAGCAGACCCTCTCGGCGCTGCGCCAGTTCGCCTCGCAGAACCGGATCGCCGGGGCGATCACCTGGGGGACCGGCGCCAACCTCGCCATCAAGGAGGAGGTCAACCGCGCCCACATCCCGACGCTCTCGGCCTCCTTCCACGCCGGGCTCCTCGACGCGCCGGGCGCGTACAACTTCTTCCTCAGCATGACGTACGACGACCACATGAAGGTGCTCGTCGACTACGTCAAGTCCCTCCACAAGGGGGCCTCCACGCCGAAGGTCGGCTTCAACGTCCACCCCTCGCCCTACGGGCGCTCGCCGCTGGCGGCCGGCCGGGCGTACCTGCAGGAGCTCGGCATGAAGGCGGTCGCGTCGCAGGAGCTGGCCGCCGACGTGCTCGACGCCACGAGCCAGGTCCTCGAGCTTCGGCGGGCGGGGGCGGAGTACGTGCTCTTCCAGAACGTCGCCTCGCCCCTCTCCGTCTTCCTGCGCGACGCGCGGCGCAACGGCCTGCGGGCCACGTTCCTCGGGATCCACTACGCGGGCGGCGAGGAGCTGCTCCACCTGGCCGGCGCCAACGCCGACGGCTTCATCACGACCTCGGCGGCCCGCACCTGGTACGAGGAGATCCCGGGGAACCGGACCGTTCACCAGCTCAACGCCCGGTACAGCCCCGACGAGAAGGCCCGGCCGCCGCACTACGCCCAGGGGGTCGCGACGGCGATGCTCCTCGTCGAGGGGCTCAGGCGGGCGCCGACGCTCGACGGCGCCGGGATCAAGGCGGGGCTCGAGACGCTCAGGAACTTCGACACCGGCGGGCTCGTCCTCCCGGTCACGTTCACGCCCGACCGGCACGCTGGGGCCGACGCGGTCCTCCTCTACCGGCTCAACGCCAGGACGAAGCGGCTCGACTACATCGGCGAGTTCGCGCCGCGCGGCAAGGCGGCCGGCGCCGCGCAGGGCCGGTAGCCGCGCCGGCGGCGCGAGCGGCGGCACGTCCGGAGGGAGAGGTGGAGCGGCCGGCCGACCTCCTGGTGATCAACAACATCGAGGTCGTCTACCACGACGTCATCCTGGTCCTGAAGGGGGTGTCGCTCCGCCTCCCCCGGGGGGAGATCGTCGCCCTCCTCGGCACCAACGGCGCCGGCAAGACGACGACCCTCAAGGCCGTGTCGGGTCTCCTCCTCACCGAGGACGGCCGGGTCCGGCGCGGGACGATCCACCTCGCCGGCGAGCGAATCGACAGCGTCCCGGCGGAGGGGATCGTCCGCCGGGGCGTGGTCCAGGTGCTCGAGGGACGGCGGGTGTTCAAGCACCTGACCGTCGAGGAGAACCTTCGGGTCGGGCGGTACGCCCGGGGCGCGGCGCCGGTCGGGGGCGGCCGCGCCGACCTCGACCGCGTCTACCACTACTTCCCGCGGCTGGCCGAACTCAGGCGGCGCCTGGCCGGCTACTGCTCCGGCGGGGAGCAGCAGATGCTCGCCATCGGCCCCGCGCTGATGGCGCAGCCGACCCTCCTCCTCCTCGACGAGCCGTCGCTGGGGCTCGCGCCCCTCCTCGTGCAGGAGATCTTCGCGATCGTGGAGGAGATCAACCGGCGGGAGGGGACGACGATCCTCCTCGTGGAGCAGAATGCCCGCATGGCCCTGAACCTCGCCCGCTACGGCTACATCATGGAGAACGGGCGGATCGTCCTGGAAGGGTCCGCGGAGTGGCTCAAGGCCAACCCCGACGTGAAGGAGTTCTACCTGGGGCTCACGGAGGGGGGGAGCCGCAAGAGCTACCGAGAGGTCAAGGCGTACCGGCGGCGCAAGCGGTACATGTGAGGACACGCGAGGCTGCCCGCGCCGGCCGACGGGCCCGGGGCCGTGGGCGCCGGAGGTGGCTGTCATGACGGCTTTCTACGACCCGGGCGAGGCGGCGCCCCCCGCCGAGCGCGCGGCCCGGGAGGCCGCCGCCCTGCGCGCGCTCGTCGCCCACGCGGTCGCCAACGCCCCCGCGGCGCGGCGGCTCTTCGAGCGCGCCGGCGTCGACCCGTCGTCGATCCGCGAGCGAGGCGACCTCGCGGCGCTCCCCATCACGCGCAAGGAGGACCTCCCCGCGCTGCAGCGCGCCGAGCCGCCGCTCGGCGGCTGGCAGGGGATGCCGATCGAGCGGTACCGCTACCTCTTCCTCTCGCCGGGGCCGATCATGGAGCCGGCCGCCGGGCCGGGGTACTGGCGCACCGCCCGCGCGTTCTTCGCCGCCGGGTTCCGCGCGGGCGACATCGTCCTCAACACGTTCGCCTATCACCTCACGCCCGCCGGGCACATGGGCGACGACGGCGTCCACCCGCTCGGCGGCATCGTGATCCCCGGCGGCGTGGGCAACACCGAGACGCAGGCCCGGCTGCTCGAGCAGGCCGGCGTGACCGGCTTCTTCGGGATCCCCTCGTTCCTCGCGGCGATCCTCGAGAAGGCGGAGGAGCTCGGCATCGGCCGCGACCGGCGCCGGCTGTCGCGGGCGCTCGTGAGCGGCGAGATGTTCCCCGAGAGCCTGCGCGCCCGCCTGCGCGACGACTTCGGCGTCGAGGCGTACCAGGCGTACATCACCGCGGACCTCGGGCTCGTCGCCTACGAGTGCGCGGCGCGCCAGGGGATGCACGTCGCGGACGACATCCTCGTGGACGTGGTCGACCTCGAGACCGGCCGCCCGGTAGTCGAAGGGGAGGTGGGCCAGGTCGTGGCCACCGCCATCGGCGCCCCGGCGTACCCGCTCATCCGCTTCGGCACGGGCGACCTCTCGGTCGTCTCGCACGCGCCCTGCCCCTGCGGGCGGACGTCGAGCCGGCTCGTCCGGATGGCGGGCCGCGTCGGCGACGCGGTCAAGGTGCGCGGCCTGTTCGTCCACGCGAAGGAGGCCGACGGCGTCGTGGCCGAGTTCCCGGCGGTGGCCCGCTACCGGCTCGTCGTGACGCGCACCGGTCACCAGGACGTCCTCACCTGCGAGGTGGAGACCAGAGGCCCGGTCGACGAGCAGGCGCTCGCTGCCAGGCTGCGCGACGTGCTCAAGCTGCGCGTCGACGCGGTCGCCGCCGTGCCGCCCGGGACATTCCCCGAGCGCTACAAGCGGCTCGACGACCGGCGCGTCTGGAGCTGAGGGGGTAATGCCGGGGTCCGACCTCTCTCGTTTTCCGGCACGCGGGCGCCGTGACGCCGGTCCGTGGGCGGCACGTCGGGACAGGAGCCGAGAGGGACCGCCGACCGGGGCGGTCCCAACGACCTGACGACGCGGCGCGGCGGGAGGCCCGTGCCAGAGCCGTGCCCCGCGGCTCCGCAGCCACGGCCTAGCCGACCTGCGCGGGGATCGTGCCGAAGCGGCCGCTGCGGAAGTCCTCGAACGCCTGCTCCAGCTCGGCGCGGGTGTTCATCACGAACGGACCGTAGCGTGCCACCGGCTCGCCGAGCGGCTGTCCCCCGACGAGGAGCGCCTCGACCGCCCCGGGCGCGTCGGCCGGCGCGGCAAGCCGCACCACGGCGCCATCCCTCGAGAAGATCGCGGCCGCGCCCTCCTCGATCCGGCGGCCGTCTGCGCCGGCGAGGAGGGCGCCGACGAACGGGTAGGCGAAGACGTTGAAGTCGGCGCGCACCGGCTGCTCGACCTCGGCGCCCGGCTCGAGCGTGAAGTGGACGTAGAGGATCGGCGTGCGGGTCTCGATGACCGCGGCGGCGCCGAGCGCCTCGCCGGCGATGACCTTCGCCCGGACCCGGCCGTCCGCGCTCGTGACGAGGGGGATCCGCGCCGACGGCGTGTCCTGGTAGCGCGGGCGGATCATCTTGTCCCTCGCCGGCAGGTTCACCCAGAGCTGGAAGCCGTGCAACGGGCCGCCTCGCTCGAGCAGCTCGGGGTCGGGCATCTCCGAGTGCACGACGCCGGAGCCGGCCGTCATCCACTGGACGTCGCCCGGACCGAGGACGCCCCGGTTGCCCTGCGAGTCGCCGTGGCGCATGCGGCCGGCGAGCAGGTAGGTCACCGTCTCGAAGCCGCGGTGGGGATGGTCGGGCGCTCCCCTGGCCTCGCCGGGGCCGTAGCGCACCGGCCCCATCTCGTCGAGCAGGAGGAACGGGTCGATGTGGTCGAGGGCCGGGGTAGGGAAGGGACGGCGGACCGGGAAGCCGGCCCCCTCGAGGGTCCGTGTGCTCGGGACGACCTGGGTGACCGTACGAGCCGCCTGCGTGGTCATGACAGCCTCCTTGACCGGTGCCGGTCGGGCGCCGCGGCGGCCGACCAATATCTCAGTACTGAGACGCTAGACCCGCGGCGACTGCGCGTCAAGCCCCCGCCGGCCGGCCGTCGACCGCCGGCCGGCGGGAGCGGGCGCGCCGGGTGCGGCTCCCCGACGCGCCGCCCTCGGCCGCGGTCCGACCGAGCGCACGCAGGAGGGTGGTTGCCTGCCGCTGCTCCGCCGGCGTGAGCCCCGAGACGGCGCGGCGGATCGCGTCGGCGTGCGCGGGGAAGATCTCCCGCACGAGCCGCTCGCCCCTGGGGGTCAGCACCGCGTACCGGGCGCGCCGATCGCCCGGGCAGTCGCGTCGCTCCACGAGCCCCTTGCGCTCGAGCCGGTCGACGAGGAACGTGGTGCCGCCGCTCGAGACCAGGAGCGTCCGCTGCACCTGGCCGAGGAGGAGCGGGCCCTTGTGGTAGAGCGCCTCGAGGATGCCGAACTCCGCCAGGGTGAGGCCGTGCCGGGCGGCATCGGCCTGGGCGTGGCCGAGCACCGACGCGTGCGCCCGGGACAGGACGACCCAGAGCTTGAGGGCCGTGGCGGTGGGCTCGTCCACGCCGGTCGCGCGGCCGCGCTCGCGTGTCTGCTTCGTGAGCATCTCAGCCCCAAGATAACGGTCCGCCCGCGCAGCGGTCAACGGCGTGGTACCGTGGCCTGCCATGCTCGCCGGTCTCCTCCTCGTGTCGATCGCGGCGGTGTCCTGGGGGACGACCGGCGCGACCATGGCGCTCCTCGCGCGGGGCGCCTCGGCCGATCCGCTCCTGGTCGGCGTCATGCGGCTCGCGGTCGCCTCCCCCGTGCTCGTCGTCATCGCCCGGATCCTGGAGGGGCCCCTGCGGGTGGTGTCGCCGGGCGCGGCCGTGCTGGCCGGGCTCTGCATGAGCGCGTACCAGGTCTGCTACTTCCTCGCCGTTCCGCGGTCGGGCGTCGCGCTTACGGCGCTCGTCGCCATCTGCTCGGCGCCGCTCATGATCGCCGTCATGGCGGCGGCAGGGCTCGGCGAGCGGCTCACCGCCCGCATCGCCGTCTCCCTGGTCGCCGGCGTGGCCGGCACCGCGCTCCTCGTCCTCGGGCCGAGGGCGATCGGGGAGCTGACGCCACGGCTCCTCGGCGGGGTGGCGCTCGCCCTCGGCGCCGGCTTCTCGTACGCCCTCTACGCCGTCGTGACCAAGCGCGGCCTGGCCGGCGCGCCGCCGGGACGTGAGGGAGGCCCGCTCGGCCTGGCGGCGGTCACGTTCACCATCGCGGCCGCGGCGCTCGTGCCGAGCGTCGGCCTCGCCGAGGGGGCGCTCGGCGACCAGCTCCGGCGCGGCTGGCCGCTCTTCCTCTACCTCGGGGTCGTGCCGACCGCCTTGGCCTACGCGCTCTACACGAGCGGCCTCTCCCGCGTGCCGGCCACGGCCGCCGGCATCGCGACGCTCCTCGAGCCGCTGACCGCCACGGCGCTCGGCGTCGTCGCCTTCGGGGAGTCGCTCGGGGCGCGAGGCGCGATCGGGGCGGCGCTGCTCCTCGGCGCCCTCCTGCTCGTGATGGCGCCGACGAGAGGCGACGCGCGATGAGCGGGCGCGAGGCGATCGTCCTCGCGGTCCTCAGGGGCGAGCGGCCGCTCGAGGACCTGCGGCAGGCCGGCGTCGGCCTCACGATCGAGGGACCGATGGTGCTCGTGGACCCGAACGACGTCCGCGTCGCGCCGACGACCGCCGACGTGGCGCGCGGGCTGCTGGCCTACGAGGGGCGAGGGGACGACCGCCGGCGATGGGCGTTCGCCATGGTGGCGGGGGACTTCCTCGACCTCGACCCGCTCACGGCCGACCCGGACGGCGGGCTGCTCCTGTCGGCCCTCTGGGACGCGAGCTTCGGCGACCCGCTCCCCGACGACGCCCGCGCGGCGGCGCGACGGCTGGCTCACTAGAGCGCAGTGCAGAGCCCATTGCGCGGCCGAGACGCGCGGCGGACCGGACCCCATCAGCCGACCTCGACGAGGACCGTCCGATCCTCGGCCGGCGTCGTCCGGATCCCCACGTCGAGGAAGCGCCGCACGACGTCGATGTTCGTCGTCGCGTGGAGCGAGAGCGGGAGCGTCCGGAAGGAGCCCCCGCCGGCCAGCGCCATCGGCACGAGGAGCTGATCGGCCAGGTGCTCGCCGACCGGCACGCCGGCGGCGAGCCACGCTCGACAGGCCTCGGCCGCGCCGGCGGCGACGGCCTCGGCCCGTATCCCGCGCTGCCCGAATCCGGTGAAGACCTCGGTGACGTGCTCGGCCGCGACCTCGAGCATGACGACGTTGCCGGGACCGGGGCTCCCCGCGATCGTCTCGATCGCGTACGCCGAAGCCTCCCAGCCGAGCGCCGCGCGCAGGACGGCCGCCTCGCGCTCGGCGATCGTCCGGGGGAGGTTCGCGATGAGGATGTGCGCCCGCCGGCCGGTGATCTCGCCGCGCTCGCGCAGGTCGAGCCGGGCGAGTCGGGGCGCCGACTCGATCCGCACCGTGAACCGGCCGCCGCCGGCCGGGAAGAACCCGTACCGCTCGAGCGACGCCTCGATCCGCGGGCCCATCCGGCCGACCAGCGGCAGGAAGGCCTTCGCGAGGAAGTCGAACGGCGGCGCCGCGGGGTTGTGCGTCCCCCCCTCGAGCGTGAGGGTGGACGCCCCCGCCGCCGTGAGGAGCGGCGGCAGGACGGTCTGCAGCACCAGGCAGGCGCTCCCGGCCGAGCCGACGGCGAAGCGGTGCGCCCCCGGCGTCACGGGCCCCGGGCTGAAGGCGATCTCCGTCGAGCCGAGGTCCGCGTCGCGTACCTCCGCGCCGCAGATCGCGGCGGCCGCCCTGACCGCGGCGAGGTGCTGGCGCAGGAGGCCGGGCCGGGACCGCCTCGCCCGGATCCGCTCCATCCGGAACGGCGTGTGCGTGACGACCGAGAGGGCGAGGGCGGTGCGGAGGACCTGTCCGCCCCCTTCGCCCTGCGAGCCGTCGATGACGATCGGCTCCACGTCCGGCCCTCCTGACTCTTCGCGCAGACCACCTGTCGAAGCCGGCCGCGGCCTCCACGAGGTCGGCCCGCGCCGCTGTCACGTCCCGATCCTTCCGGCACTCGACGCGGGCGGTGCCGCGCGCGGTCGGCGGCAAGGCGCGCCGCCCGGCCTGCTCATGCAGGCAGTATAGCGGCCGGACCGTGCGCCGGCCCGGCCTTCCCACTTGACGTGAACTGGCAAACACGGCTTGACCCTGCCCGGCTAACGAGGCTACAATCCTCGGAAAATCGGGGCGTTGCCGAGGTGCAACGGCACCTGACCCGCGCTCCGGGAGGCCGACGTGGCGGTGAGCCGATCGCTCACGAGGAATGGCGCGCGACCGACGACGGTCCTGGGGATCGGCGAGCTGGCGCGCCTGGTCGACCTCTCGACGCGCACCATCCGCTACTACGAGGAGATCGGCCTCCTCAACTCCATCCGCCGCCTGGAGGGCGGCAAGCGCATCTACACGGGCGACGACCTCCGCCGCCTGCGCTTCATCAAGAAGCTGAAGGCGCTCGGCCTCACCCTCGCCGAGATGCTCGAGCTCGAGCAGGCCTACGCCCGCCACCGCACCAACGCACGGGTCCTGCCGCGGCTGGTCGAGCTGCTCGACCGACGCATCGCCGACATCGACGAGCGGATCGAGACGCTCACCTCCCTGCGGCAGGAGATCACCGAGTTCCGCGCCCGGATGCTCGAGAAGCTCGAGGCGGGCGACGAGGGGACCACACGCGCATGACCGACGTCGTCATCGTCGGCGCCGCCCGCACGCCGGTCGGCGCCTTCCAGGGAAGCCTCTCGGCGCTGCCGGCGCCGTCGCTCGGCGCCTTCGCGATCCGCGAGGCGGTGCGCCGCGCCGGGATCGAGCCGGGCCAGGTGGACGAGGTCATCATGGGCCACGTCCTCCAGGCAGGGGTCGGCCAGGCGCCGGCGCGGCAGGCCGCGCTCGCCGCGGGGCTCCCGGTCGGGACCGGCGCCACCACGGTGAACAAGGTCTGCGGCTCCGGCCTGAAGGCGGCCATGCTCGGCGTCCAGGCCATTCGCACCGGCGAGTCGCAGGTCGTCGTGGCGGGCGGCATGGAGTCGATGTCGAACGCCCCCTACCTGCTCGAGAAGGCCCGCAGCGGGTACCGCATGGGCGACGGCAGCCTCGTGGACGCGATGCTGCGCGACGGCCTCCTCGACCCCTACAAGGGGCACCACATGGGGATCTGCGGCGAGATGTGCGCCGCGGAGTACGGCTTCTCGCGCGAGGACCAGGACGCCTTCACCCTCGAGTCCTACCGGCGGGCGCGCGAGGCCATGGCCTCGGGGGCGTCGGCGCGGGAGATCGTGGCGGTCGAGGTGCCGGGCCGCAAGGGTCCGACCACGGTGGCCGAGGACGAGGAGCCGAACCGGGTGGACCTGGCCCGGGTGCCGACGCTCCGCCCGGCGTTCAAGCCCGACGGCACCGTGACGGCCGCCAACGCGTCGAAGATCGACGACGGCGCGGCGGCCGTCGTGCTCATGAGCGAGTCCCGCGCGGCGGCGCTCGGCGCGAGGCCGATGGCGCGCGTCGTGGCCCAGGCCACCGCGTCGCGCGAGCCCGACTGGTTCACGGTGGCGCCGGCCGACGCCATCCAGAAGCTCCTCGCGCAGACGGGCCGCACGGTGGCGGACGTCGATCTCTTCGAGATCAACGAGGCCTTCGCGGTGGTGCCGATGGCCGTGGCGAAGCTCCTCGACCTGCCGCTCGAGAAGGTCAACGTCCGCGGCGGCGCCGTGGCCCTGGGGCACCCGATCGGCTGCTCGGGCGCGCGGATCCTCGTGACGCTCCTCCACGCCATGGAGGACCGGAAGGCGAAGACCGGCGTGGCCGCCATCTGCCTCGGCGGCGGCGAGGCGGTCGCCATGATGGTGGAGCGGGCGCGATGACGGCGGGGACGGGCGCAGCCCGGCGAGCGGAGCGAGCCGGGCGAGCCGGCTCCCCCCCGCGGAGCGGGGGGGAGAGCCGGCGAAGCCGGGAGGGGGGGTGTCCGGTGGGCCCCGTCTGGCCGGCGCCCTCCGGTGCTTCGGAGCACCGGAAATGACGCCGGTGACCATCGAAACCATTGGAGTCCTCGGCGCCGGCCAGATGGGCTCGGGGATCGCCCAGGTCGCGGCCCTGGCCGGCTTCGAGGTCGTGCTCGGCGACGTCGACCAGGGGACGGCGGAGAAGGGCAAGGCGGCGATCGCCCGCTTCCTCGGCCGGTCGGTCGAGAAAGGGCAGCAGACGGCGGCCGACCGCGACGCGGCCCTCGGCCGCATCACGCCGGTCGCGGACGTCGCCCGCGTGGCGGCCGCGGACCTCGTGATCGAGGCGGCCACCGAGCGGGAGGCGCTCAAGCTCGACCTCTTCCGCGCGCTCGACCGCGCCGCGCGGCCCGAGACGATCCTCGCCTCGAACACCTCCTCCATCTCGATCACCACGCTGGCGGCCGCCACCGGGCGGGCCGACCGGGTGATCGGGATGCACTTCTTCAACCCGGTGCCGCTCATGGGGCTCGTGGAGGTGATCCGCGGCCTCGAGACGAGCGACGCCGCGGTCGAGGTCGTCACCGGCCTCGCGCGTCGGCTCGGCAAGACGCCGGTCGAGGCGAGGGACTTTCCCGGCTTCATCGCCAACCGCATCCTCATGCCGATGATCAACGAGGCGGTCTACGCCCTGATGGAGGGCGTCGGCACCGCCGAGGCGATCGACACGGTGATGAAGCTCGGCATGAACCACCCGATGGGGCCGCTCGCCCTCGCCGACCTGATCGGGCTCGACACCTGCCTCGCCATCCTCGAGGTGCTGCACGAGGGGCTCGGCGATCCGAAGTACCGGCCCTGCCCGCTCCTGCGCCAGTACGTCGCGGCGGGGCGGCTCGGCCGAAAGAGCGGCCGCGGGTTCTACGCGTACTGAGGGCACTCGCCATGGACCTCGAGCTGACGCCGGAGCAGACGATGGTGCGCGACATGGCGCGCGACTTCGCGGTTGCGGAGATCGAGCCCCGGGCCGCCGCCGACGACCGCGAGCACCGCTTCCCGGCCGAGACGATCCGCAAGATGGGGGAGCTCGGCCTCATGGGGATGATGGTCCCGGAGGCGTACGGCGGCGCCGGCCTCGACACCGTCGCGTACGTGCTCGCCATGGAGGAGATCAACCGCGCCTGCGCCGGGACCGGCGTCGTCATGTCGGTCAACAACTCCCTGGTCTGCGGCCCGATCCTCGAGTTCGGCACCGAGGCGCAGAAGCAGCGCTGGCTGCCGAGGCTCGCGCGCGGCGAGTGGCTCGGCTGCTTCGCCCTCACCGAGCCGAACAACGGCAGCGACGCCGCCGCCGCGAGGACCACGGCGGTCCCGGACGGGCCGGGGCGCTGGCGCGTGAACGGGGCGAAGCAGTTCATCACGAACGCGCCGCAGGCCGACCTCTGCCTCTTCTTCGCCCAGACCGACCCCGCGAAGGGCTCCAGGGGGATCACCGCCTTCGTGGTCGAGAAGGGGACGCCCGGCTACTCGGTGGGGAAGCCGGACGACAAGCTCGGCATCACGGCCTCCCACTCCGCGCCGGTCTACTTCGAGGACGTGCGCCTCGACGACGGGCAGCGGCTCGGCGAGGTCGGGCAGGGCTTCAAGATCGCCATGAGGACGCTCGACGGCGGGCGCGTCGGGATCGCGGCCCAGGCGCTCGGCATCCATCGGGCCTGCCTCGAGGAGTCGGTGCGCTACGCCAAGGCCCGCACCGCCTTCGGCCAGCCGATCGCGACCTTCCAGGCCATCCAGTGGATGCTCGCCGACATGGCGACGGAACTCGACGCGGCGCGGCTCCTCACGCTGCGCGCGGCCACCCTCAAGGACCGGGGCGTCCGGTTCACGCGCGAGGCGGCGATGGCCAAGCTCTACGCCTCGGAGGCGGCCAACCGGGCGGCCACCCACTGCGTCCAGATCCACGGCGGCTACGGCTACATCAAGGACTTCCCGGCGGAGCGGCACTTCCGCGACGCGAAGATCACCGAGATCTACGAGGGGACGAGCGAGATCCAGCGGCTGGTGATCGCCGCCTCGCTGCTCAAGCAGGAGTGACCATGGTGAACGCGAGCGGGATCGAGGTCGGTCTCGTCGGGCGCTACGAGCGGACCGTGCAGGAGTCCGACACGGCCGACGCGCAGGGCAACCGCGGGGTGCGAGTGCTCTCCACGCCCACGCTCATCCTCTGGCTCGAGTGCGCGGCCAACGTCGCCACCGAGGGGCGCCTGCCGGCCGGGTACGGCGAGGTGGGCGTCAGGATCGACGTCCGGCACCTCGGCGCGGCCACGGTCGGCACCCGGGTGCGCTGCGAGGCGCGGCTCGTCGGCGCCATCGACGGGCGCAAGCTCACCTATCTCGTCAAGGCCGAGGACGGGGACGGACGCGCGCTCATGGAGGGGACGCTCGAGCGCCGCGTCGTCGACCTCGCCCGCTTCCACGAGCGGTCCAGACACCTGGCCGCGAGGATCGCGAAATGAGACGCTTCGTCACCGTCTCCGACATGGAGATCGACGAGCTGTACACCCAGGAGACGCTCGACGCCGCGGGCTGGGACCGGACGCGCGACCTCGGCCGTCCCGGCGCCTTCCCGTTCACGCGCGGCGTCCACCCCACGATGTACCGGGGCAAGCTCTGGACGATGCGGCAGTTCGCGGGCTTCGGGACGCCGGAGGACACCAACCGCCGCTTCAAGCTCCTCCTGGCCGAGGGACAGGGCGGCCTCTCGACCGCCTTCGACATGCCGACGCTCATGGGGTACGACCCCGACCACCCCCGCGCGAGGGGCGAGGTCGGCAAGGAGGGGGTCTCGGTCGCGAGCCTCGCCGACATGGAGGTCCTCTTCGGCGACCTGCCGCTCGGCGAGATCACCACGTCGATGACGGTCAACTGCACGGCGAGCATCATCCTCGCCATGTACCTCGCCGTGGCCGAGCGCCAGGGGACCGACTGGGGGAGGCTGGGCGGCACCGTCCAGAACGACATGCTCAAGGAGTTCATCGCCCAGAAGGAGTGGATCTGCCCGCCCGAGCCGGCCGTCCGGATCGTCGTGGACATGATCGAGTACTGCACGGAGCGGGTGCCGAGGTGGAACACGGTCTCGATCTCCGGCTACCACATCCGCGAGGCGGGGGCGACCGCCGTGCAGGAGCTGGCCTTCACGCTCGCCGACGGCATCGGCTACGTGCAGGCCTGCGTCGACCGGGGACTCGACGTGGACGCGTTCGCGCCGCGGCTCTCCTTCTTCTTCGACGTCCACAACGACTTCTTCGAGGAGATCGCCAAGTTCCGGGCGGCCCGGCGCATGTGGGCCCGCATCATGAAGGACCGCTTCGGCGCGAGGAACCCGCGCTCGATGATGCTGAGGACGCACGCGCAGACCGCCGGCGTCTCGCTCACGGCCCAGCAGCCGATGAACAACGCGGTCCGCGTCGCCGTGCAGGCGCTCGCGGCCGTCCTCGGCGGCACGCAGTCGCTCCACGCCAACGCCATCGACGAGGTCCTGGCGCTCCCCACGGAGGAGACCGCCCGGCTCGCGCTCCGGACGCAGCAGATCCTCGCCCACGAGAGCGGCGTCGCCAACACGGTCGACCCGCTCGGCGGCTCCTACTTCGTCGAGGCGCTGACCGACCGCATGGAGCGCGAGGCGATGGCCTACATCGAGCGGATCGACCGGATGGGGGGGATCATCAAGGCCATCGAGGAGGGGTACCCGCAGAAGGAGATCGCCGACAGCGCGTTCCGATACCAGCAGCAGGTCGAGCGGGGCGAGCAGGTGATCGTCGGCGTGAACCGGTTCGCCGTCGAGGACGACACGCCGCTGCCGATCCTCAAGGTGGACGAGTCGGTCGAGCGGAAGCAGGCGGACCGCCTCGCCGAGGTGAAGCGCAGGCGGGACGCCTCGGCGGTCAGGCGGAGGCTCGACGACCTCCGGCAGGCGTGCGAGGGGCGGGCCAACCTCATGCCCGCGCTGCTCGACGCGGTCAAGGCGTACGCGACAGTGGGGGAGATCAGCGATGTCTACCGCGCGGTCTTCGGCGAGTACAGGGACCCGGGGCATTTCTAGCAGAGGGCGGACCGTCCGGATCCTCGTCGGGAAGGCGGGGCTCGACGGCCACGACCGCGGGGCGAAGGTCATCGCCCGCGCCCTGCGCGACGCCGGTTTCGAGGTCATCTACACGGGGCTGCACCAGACGCCCGAGATGGTGGTCGAGACGGCGATCCAGGAGGACGTGGACGCCATCGGGCTGTCGATCCTCTCGGGCGCGCACAACTACCTCTTCCCGCGCGTCCTCGAACTCCTGCGCGAGCGCGGGGCGGACGACATCGTCGTGTTCGGCGGGGGGATCATCCCCGAGGAGGACATCGAGGCGCTCAGGCAGGCCGGGGTGAAGGCGCTCTTCACGCCCGGCACGACCACCCAGGAGGCGATCGACTGGGTGAGGGCCAACGTGAAGCCGCGCGCATAGCGCGCTGAGGGCTCACGCATGCACTTCCAGCTCACCGACGAGCAGCGGCAGATCGAGGAGACGATCCGGGACTTCTGCCGCAACGAGGTGGCGCCGCACGCGGCCGAGCGAGACGCCGACCCGAAGTTCCCCTTCGAGACCTTCCGGGCGCTCGGTCGCCTCGGGGTCCTCGGGATGTGCCACGATCCCGAGTACGGCGGCTCCGGTCTCGACGCGCAGAGCTTCGCCATTGCCATCGAGGAGCTGGCGGCGGCGGACGCGAGCCTCTGCCTCTCGGTCGCGGCGCACCACTCGCTCTGCTCCGCGCACCTCGCCCTCGCGGGCAGCCCGGAGCAGAAGCGCCGGTACCTGACCCGGCTCGCGACGGGGGACGCGATCGGCGCCTGGGCGCTCACCGAGCCGGGGTCGGGCTCCGACGCGTCGGCCATGAAGACCCGGGCCGAGCGCCGCGGCGATCGGTGGGTCCTCACCGGCTCGAAGGCGTTCATCACGCACGGCAGCATCGCCGACGTCTACGTGATCCTCGCCCACACCGACCCGTCGAAGCGCCACCACGGGATCAGCGCGTTCGTCGTCGAGAAGGGGACCAGGGGGCTCTCGACCGGGAAGAACGAGAAGAAGCTCGGCGTGCGCGCCTCGGACACCGCGCAGGTGTTCCTCGAGGGGGTCGAGGTGGCCGGCGACGCCCTCCTCGGCCGCGAGGGGGAGGGCTTCGTCGACACGCTGCGGATCCTCGACGCCGGGCGGATCGGCATCGGCGCCATGGCGGTCGGGCTCGCGCGGGCCGCCCTCGAGGCGTCGATCCGGTACGCGAGGGAGCGGCGCGCCTTCGGCCGCCCGATCGCGGAGATGCAGGCGATCCAGTGGAAGATCGCCGACATGGGGACCGAGGTCGACGCGGCGCGGCTGCTCGTCCGACGCGCGGCGTGGCTGAAGGACCAGGGACGGCCGTTCTCGAAGGAGGCTTCCATGGCCAAGCTCTTCGCGTCGGAGGCGGCCTCGCGCGCCACCAACCAGGCCATCCAGATCCACGGCGGCTACGGCTACCTCCAGGACTACCCGGTGGAGCGCTACATGCGCGACGCGAAGCTCACCGAGATCGGGGAGGGGACGAGCGAGATCCAGCGCCTCGTCATCGCGCGGCACGTCCTCGGGGCGGTGGCGTGAGCCGCGGCCCCGAGTCCCTGGCCGACCGGGTCCTCGCCGGCGACGTGCGCGCCGCCGCGCGCCTCATCCGCCTGGTGGACGACGCGGACCCGTCGGCCGCGGCCGCGATGCGGCGCCTCTACCCGCACGCCGGCAGGGCGATCGTCATCGGCCTCACCGGGTCGCCCGGGGCGGGCAAGAGCACCCTGGCGGACCAGCTCGTCGCGTACTTCCGCGGGCAGGGCAAGACGGTCGGCGTGCTGGCCGTCGATCCGACCTCGCCCTTCAGCGGCGGCGCGATCCTCGGCGACCGGATCCGCATGAACCGCCACGCGACCGACCCCGGCGTGTTCATCCGCAGCCTCGCCACCCGCGGCGCCCTCGGCGGTCTCTCGCGGAGCACGGCGCAGGGCGTCACCATCATGGACGCCCTCGGCCGCGACGTGATCCTCGTCGAGACCGTCGGCGTCGGCCAGGACGAGGTCGAGGTCATGCGGCTCGCCGACACGACGATCGTGGTCGTCGTGCCGGGGATGGGGGACGACGTCCAGGCCATCAAGGCCGGCATCCTGGAGATCGCGCAGGTGTTCGTGGTGAACAAGGCCGATCGCGAGGGCGCCAACCGGACGGCCGCGGAGCTGGAGCAGATGCTCACGCTCACCCCGCCGCCGCCCGGCGCCTGGAAGCCCCCCATCCTGCTGGCCGAGGCGCACCGCGGCAAGGGGATCGCCGAGATCGTCGACGCCGTGTTCAGGCACCGGGCCCACCTCGAGGCCCGGGGGCGCATGGGCGTCCTTCGCCGGGAGCGGGCGCGGCGGGAGTTCCTGGACCTCCTGCGCGACCGCCTCCTCGACGACGCGATCGCCCGGCTCGGCGGCGAGGCGGGCGTCGAGCGGATCGTCGGCCGGCTGGCCGAGCGCGAGACCGACCCGTACAGCGCGGTCGAGAGCGTCGTCGGCGGCCGGTCGTGAGTCGTGTCGGGTCTGCGTCCGGAGACTGGAAAACGGTAGAGGCCCGACCCCGTTGATCGGGGCCTGACCCCGCTGTGAGGAGATGGACATGGCGAGCTCGGAGGTTGTGATCCTGGGCGGCGCGCGGACGCCGATCGGGACCTTCGGCGGCACCCTCAAGGACCTCTCGGCCGTGGACCTCGGGGTCGTGGCGGCGAAGGCCGCCATCGAGCGGTCGGGCGTCGAGCCGGGCCACGTGCAGCAGGCGATCGTGGGCAACGTCATCCAGGCGTCGTCGGTCGACGGCGCCTACCTCGCGCGGCACATCGCCCTCAGGGCCGGTTGCCCCGTCGAGACGCCGGCGCTCACGGTGAACCGGCTCTGCGGATCGGGCTTCCAGGCGGTCGTCTCCGCCGCCGAGCAGATCCTGCTCGGCGAGGCCGAGGTGGTCCTGGCCGGCGGCACCGAGTCGATGAGCCAGGCGCCCCACATCATCCGCGGCGCCCGCTTCGGCCTCGGCCTCGGGCAGGGGAAGCTGGAGGACGCCCTCTGGGACGCGCTGACCGACACGCTGCCCGGGATGCCCATGGGGATCACGGCCGAGAACCTGGCGGCCGAGTACGGCATCGGCCGCGAGGAGGTCGACCGGTTCGCCTACGAGAGCCAGCAGCGGGCCAGGGCGGCGATCGAGGCCGGCCGGCTCGGGGACGAGATCGTGGCGGTCGAGGTCACGGGGAAGAAGGGGACGACCACGTTCACGACCGACGAGCACCCGCGGCCCAACACGACGCTCGAGGCGCTCGCGAAGCTCAAGCCGGTCTTCAAGCCGGACGGCGTCGTCACGGCCGGCAACGCGAGCGGCATCGGCGACGGCGCGGCGATGCTCGTGCTCGCGCCGGCCGAGACCGCGGCGCGCCGCGGCGCGAGGCCGCTCGGCCGCCTCGTCTCGTGGGGCCTGCACGGGTGCCGGCCCGAGATCATGGGGATCGGCCCGGTGCAGGCGTCGAAGAACGCCCTGCGCAAGGCGGGCCTCAGGCTCGATCAGATGGACCTCGTGGAGATCAACGAGGCGTTCGCCGCGCAGTACCTGGCCGTCGAGCGCGCGCTCGGTCTCGACCGGGCGCGGACCAACGTGAACGGCGGCGCCATCGCCCTGTCGCACCCGGTCGGCATGTCGGGGGCCCGGCTGACGCTCACCATCTTGCACGAGCTGCGCCGCCGCAAGGGCCGCTACGGGCTCGCCTCCGCCTGCATCGGCGGGGGCCAGGGGATCGCCGTCGTCGTCGAGGCCTACTAGGGCGTGCCTGCCCGGGCCGGTCGCGGGACCAGCCGGGACGCGCCGGCAAGCCGGGCCGGATCCCGGTGGGGTGAGGCGCGGCGCGGGTCGGCTGCCCCCACGGAGAACGAGCGGGTCGGACCCCGACGTTCTCCGGTCTGGAAAATGGAAAGGCCTGACCCCCTGGAAAATGGAAAGACCTGACCCCCTGGAAAACAGGTGGGGTCAGACCCCACGATCACGAGGCCCGGCGGAAGGGAGGTGCCCACGTTGCAGACGCCTGTTCGAACGGTTGGCGTGGTCGGCTGCGGGCTCATGGGGGCCGGCATCGCCCAGGTGGCCGCCCAGGCGGGCTACAGGGTGCGGGTGCGGGAGGTGGACCGGCCGACGCTCGAGAAGGGGCTCGGACGGATCGACCAGTTCCTCTCGCGCGCCGTGGAGAAGGGGAAGCTGACGGCCGCCGATCGCGAGAAGGCGCTCGGCAACCTCCAGGGGACGACCAGCCTGGGCGACCTCGCCGACTGCGACCTCGTCATCGAGGCGATCGTCGAGGAGATCGAGGCGAAGAAGGCCCTCTTCCGGGAGCTCGACGGCATCTGCCCGCCCAGGACCATCTTCGCGACCAACACCTCGTCGCTCACGGTCATCGAGATGGCGGCCGCGACGACGCGCCCCGACCGTTTCGCGGGGCTGCACTTCTTCAACCCGGTCCCGCTCATGGCGCTCGTGGAGGTCGTGCGCACGATCGCCACGTCCGACGCCACGTTCGAGGCGGTGCGCGCCTTCGCGGTCGGCGTCGGCAAGACCCCGATCGTGGCGAAGGACCGCGGCGGGTTCATCGTGAACTACCTGCTCATCCCGTACCTGCTCGACGCCGTGCGGGCGCTCGAGGCGGGTGTCGCCACCGTGACCGACATCGACCAGGGGATGCGGCTCGGCTGCGGCTACCCGATGGGCCCGTTCACGCTCCTCGACTTCGTCGGCCTCGACACCGCCTTCAAGGTGGCCGAGGTCTTCTTCCACGAGTACCGCGAGCCGCGCTACGCGCCGCCGCCGCTCTTGCGCAAGATGGTGCTGGCGGGTTACCTGGGGAAGAAGAGCGGCAAGGGCTTCTACACGTACGACACCGGCCCGCCCACCGTCACCCCGCTGGGCCTGTAGGAGGCCGTCCGTGAGCGCCTACGAGAACCTCCTCTTCGAGATCGACGACCGCGTCGCCGTCGTCACCGTGAATCGGCCGCAGAAGCTGAACGCGCTGAACGCGGCGACCATCGCGGAGCTGACCGACGCCTTCACGCGCGTCAGGGACGACGCGTCGATCGGCGCGGCGGTCCTCACCGGCGCGGGCGACAAGGCCTTCGTCGCCGGGGCCGACATCGCCGAGATCCGCGGCCTCGATCCGGCCGCGGGCCGGGCCCTGGCCGAGCGGGGCCAGGCGCTCACCCGGCTGATGGAGCGCGCGGGCAAGCCGGTGATCGCGGCCATCGGCGGCTTCGCGCTCGGCGGCGGCTGCGAGCTCGCGATGGCGTGCCACCTGCGTGTCGCGGCGCGCAACGCCCGCCTGGGGCAACCCGAGGTGAATCTCGGTATCATCCCCGGATACGGGGGCAGCCAGCGTCTCGCCCGGCTCGTCGGTGAGGGAAAGGCCATGGAGCTGATCCTCACGGGCGCCATGGTCACGGCCGACGAGGCGGCCGCGCTCGGCCTCGTCAACCGCGTCGTCGAGCCGGGCGAGGCGCGCGGCGCGGCGGTGGCCTGGGCCCGCGAGCTGGTCGGCGGCAAACCGCCGCTCGCGCTCCGGGCGGCCATCGAGGCGGTACACGAGGGCCTCTCGATGAGCCTCGACGAGGGGTTGGCGCTGGAGGCGCGGCTCTTCGGCACGCTCTGCGGGACCGAGGACATGCGCGAGGGGACGGCCGCGTTCCTCGAGAAGCGCGCCGCGAAGTTCACCGGACGATGACCAGCGGCAGGGAGATCAGGGGCGGATGCCAGGGCGCAAGGCGCGTGGTTCCGACAGCTCGAAGAGGAAGGCGCCGACCGCCACGCAGGTCTCGTCGGGGGGCGTGATCTACCGCGCGACGCCGGAGGGTGGGGCGGAGGTGGCGCTGATCGCCTACACCGGCCGCGGCGGCGGGCGCGTCTGGTGTCTGCCCAAGGGGGGCGTCGAGCCGAACGAGAGCCTGGAGGAGACGGCTCGCCGGGAGGTCCTGGAGGAGACGGGGCTCTTGGGCGACGTCGAGGCCAAGCTCGGCACCATCCAGTACTGGTACTACGGCCGGCAGGAGCGGGTCCGCTACCACAAGAGCGTCCACTTCTTCCTCCTCCGCTTCCGGGAGGGGCGGATGGAGGACCACGACCGGGAGGCCGAGGAGGTCCGCTGGTTCGCCCTCGGCGACGCGGTGGATGCGCTCACCTACGAGAACGAGCGCGCCATCCTCCTGCGCGCGAGCGCCGCCATCCGCGAACGGCTCGGCCTCGCGGGCGCCGGCGAGGGAGGCGAGTGAGCGCTCGTTCCGGGGCGCGGCTCGCGCTCGGCCTCCTCTTCGCCGTCAACCTGCTCAACTACGTCGACCGGTACGTCATCGCCGCCCTCGTCGAGCCGATCAAGGGCGAGTTCGGCCTCTCGGACACGCAGCTCGGCTTCCTGCCCTTCGCGTTCCTCCTGATCTACACCGCGGCGTCGCCCCTGGTCGGGCTCGCGGCCGACCGCGCCCCACGCAAGGGGATCATGGCGGGCGGCGTCGCGCTCTGGAGCCTCGCGACGGCCGCCGCGGCCGGCGCCTGGTCGTACGCGTCGCTCTTCGCCACCCGCGCCCTGGTCGGCGTCGGCGAAGCCACCTTCGGCACGATCGGCCCCGCCTGGATCTCCGACCTCGTGCCGCGGGACCGGCGGGCGCGCGCGCTCATGGTCTTCTACGTCGCCACGCCGGTCGGCGCGGCGCTCGGCTACCTCATGGGAGGCGTCGTCGGCGCGCGGTGGGGCTGGCGCGAGGCGTTCCTCGTGGCCGGCCTTCCGGGGCTCGTCCTGGCGGCCGCGCTCCTCGCCCTGCGGGAGCCGGCGCGCGGCGCCACCGAGCCGCAGGGCGCCGCGACCCGGCCCGCCGTCCGGGACGACTACGTGGCCCTCGTGAAGACGCCGAGCTACCTGGTCAACGTCGCGGGCAGCACGCTCTACACCTTCGCGATCGGCGGCCTGTCGTACTGGATGCCGGCCTTCCTGACGCGCGTCCACGACGTCCCGCTCGCCCAGGCCGGATTCGTCATGGGGGCGATCGTCGCCGCGGCCGGCCTGGTCGGCGTCGTCGCCGGCGGGTGGCTCGGCGATCTCCTCTTCGCTCGGACGCCGACGGGGCACTTCCTCGTGTCGGGGTGGGGCATGGTGCTCGGGATGCCGTTCGCGATCCTGGCGTTCCTCTCGCCGTCGCTGCCGGTCGTCTACGGCGCCACGTTCGCGGCGGTGGTCCTCCTCTTCCTCAACACGGGGCCGCTCAACGCCGTGCTCGTCAACGTCACGCGTCCCGAGGTGCGCGCCACCGCGATCGCGCTCCACATCTTCGTCATCCACGCCCTCGGCGACATCGTCTCGCCGCCGCTCATCGGGTGGATCTCCGACCTGTCGGACCTGCGACGCGCCGTGCTGGTGACCACGCCGGTCGCCATGGCGGCCGGCGGCGTGGTGATCCTCGCCGGCACGCGGGTGCTCGCCGCCGATCTGGCGCGCCTTGCCGGCCCCGGGAGGCAGGTCTAACATAACGAGTCTGACAGGGGGTCAGGATGGACAGCCAGCCAGCCCTCCGGGCGCTCGTCGAGGCGCTCGACCGTCACGTCCGGCCCGACGCGTTCCCGCTGGCCGTGCGCATGCTGCGCCCGGGCGAGGCGGTCCCCGACAAGGCGCGCTCCCCCCGGCGCGACCTCGGGTTCCAGACCGCGATCTGCCAGGCGTTCGGCCTGGCGCGGCGGTACGGCTGGACGCTCGCCGTGGGCATGGACGACCTCTCCTGTCCGCTCGGCGCGACCGCCTTCGGCTTCGCCCCGGTGGTGGACTACTACGCGGAGGGCCACGCCTGCGCCGGCTTCTACACCGCCACCGCGGAGGCGGGGGCGCGCAGCGAGGCGGCCGTGCCGAAGTTCCCGCACGGCGCCTACGAGCGGATCGTGGTGGGGCCAGCCGCGCGGGCGACCTTCGACCCGGACCTGGTCGTGGTCTACGCCAACAGCGCCCAGGTGCTGCGGCTCGTGACGGCCGCGCTCTACGACCGCGGCGGCGCGCTCACCACCCAGATCAGCGGCCGGATCGACTGCGCCGACCTCGTCATCCGCACCATGCAGACCGGCGAGTGCCAGGTGGTGCTGCCCTGCTACGGCGACCGCATCTTCGCCCAGACCCAGGACCACGAGATGGCCTTCACCGTGCCGGCCGGCCGCTTCGAGGCCGTCGTCCAGGGGCTCGACGGGACGGCCAGGGGCGGCATCCGCTATCCGATTCCCGCGTTCCTCCGGTACACGGGGGAGTTCCCGCCGGCGTACACGAAGGTGCGGGAGTTCTGGCCGAATGAGTAAGGTCGTCTCGCTCGCCGAGGCGGCCGCGCTCGTCCGCGACGGCGACACGCTCGCGCTCGGCGGCAACCTCGTGCACCGCATCCCGGCCGCGTTCGCGCGCGCCCTCGCCCGCGCCGGGCGCCGGCGGCTCGAGCTGGTCAAGACCGCCGCCGCCTACGACGTCGACCTGCTCTGCGCGGCCGGCGCCGTCGCGGCGGTCCACGCGGGGTACGTCGGCTACGAGACCCAGGGCATGGCGCCGGCCTACCGGCGCGCCGTCGAGTCGGGCGCCGTGACCGCGGCCGAGCACGCCTGCACGACGGTCATCGCCGCGCTACGCGGCGCCGCCTTCGGCGTCCCGTTCCAGCCGGTGGCCGGCCTCGACGGCAGCGACCTGCCGGCCGCGCGGGGATGGCGCCGCGTCGCGGACCCCTACGGCCGCGGCGGCGAGGTCGTCGTGATCCCGTCGATCCGGCCCGACTGGGCGGTGCTGCACGTGCAGGCCGCCGACGCCGAGGGCAACGGCCGAATCCTCGGCGCGCCGTACGAGGACCCGCTCATGGCGCGCGCCGCGCGCCGCGTGATCCTCACCGCCGAGCGCCTGGTCCCGTCGGCGGAGCTGGCCGCCCAGCCCGAGCTGACGCAGGTGCCCGGCTTCGCCGTGGCCGCCGTCGTGCACGCCCCGTGCGGCGCCTGGCCCGGCTCCTGCCACGGTCTCTACGAGGTCGACGCCGCGGCGCTCGCCGAGTGGCTCGGCGTGGCGAAGGACCCCGCGCGGCTCGCCGCCCATCTCGAGGCGGCGCGGTGACGGCCGGCCGCGACGTCGCGACCCAGATGATCGTCGCGATGGCCCGCCGCCTCCGGGACGGCGAGACGGTCTTCTACGGCGTCGCCTCGCCGCTCCCGCTCCTGGCGACGCGCCTCGCCCAGCGGCGCCACGCGCCGCGGCTGACCCCGCTCAACATCCCGGGCGGCGTCGGCGCCGCGCCGCCGGCGCCGCGCTCGGGGTCGACCGTGGGGTCCGACATGCTCACCGGCTCGCCGGCGGTCTTCCCGCTCATGGACACCTTCGACCTCTCGGCGCGCGGCGGCCTCGACGTGGTGTTCCTGTCGGGCGTGCAGATCGACCCGACCGGCGCCATCAACATGAGCGCCATCGGCGACCTCGCCCGACCCCGGACGAAGCTGCCGGGCGGCGCGGGGAGCGCCTGTCTCATGCCGACGGCGCGGCGCGTCCTCCTCTGGCGCAGCCGTCACGACCCGAGGAGCTTCGTCGAGCGCCTCGACTTTCGCACCGCCGCGGGCAACGTCGACGCGGTGGTGACGCCGCTCGCCGTCCTCGCCCGCGTCGAGGGCCGGCTCGCGGTGGAGAGCGTCCACGAGGGGGTCACGCTCGACGAGGTGCGCGCCGCGACCGGCTTCCCCATCGGCCCGGTCGGCGGGCGCGAGGCGGGCGTGCCCGTCACGCCGCCCCCGACGGCCGACGAGCGCGCCATCCTCGACGACCTCGACCCCGCGCGCGTGCGCGACCTGGAGTTCCGATGACGCTGCCCCTGTCCGGCATCCGCGTGCTCGACCTCACCCGCGTCCTGGCCGGTCCGTACTGCACGATGATCCTCGGCGACCTCGGCGCCGACGTGGTGAAGGTGGAACCGGCGGCGACCGGCGACGAGACGCGCAGCTGGGGACCGCCCTTCCAGGGGGGCGAGAGCACCTACTTCCTCGCAATCAACCGCAACAAGCGGAGCCTTGCGCTCGACCTCAAGCAGGCGGCCGCCCTCGAGGCGGCGCGCCGGCTGGCCGCGAGGGCCGACGTGGTGGTGGAGAACTTTCGGCCCGGCGTGGCGGAGCGGCTCGGCCTCGGCGCGCGCGCCCTCACGGCCGCCCATCCGGGTCTCGTCTACTGCTCCATCTCGGCCTTCGGCCAGACCGGGCCGGGGCGCGACCGGCCGGGATACGACCTCGTCGTGCAGGCCGCCTCGGGGGTGATGTCCGTGACCGGCGAGGCCGACGGGCCGCCGGTGAAGGTCGGCATCGCGATCGCGGACGTCCTCACCGGCATGAACGCCGCCATCGCCATCGTGGCCGCGCTCCACGCGCGTGCGGCGCGGGGGGGCCGGGGCGGCGTCGTGGACGCCGCGCTCTACGACAGCCTGATCGCCTTCCTCTCGACCCTGGTCACCGGGTTCGCGGCCACCGGCCGGCCGCCGACGCGCTGGGGCTCGGCGCACCCGCAGATCGCGCCGTATCAGGGCTTCCGCGCGGCCGACGGCGACCTCGTCGTCTGCGTCACGAACGACAAGTTCTGGCGGAGCCTCTGCGACCTCCTCGAGCGGCCGGACCTGAAGGACGACCCCCGGTTCGCCACGAACCCCGATCGCGTCGCCCACCGGGAGGCGCTGCTGCCGCTCCTCGAGGCGGCGTTCGCCACGAAGCCGGTGGCCGAGTGGATGGGGCGGCTCGAGGCGGCCGGCATCCCGGCCGCGCCCATCCGGACGCTCGACGCGGCATTGGCCGACCCGGTGGTCGAGGCGCGCGGGATGCTGGCCGCCGTGGAGCACGCGACGGCCGGCACGGTTCGCATGCCCGGCGTGCCCTGGCAGGGCGACGCCGCGCCGACCGCGATCCGGCGCCCGCCGCCGCGCCTCGGCGAGCACACCGACGAGATCCTCGCGGAGATCGGCTACGACGCCGCCGACATCGCGCGCATGCGCGCCTCGGGTGCGGTGCGGTGACGCCTGCCGCGCTCGTCGCCGAGGGGGTCGTCAAGCGCTTCGGGGGCCTCACGGCGCTGGCCGGCGTGAGCCTCACGGTCGCGCCGGGGGAGATCGTCGGTCTCATCGGGCCCAACGGCGCCGGCAAGACCACGCTCTTCGCCGTCCTCTCGGGGTTCCTGCGGCCCGACGCCGGCCGGGTGCGCCTCGGCGAGCGCGACCTCACCGGGCGGCCGCCTCACGAGGTCTGCCGGCTCGGGGTCGCCCGCACGTTCCAGCTCGTCCGGCCCTTTGCCCGCCTCTCGGTGCTCGAGAACGTCGCGGTGGCCGCCCTCGTCCGCCATCCGGCGCGCCGGGCGGCGCTCGACGCCGCCCGGCGGGCCCTGGCGCGGGTCGGCCTCGAGGCGCGAGCCGACGCGCCGGCCGCGAGCCTCCCCCTCGGCCTGCGCAAGCGCCTCGAGATCGCGCGCGCGCTCGCCACCGAGCCGGCGGTGCTCCTGCTCGACGAGACGCTGGCCGGCCTCACCGCGGGCGAGACGGACGACAGGGTGGCAGCGCTCGGCCGGCTGCGGGAGGCGGGGATGGCGCTGGTCGTCATCGAGCACGTCATGCGCGCGGTCATGGCGCTCTCCGACAGGATCGTCGTCCTGCACCACGGCGAGGTGATCGCGTCGGGGACGCCGGCGGCGGTCTCGGCGGACCCGACGGTCATCGAGGCCTACCTGGGCGATGACCGGCTGGACGACGCCCGGCCGCGCACGGCGCGGCCGTGACCGCTCGCCGGCGCGAGGCGCGGCGGGGCGCCGCGATCGACCCGCCCCGCGGCCTCGACGCGGCGCGGGTGCGGGCCGCGGCGCGCCTCGGGTACGGCCGGGTCGCGCGGCAGGCGTCCGGCCTCTACCTCCTCGGCCTCGACCGCGAGCAGTACCTCGACGCGGCGGGGGGACCGGAGCGGCCGCTCGGGCACGCGCATCCGGCCCTGACGGCCGCGGCGCGCGAGGCGGCCTCGGCCGGCGCGGCGGCGAGCCCCCTGCTGGTCGATCCGGGGATGGCCGCGGTGGCGGCGCGGCTCGCGCGGATCGCCCCGGCAGGGTTGACGCCGCTCGGCGTCTTCGGCTCCGGCCTCGCGGCGCTCGAGACCGGGCTCGCGGCCGCGCGCCTGCTCACCGGGCGCGAGGCGCTCGTCGTGGAGCCGCTGCCGTCGGCCACGCTCGCCCCTCGCGACCCGGGCGACACCTGGCGTCTCGTCCGGCGCGCACGCGACGCGGGCGTCCTGCTCCTCGCCGACGAGCGGCCGCTCGGTCCCGGGCGCCTCGGCACGCTGGTGGCGGCCGAGGCGGTCGGGCTCGCGGCCGACCTGGTCGTCGTCGGGGGGCTCGCGGGGGAGTTCGGCCGGCTCGCCGTGCTGCTCGCCGCGCCGGCCGTGGCCGAGCGGATCGGCGACGCCGGCGTGGTGGCCGAGACGCTCGCCGCGGGCGCCCTCGCCGACGCCGAGGCCTGGCCGTCGTCCATCGCCTGCGCCGCCGCGGCGGCCGCACTCGACGTCCTGGCCGACGCGGCCCTGCTCGCCGACGTGACCCGCGTCGGGTCGGGGTTCGGGGAGGCGCTTCACCGGATCGACTGGGAGGAGAGCGACGCCGTCGTGGAGGTGCGGGGGGCGGGGCTCGCCTGGGCCGTCGAGTGCGCCAACCCCGCGGCCGCCGAGGCGCTCGTCCGGGCGCTCGCGCTCGACCGCATCCTCGTGGCGGCTCCGCCGGCCGGCGGCCGCGTGGTGCGGCTCCTGCCGCCCCTGGTCGCGGCCGAGCGGGAGCTCGACTTCGTCGCCTCCTCGATCGCGCACGCGGTCGAGGAGCTGTAGCGGCGGCCGGGGTGGCCGCGTTTCGCTCGGGGAACTACGCCTTCCCGGCGGCCGCCGGCGTCGCCGCCTCCCCCGGCTTCGGGGCGGCCTCGAGGAAGTCGAGCCTGTGGCCGGCCGACTTGAGCATGGTGGCGAGCCCCGCCTTGTCGACCGCCTTCATGTAGGCCTCCTTCGGCTCCACCTTCTTCGCCTGGACCAGCTCGAAGAGCGCGTCGTTGAGGAGCACCATCCCCTGCTTGCGCGAGGTCTGCATGATCGAGGGGATCTGGAAGGTCTTGCCCTCGCGGATCAGGTTCGACACCGCCGGGGTGACGATCAGCGTCTCCATCGCCGCCACGCGCCCGCCGCCGATCTTCTTGCAGAGCGTCTGGCTGATGACCCCCTTGAGCGACTCCGAGAGCATGACGCGGATCTGCGACTGCCGATCGCTCGGGAACTGGTCGATGATGCGGTCGACCGTCGAGGGGGCGGTGCTGGTGTGCAGCGTCCCGAAGACCAGGTGCCCCGTCTCGGCCGTCTCGATGGCGATCGCGATCGTCTCGAGGTCGCGCATCTCGCCGACCAGGATGATGTCGGGGTCCTCGCGCAGCGCGGCTCGCAGGGCGCGCTTGAAGCTCTCGGTGTGCTCGCCCACCTCGCGCTGGTTGATGAGGCAGTTCTTGTTCTCGTGGACGAACTCGATCGGGTCCTCGATGGTGATGACGTGGTCGTTCCGCTTGCGGTTGATGAGGTCGACCATCGCGCAGAGCGTCGTCGACTTCCCGCTGCCGGTCGGGCCGGTGACGAGGACGAGCCCCTTCGTGAGGTAGCAGAGGTTCTGGACCTCCGGGGAGAGCCCGAGCTGCTCGGCCGTGATGATCTCGCTCGGGATCACGCGGAAGACCGCGCCCGGGCCCTTGCGGTCCATGAAGACGTTGGCGCGGAAGCGCGCGAGGCCCTTGATCTCGTAGGCGAAGTCGGTGTCGTGGACCGCGTCGAACTCCTTGCGGTTGCGCTCGGGCATGATCGGGTCGAGCAGCGCGCGCATCGACTGGGCGGTGAAGGCCGCCGCGTCGTCGAAGCGCACCATGTCGCCGTGGGCGCGGACCATCGGCTTCTCGCCGGTCGACAGGTGGAGGTCCGAGGCGCTCATCTCCACCATGCGGCGGAAGAGCGCGTTGATGGGCGGCTCGCCGGCCGCGACGCGGGCGGCCCGCGGCGGCGGCGCCGGCGCCGCCGCCGCGGGGGCGTCGTGCGAGGGGGCGGCGCCCGCCGGCCGGAAGCGCGCCTCCGTCCGTCCGCCCCAGTCGCGGACGAGCGCCTCGACGGCGCCGAGGCCGGCCGGCTCGTAGGTGAACTGCGCCGCGCCGTCGGCGAGGAGGGCCGCCTTCGCGGCCTCCGTGGCGATCTCCCCGACGAGGAAGCGCACCTGGGCGGCGGAGAGCTTCTTCGCGACGAGCGGCCTGGCCGATCCGGCGCTCCTGAGCTGCGGTTCGGCGTCGGCGGCGATCCGCACCTCCGCGCCGGCCTGGGCGAGCATGACCTTGAAGAACGAGTCGAGTTGCGGCATCCGGTCTCCGGGAGCGTCCCCGCGTCAGGACGTGATGTCGACGAAGTAGCGGATCCGGGTTCGGTTGATCAGGTACTCCTGATCCGGGCGGACCAGGGTGACGAACGGGTCCTCGATGGCGTTGAGGTAGTCGAGCGGCCGCACCTGTCCCGGGACGCCGTCGAGGAAGACGATCCCGCTGACGACCTCGCCGTCGTCGAGCATGATCGAGGCGCCGATCTGGACGGCGGCCGCTCGCCGGAACGCCACGCGCTCGATCGTTCCCGAGTCGGGCGCGATCACGTAGCGGACCTGCGCCTTGCCGACGAGGAGGAGCGCGGGCTCGGGCGCCGCGGCCCGCACCGGGAAGAACGCGGTCCGATCGTTCAGCCGATCGGCGACCGTCTCGGGCCCCGCGTGTCCCGCCGTGTGCGGGCGGAGAAACATGTGTCCCACCAGATGAGGCCCGTCGCCGAGGCTCACCTCGACCGGGACCACGTGCGTCTGGATCTGGTACTCGTCCGACACGCTCCCTCCGGCGGACCCGAAGCGCGGGGACCCTATCCGCTCGCGTCGCCGCTGTCAAGCGGGGGATCGACCTGGCGGTCAGCCCTGCTCGACGACGAGCCGCACCGGAACGAAGGCGCCGCCCTCCGAGCCGTGGAGGGCTCCCTCGAGGCGGAAGCCGTTCAGCTCCTCGGGCCGGCCGTCGGCCACGCGGAGGATGAGGTAGGTCCAGCCGGCCCAGGCGTTGACGCGATCGGTCTCCGAGGGGCGAGCCGGATGGTCGGGGTGTGAGTGGTAGACGCCGGCCACCTCGAGGCCGCGCGCCGCCGCCGCCTCGGCGGCCCGGCGGAAGCCGACCGGGTCGAGGGTGTAGCGGTCGTGCGCCCGCTCGGTGTTGAGGTTGGCGACCGGCGCGGCCTCCACGAGGCGAAGCGGCGTCCCGCGAGGCGCCAGGAGCAGGCCGCACGCCTCGTGCGGGTAGTCGCGGGCGCCGTGGGCGAGGACGGCGTTGCGCGCCTCGGCGGAGAGCCTGACCTCGGCCGCCGCGGCCATCAGAGGCGGACGGCGGTGATGAGGTTGGTGCTGCCCGAGACGCCGACCGGGTGGCCCGCCGTGATGACCAGCGTGTCGCCCTCCGAGAGGAAGCCGGTCCTGAGGACCGTCTCCTTCGACTTCTCGATCATGTCGTCGGTCGACAGCAGGTCGCCCACCAGGATCGGCGTGACCCCCCACGACAGGGCCAGGCGGCGGTAGGTGGCCTGGTCGGGGGTGATGGCCACGATCGGCTGGGACGGGCGGTAGCGCGCGACCGCCCGCGCCGTGCGGCCGGACGAGGTCGGCGTGAGGATGGCCGCCGCGGCGATGTCGTGGGCGATGAAGCAGGCCGCCCGCGCCACGGCGCTCGGGATGAGCCGACCCTGCTCGGTCATCCGCTCGCG
>DASVDK010000058.1:0-3548 GCA_036381125.1 Thermodesulfobacteriota bacterium | reverse complement strand
CGTGATCGAGTTCCTGCCGGTCGAGATCGAGGGCGAGCCCGCCTGCCTCGAGCACGAGGAGATCGCGTGGGTGAGCGAGGCCGAGCTGCTGGCGCTGCCGCTCGCGCCGAGCGACCGGCGTTACGCGCTGCACCGGCTGGGGCTGCCGGAGACGCGGTGAACGTGACCACCGGACATCCGCAACCGTCCAGCCCGCGGCGGAGCGCCCGGCGCGGGTGACATGGCGCGGCGAATGCGGGGGACTCGCCGCTGCTCACGGTCGTTGCCGCCTGCCGGCAACAGGGACGGGATCCGCTCGAATCCCCGGCCAACGCGATCGTCGCGCACCGGCTGAACGCCCCCGCTCCCCGCCTCCCGTCGAGCCGCTGAACGGTCACCTCCGGCTTCGATGCCGAACGGGCGTTCCATCCCCGCGAGGCTCCCGCCAACGGGACGAATGACCGAGGAGCCAATCCCCATGAAGGCGATCGTCGTGACGGACCAGGCCGCGGGAACGGCCGGGATGACGCTGGTGGAGCGGCCGGAGCCGCGGGCGGCGATCAACGACGTCGTCGTCCGGGTCCATGCGTCGGGATTCGTCGGGACCGAGCTGCGTTGGCCCTCGACCTGGACCGATCGCCTCGGCCGCGACCGGACGCCGTCGATCCCCGGGCACGAGCTGGCCGGAGTCGTCGCCGCTCTCGGCTACGGCACGACGGGGCTGTCGGTGGGGCAGCGGGTGTTCGGCCTCACGGACTGGACGCGCGACGGCACCCTGGCCGAGATCACGGCCGTCGAGGCCCGCAACCTCGCGCCGCTCCCCGCCGACGTCGACTTCACCGTGGCGGCGAGCCTGCCGATCTCCGGCCTGACCGCGTGGCAGGGCCTGTTCGTGCACGGCCGCCTTCAGCCGGGCCAGAGCGTGATCGCCCACGGCGCGGCCGGTGCGGTCGGGTCGATGGTGGCGCAGCTCGCACGATCGGCCGGCGCCCACGTCATCGGCACCGGCCGCGCCGCCGACCGCAGGCGGGCGCTCGACTTCGGCGCGCAGGAATTCGTCGACCTCGAGCACGACGCCCTGGAGGATGTCGGCGCCGTCGATCTGGTCTTCGACGTCATCGGCGGCGACATCGGCAAGCGCTCCGCCGCCCTGATTCGCCCCGGAGGGACGCTGGTGTCGATCGTCGGCCCGCCCGAGGCACGTCCCGCCGACGGCCGGGCGATCGACTTCGTCGTCGAGGCCGACCGCGCCCAACTCGGCGAGATCGTCCAGCGCGTGCGTGACGGCCGCCTGCGGCCGAACATCGGCACCATCGCGCCCCTCGACGACGCCGTCGCCGCCTTCAACCCGACCGAGCGACGCCCGGGGAAGACGGTCATCCGCGTCCGCCCGTGACCGACGCGCGCCGAGGGGACCCTGCCGGACGCCGCGGGTGGCCGGCAGGGTCCCCGTTCCGCGATCAGACCTCCTGCCTCGCGGCCAGGACCTGGTCCAGGTTCTTGTAGCCCCACTCCATGCCGTCGGTCATGCCGGTGGCGAGCGCCTCGTCGCGGCTGGCCCGGGAGTCGTACTCGATGAGCGTGGTCATCACGGTCGCCCCGTCGTGCTCCTCGAACGTCACCGTGATGAGGGCCGGCTCGGCGCCCATGCTCCCGCCGACGTCGCCGGGGTCGAAGGCCTCGGTGTTGTGGAGGCGGGCGGGCGCGTCGACCTCGAGGTACTCGCCGTAGAAGCCGAACTCCTGCCCGTCGGCGTCGTTGCGCCAGCGCCAGCGGAACGTCCCACCCGCGCGCACGTCCATCTCGCACACCGTCATCGTCCACCCGGGGTAGCCGGTGAGCCAGCGCCGAACCAGCTCGGGGGTCGTGTAGGCCTCCCAAACCAGCTCGCGGGGCGCGCGGAACGCCCGTTTGACGCTGACCTGGGTGTCGCCGGGCAGGGAGACCTGCGCGGTGTCGGGGAGGGTGGTCACCATGGGCGTCTCTCCTCTCGTGGGCTTCGGGGTGGGGGTCAATCGGATCGCCGCGCGGCCTTCAGCTCGTCCAACACCGTGTCCAGGCGACGGAACTGCGACTCCCAGAGGTCCCGGTACCGGGCGATCCACTCGCTCGCGGCGTCCAGCGGCGCGGTCTCGAGGCGGCGAACCCGGCGGGTACCGTCCCGGTCCACCGAGACCAGGCCCGCGCGCTCGAGGACCTTCAGGTGCTTCGAGATGGCCGGCTGGCTGATCTCGAACGGCTCGGCCAGCTCGGCCACCGACGCCTCGCCCGTGGCGAGCCGCGCCAGGATCGCCCGACGGGTCGGGTCGGCGAGCGCGAAGAACGTCGCGTCGAGGAGGTCGGCATCCGGCGTCATCATAACCACGCCTTTATATAACACGTCGGTTATGGATCGCGCAAGTCCGCTCGACGGCGCGCCGGCGACACCCATGGCCCGCCCGCTTCGTCGGCCGGATCTCGCCTTGTCGTGGCCGCTCGAGGCATTTCGGACAGGCATTGATCGATGTATCTTGCATGCATATCCCGCTGCATGGAGCCAGCATGCGAACCACGATCAACCTCGACGACCACCTGCTGCGCGAGGCGCAGCGGCTGACCGGGATGAAGGAGCGGACGGCGCTCGTCCACGAGGGGCTGCGCGCGCTGATCGAGCGGGAGAGCGCCCGTCGTCTCGCCCGCCTCGGGGGGACGGAACCAGACCTCCAGCCGGCGCCGCGCCGGCGGGCTGCGGGCGAGTGATCCTCGTCGACACCTCCGTCTGGGTGGATCACCTGAGGCGGGGTGATGCCGCGCTGGCGGCCGCGCTGGAGGCGGTCGAGGTCTGCATCCATCCGTTCGTGCTGGGCGAGCTGGCGTGTGGCACGCTGCGAAATCGTCGCGAGGTGCTGGAGCTGCTCGCCCGGCTTCCCGGCGTTCCGGTCGCCACGGACGAGGAGGCGCTGGAGTTCATCGAGCGGCGGGCGCTGATGGGACGTGGGATCGGCTACATCGACGTGCACCTTCTCGCCTCGGCGGCGCTTGCCGGTACGGTGCGGCTCTGGACGCGCGACCGCCGGCTCGCGGCGGTGGCCGCGGACCTCGGGCTGGCGGCCCGCGGCCGGAAGTAAGCGCCCGATAGCGACCGGCGCTGCGCCGTGGTCGCGGCGGCCCCGCCGCGCCCGCCTGGCCGGTGTCGGATCCCCCGGTTATCCTTCCACCGTCGCCGACCGTCGTTCCCCGATCACCGCCGCCGCATGCGCGTCCGCGTCGTCGCCTCCGTGATCCGCCGCGACCACCGCCTCCTCCTCTGCCGTCGTCCCGCGCACAAGCGCCATGGCGGCCTCTGGGAGTTCCCCGGCGGCAAGGTCGAGCCCGGCGAGAGCGCGTTCCACGCCGCCGCCCGCGAGCTGCGCGAGGAGCTGGGGGTGACCGTCACCGCCGTCGGCGCCGCCGAGCTGGCCATCGAGGACCCCGGCTCCCACTTCGTGATCGAGTTCCTGCCGGTCGAGATCGAGGGCGAGCCCGCCTGCCTCGAGCACGAGGAGATCGCGTGGGTGAGCGAGGCCGAGCTGCTGGCGCTGCCGCTCGCG
>DASVDK010000057.1:0-6352 GCA_036381125.1 Thermodesulfobacteriota bacterium | reverse complement strand
ATCCGGCCGAGGAGATCCTCGCCGAGGCGCAGGACGTCGGCGCCGACCTCATCGTCATGGCCACCCGGTCCCGCCCCGCCGTCGAGCGGGTCCTCCTCGGCAGCGCCGCCGAGGAGGTCTTCCGGCGGAGCGATCGCACGGTCATCCTCGTCCGCGGCGCCTGACGAGCGGGAGGGGTTCGTGCGAGCGCCGGCCCTTCCGGCTACCATTGGAGGCTGATCTCGAGACGTACGAGGGGGGGATGACGGAGAAGGGACGGGTCCTCGTCATCGACGACGAGGCGGACATGGTCGTGAACTGCCAGCGGCTCCTCGAGCGCGGCGGCGTCACCTGCCTCACCGCCACCGACGCCGAGATGGGCCTCAGGCTCCTCGAGGACGAGCGCCCCGACGTGGTGCTCACCGACCTCAAGATGCCGAAGGTGGACGGTCTCGGCGTGCTCGCGCGGGCCCGGGAGCTGGACCCGGAGGCGGTCGTGCTCGTCATCACCGCGCACGCCACCGTGGAGTCGGCCGTCGCGGCCGTGAAGGCGGGCGCGTGGGACTACGTCGCCAAGCCGTTCGGCGTCGACGAGCTGCGCCTGGCGGTCGAGCGCGCGCTGCGCCAGCGGCGCCTCGTCATGGAGAACCGGCGGCTCAGGGACCAGCTCCAGAGCACCTTCTCGGTCGACGGGCTGGCCGGCAAGAGCTCCGCGATCGTCGCCGTCCTCGAGCTGGTCCGCAAGGCCGCCCGCTCCGAGGCGAACATCCTCGTCCAGGGCGAGTCGGGGACCGGCAAGGAGCTGATCGCCCGGGCGATCCACGCCAACAGCCCGAGGTCGGCGCACGCGTTCGTGCCGGTCGACTGCGCGTCGCTCCCCGAGAACCTCCTCGAGAGCGAGCTCTTCGGGCACGAGCGGGGGGCCTTCACCGGCGCCGTCCGGTCGAAGCCGGGGCTCTTCGAGGCGGCCAGCGGCGGCACCCTCTTCCTCGACGAGATCGGCGAGATCCCCCTGGGGCTCCAGGCGAAGCTCCTGCGGGCCATCCAGGAGCGGCAGGTGCGCCGGGTCGGCGGCACGCGGATGATCGACGTGGACGTCCGGGTCGTCTCGGCCACCAACCGCGACCTCGAGGCGGAGGTGGCGGCGGGCCGGTTCCGCGAGGACCTCTTCTACCGGATCAACGTCATCCCGATCCCGCTGCCGCCGCTCAGGGAGCGCAAGGGGGACGTGGCGCTCCTGGCGTACCACTTCCTCAAGCGGTACGCCCGGCGGAGCGAGCGGCCGCTCGAGGGGATCGCGCCGGAGACGCTCGAGCTGCTCGAGCGCCACTCCTGGCCCGGCAACGTCCGGGAGCTGCAGAACGTCATCGAGCGGGCCTGCGCGCTGGCCGAGGGACCGCTCCTCACGCCGCGCGACCTCCCCGAGCCGCTCCGGGCGTCGCGGCAGGTCCGCGTGCCGGCCGACGCCGCCCCCGCGGTCGACCGGCCCCTCAAGGCGGCCAAGGCCGAGTGGATCAGGACGTTCGAGCAGGCCTACCTCGTGGAGCTCCTCAAGCAGCACGGCGGCAACATCTCCCAGGCGGCCAGGGCCGCGGGGATCGATCGCAAGACGATCCACCGGCTGATGACGAAGTACCGCATCACGCTGCAATGAGCCGCAGGGCCGGTTACGCGCTCGTCGTCCTCGCGTTCGCCGCCGCGTCGGCCGTCACCTTCCTCTTCGACAGCTTCGTGCCGGGCGCCGGGCCTCGCCTCGTCGCGGTCCTGAGCGGCGCCATGGCGGCCGTGGTCGCGGCGAGCTTCGTCCGGGCGCGGCGCCAGGAGGCGACCCTCGAGGCGAGCGAGACGCGCTTCCGGCTCCTCATGGACGGCGTCCAGGACTACGCCATCTACATGGTGGACACGGCGGGCCGCGTCACGACGTGGAACGCCGGCGCCGAGCGGATCCTCGGCTACCGCGCCGAGGAGGTGATCGGCCGCCCGATGGCCCGCTTCTACACCGAGGCGGAGGCCGCGGCCGGGCGCCCGGCCCGCGGCCTCGCGGCGGCGGCCGAGCGCGGGCGGTACGAGGAGGAGGGGTGGCGGGTCCGGGCCGACGGCTCGCGCTTCTGGGCCGGCGTCGTGACGACCCCCGTCCGGGACGGGGGCGGCACCCTCGTCGGCTTCGCCCGGATCATGCACGACCTCACGCAGCGGCGGCAGGCCGAGGAGAGCCTCGCGCTCCACGCGCGGCAGCAGGCGGTCGTCGCGGAGATCGGACAGCGGGCGCTCGCCGGCGGGGACCTCGAGGCGCTCATGACCCACGCCGCCGCGCAGGTCGCCGACACGCTCGGCGCCCGCTACGCGTGCGTCCTGATGCTCGAGGCCGGAGGGGACCGGCTCAGGCTCGCGGCCGGCGTCGGCTGGCGGGCCGGCCTCGTCGGGAGCGCCACCGTCCCGGCCGGGCCCGGCTCGTACGGCGGCGTGGTCCTCGCGGCGCCGGGGCCGGTCGTCGTGGACGACCTCGCGGCCGAGACCCGCTTCCCCGCGCCCTCCCTCCTGGTCGAGCACGGCGCCGTCTCCGGGGTGAGCGTGGCCATCCCGGGCGACCCGGCTCCGGTCGGCCTCCTCGGCGCCCATGCGACCGACGGCCGGCGCTTCTCCGAGGACCACGCGCACTTCGTACAGTCGGTCGCCAACGTGCTCGCGAGCGCGCTCGGCCGCGCGGCCGCCGAGCGTGCCCTGCGCGAGAGCGAGGCGCGGTTCGCCGGCATCATCGACTCGGCGATGGACGCCATCATCACCATCGACGAGGCGCAGCGCATCACCGTCTTCAACCGCGCCGCCGAGGCGACGTTCCGCTGCCGGGCGGCCGACGTGATCGGCCGGCCGCTCGACCTGCTCATCCCGGACCGTTTTCGGGCGCCGCACCGCGAGCACATCCGCCGCTTCGGCGAGACCGGCGTCACGAGCCGGTCGATGCGCAGCCCCGGGCTCCTCGTCGCCCGCCGGATGGACGGCGAGGAGTTCCCCATCGAGGCGACGATCTCGCAGATGGACGTGAGCGGCCAGCGGCTCTACTCCGTGATCCTGCGCGACATCTCGGAGCGCAAGCAGGCGGAGGAGGCGTTGCGGCGGAGCGAGGCCCGCCTGGCCGCCATCATCGGCTCGGCCATGGACGCGATCATCAGCGTCGACGCCGAGCAGCGCATCGTCCTCTTCAACGCCGCCGCCGAGCAGATGTTCCAGATCCCGGCGTCCGAGGCGATCGGCCAGCCGCTCGACCGGTTCATCCCCGAGCGCTTCCGGGCGGAGCACCGCGAGCACATCCGCCGCTTCGGCGAGACCGGCGTCACGAGCCGCACCATGTGGCGCCCGGGCGACCTCCGAGCGCTTCGCGCCGACGGGGTGGAGTTCCCGATCGAGGCCTCCATCTCGCAGATCGACATCGCCGGCCAGCGCCTGTTCACGGTCATCATCCGCAACGTCTCCGAGCGCAAGCGGGCGGAGAGCGCGCTCGCCCGGCAGGCGGACATGCTCGCCCGGATGGGCCAGGAGGCGCAGGCGCGCGAGGCCTACATCCGCAACGTCGTCGAGAGCCTGAGGGACGGCCTGGTCGTGCTCGACCGGGAGGGACGGGTGGTGGTCTGGAACGACGCCATGGCGCGGCAGGCCGGTCTCGACGCGGAGTCGGCCCGCGGCCGGTCCTATCGGGACCTCGGCACCTGTCTCGGCGGCGAGGCCGCGCTCGCGGACATCGAGCGGCTCCTCGGCGGCCGGGCGGAGGAGTTCGTCCTCGAGGCGGTGGAGCAGATCGGGCTGCCGGGCGGCCGGGCGGTGCGCAACGTGCGCGGCAGCCTGCTGCGCGACAGCGGGGGGCCCAACGGGGTGGTCCTCCTGCTCGAGGACATCACCGAGCGGGTGGCGCTCGAGCGGGCCGCGCAGCAGGCCGACAAGCTCGCGGTGCTCGGGACCCTGTCGGCCGGCGTCGCCCACGAGATCAACAACCCCATCGGCATCATCATGTCGCGCATCGAGCTGATGATCGAGGACGCCGACCGGACGGGGCTGCCGGCCGAGGTGCGCGACGACCTCGGGGTGCTGCGCCGCAACGCCGAGCGCGTCGCCCGCATCGCGCGCAGCCTCCTCTCCTACGCCCGCAAGACCCCGGGCCACAAGGCGCCGCTCGACCTCAACGTCGTGGTCGACGAGATGCTCCTCCTCGTCGGCAAGCAGGCGATCACGGAGAACATCACCATCGAGAAGCAGCTCGGGGCGAACCTCCCCCTCGTGGTGGGCGACGTGAACCAGCTCGCGCAGGTCGTCCTCAACCTCGTCAACAACGCCCGCGAGGCGATGACGGGGGGCGGGGCGATCCGCCTCGCCACCTCGGCCGACCCCGACCGGCCGGGCTGGGTGCGCCTGCGCGTGGCCGACACCGGCCCCGGCATCCCGGCCGACCTCCAGGGCCGCATCTTCGACCCGTTCTTCACGACCAAGCCGACCGGTTCGGGTCTCGGGCTCGCCGTGAGCTTCGGGATCGTCAAGGACCACGGCGGCGTCATGACGGTCGAGAGTCGCGAAGGGGAGGGTGCGACCTTCACCATCGCGCTTCCCGGGGTCGGACTTCCCGTCTGACGCTTCCCGTCCGATCCTTCCCCGCCTGACGCCCCGCGCTGGGGCGGACCCGCCGCGGCGGGACACGCCTGCCCCATCGGCCGGGACCCGGCGTTCCGGCCGATAGCCGCCAAGGCTCCGTATCGACACGCGATTCAGTCCGGGCGCCCATATGGCCTCCTGCTTGCACTCAGACCGGTCGCCGGCCGATCGCGGCCGCAACGATACGGGGAAGGAGACGCCATGTATCGCCGTGTACTGGTTCCGCTCGACGGCTCGGCGCTCGCGGAGCGTGCCCTCGCCCACGCGGAGCGGATCGCTGCCCCGGGCGGCGAGCTCGTCCTCTTCGAAGTGCTCGAGCCGGAGATGGTCATGCCGCCCATGCCCCCCGGCGAGACGGCGACCGTCCGGGACGCCGAGCGGGTCGCGCGCGAGATGCGCGAGGCAACGGCCCGGGCCCGCCAGGCGGCCGAGCGGTACCTCGCGAGCGTCAAGCGCCAGGTGCGCCGCAGCGACCTCGGCGTGAGCGTGCGCGTCGAGGAGGGCCAGCCGGCCGACCGGATCACGCAGGCCGCCGCCGACGCGGACGCGATCGCCATGTCGACCCACGGCCGCACCGGTCTCGCGCACCTCTTCATGGGCAGCGTCGCCGAGAAGGTCATCCGGCACGCGCCGGTGCCGGTGCTCATCGTCGGCGCCGGGCCGGCGGAGGGGCGCTAGCGATGGCAACCGTCCTGCACGCGACCGACTTCTCGACCGGCGCCGACGCGGCGCGCCGGGAGGCGATGCGCATGGCGCGGCTCCTCGGCGCGGACCTCCTCATCGTCCACGTCGTCGAGGACATCGTCGTCGGCCCCGAGGTTCCGGTGGCGGACCTGGACCGCGTGTACGAGGCGCAGATCGCCTGGGCCGAGCGCGAGCTCGCCGCCCGGGCGGCCGAGGGGCGGGCGGCCGGCATCGAGACGCGCACCCGGGTGCTCCGGGGCTCGACGCCCGACGCCATCGTGCGGGCGGCCGAGGCCGAGGGGGCGAGCCTCGTCGTCGTCGGCACCCACGGCCGAGGCGGCGTGCGCCGGCTGCTGCTCGGCAGCGTCGCCGAGCGGATCGTCCGGACTTCTCCCTGTCCGGTCCTGACCGTCAGAGAGTCGACAACCACGGGGCAGACCGCGTAGCGGCTGCGTGCCCGGCAGTCGGGCGTTCCGACTCCTAAGGAGTGAGCCATGAAGACCATCTCGCTCATCGTCGTACCGACCGATTTCTCGGCCGGCAGCGAGGCCGCCGCCGCCCAGGCTGCCTGGCTCGCCGGGCGACTGGGCGCGCGCCTGCACGTGCTGCACGCCTTCGTCGGCCTCACGCACTCCGCCGCCGGCGTGGCGCCCGGCCTGATGGACGACCTCAGGGCGGCCGAGGTGTCGATGCGCGAGCAGGCCCGCCGCGACCTCGAGGCGTTCGCCGAGCGGTTCGGCCGCGAGGCGGGCGGCGTGCCGGTGACGACCGCGCTGGTGGAGGCCGGCGCCTCCGCGGCCGACGCCATCGTCCGGGCCGCCACGGAGGCGAAGGCCGACCTCATCGTCATGGGGACGCACGGCCGGACGGGGCTTCGTCGCGCGCTCCTGGGGAGCGTCGCCGAGCGGGTCGTGCGCACGGCCGAGATCCCGGTGCTCGTCGTCAAGTGACGCGCGGCGCCCGGCGCCGAGGCGGCCGGGCGCGTGGAGGAGTCGATGCGTGTAGCCCAGTGGATGAGCCGGTCGCCGGTGACGGCGACCCCCGAGACGCC
>DASVDK010000056.1:0-19549 GCA_036381125.1 Thermodesulfobacteriota bacterium | reverse complement strand
GGCGGGGCCGAGGCCCCGCTCGGTGGAGGTGCGGATCCGGAAGACGGCCACCGGGCGATCGCCGAGGACGGCCGGGATCGCGACCGCCGCCCGTCCCTCGGCCGCGTCCTCGACCACGACCTCGCCGCTCTCGGCCGCCCGGAGCACCTCCGGCAGCGCGGCCAGCTCGATCTCGCCGGGCACGAGGCGACCGTCGGCGCTCGCGGCGACGACGACGCCGCGCTCGCGGTCCGCCCCCTCGAGGAGCACGACGGCCCCGTGCGCCACGTCGAAGGTCCGCCCGAGGCGGCCGAGCGTCGCCTCGAGGACGGCCGGCACGCCGGCCCCCCTGGGCAGCGTGTGCAGGAAGTCGACGAGCGCGGCCACGTGGCTCGCCTCGAGCTTGCGGTAGAGGTCGCGCACCCGGAGGTGCGCCTTGATGCGCGCGAGGAGCTCGTAGACGTCGAAGGGCTTGCGCACGTAGTCGTCGGCGCCCACGTCGAGGCCGTTGATGAGGTCCTCGCGCTCGCGCTTGGCGGTCGTCATGATCACGGGAACGGCCGCCGTCTCCGGATCGTCCTTGAGCGCCTTGCAGACGACGTCGCCCGACAGGTCGGGCATCATGATGTCCAGGAGGATCAGGTCGGGGCGGATCCGCTTTGCCAGGTCGATGGCGCTCTGCCCGTCCTTCGCCTCGACCGTCTCGAAGCCCTTCGTGAGGAGAAACCGCTTCAGAACCTCGACGGTGCTCTCGTCGTCGTCGACGATGAGGACCCTGCGACGACCCGATGACATGGGATCCTCCGATCCTCCCGCGTCGCGCTGCTCGATGCCGGTCGGGGGCGAAGGCCCCGGAATCCGGCCTCGCCCTCGGCGCGTGAAGAGGCTTGAGGAATACCCAATCGGCACCCGGGTTGGCAAGGGGAAAGTCGCGTCAGCGACGCCGCCGCGGCGCCGTAAGGGCCCGGATCGCCTCGGCGAGCGGGGCGCCGGCCGCTTCGGGCGCGGCCGGGTCGACGGCCACCGCCGCCGGCGGCCGGGCGCGCGAGAGCCAGGCCACCAGGAGGGCCGACTCCTCGGCCCGGGCCCTGGTTGCCGTCCCCGCCGCGCCGGGCGGCGGCTCGGGCGCGGCGGCGATCGCGGCGGCGAGGGCGGCGCACCGCGCCTCGAGGCCCTCGGCGGCCGGGTCGATCGACGCCTCGTGCACGAAGCGGCCGGCGCGGAAGCCGGCGACCGCCACCGTTCTGGCCCCGCCCTCCCCCTTGCGGACCCCGGACAGCACGGCCACCGTCCAGCGGGCGAGGTCGAACGCGGGCGGCGGCGTCTCGCGGCCGAGGCGGTCGAGCGCGGCCTGCAGGCGGGCCGCCTCCTCGAACGCCAGCGTGCCGGCGGCGGCGTCGCGGCGCGCCGTCAGGTCGGCTGCGGCCCGCTCCGGGCGGCCCTCGAGCAGGTCCGCGCCGGCGTCGACGAGCCGCCGGTAGGCGTCGGGCGGGACGTCGCCCGTGCAGGGCGCGGCGCAGCGGCGCATCTGGAGGTAGATGCACGACTCGTCCACGTCGTGTCCCTGCACGTCCCAGGTGCAGCGGCGCAGCGGCAGCGCCGCGTAGAGGGCGGTCTCGGCCTGCTCGAGGGCCGCGCGCGTCGGGTAGGGCCCGAAGAGGCGGACGCCCGGCGCGAAGTCGGGGACGTCCGTCGGCTCGAACCGCGGGAACCGCGCGCCGAGGTCGAGGCGGAGGAAGTAGGGGGTCGGATACGGCAGCCAGGGGCCGTAGCGGTCCGGCTCGAGGGCTCGGAGCCAGCCGAGGTGCCTGAGCGCCGCGTCGAAGGCCGAGACGCAAGGCGCGTACTCGAGGGCGGCGGCCGCCACGACCGGCGCGTCCGCCTTGAGCAGGCGCGCCCGCAGGTCGGCCGTGTGGCTCACGGTCAGCGGCGTCCCGGCGCTGTCGCGGAGCACGTAGACGGCCGGCGAGGCGGGGACGGCGGCCGCCGTCTCGGCCAGCGCGTCGCGCACCGCCTGGTCCGCCTCGGCGCGCCCCCGCCCGAGCGCCGCCTCGCGGACGGCGACGAGCGGCGGCAGCGCGATGCGGATCGCTCCCTCCGCGGCCTCGCCGATCACGGCTCACGGCCCTCCACGAGCCCTTCGGGCAGGGTGGCCGGCTCGGCCATCCCGATCGCGCCGGCCGCCTCGTGCGCGCGCTGTCGCGCCTGCCACCGCGAGGCGAGGCTCGCGTAGGTCTCTCGCCCGAGCCGCTCCTCGACCTCACCGGCGGCGGCGCGGAGGAGCCCCAGCAGCGGCTCCTCGGCCTCGGCGCCCTCGGCGAGACCGCCCCCCTCCGCCTCGCCCGCGCGGAGGGCGTCGGCCACCGTCACCTGATCGAGCGGCCTGGCGGGCAGGAGCCCCGTGCCCCCCTCGGCGTCGCCCGGCTCGGCGACGCGCGCCACGAGCCCGGCCCGCTCCAGGGCGCCGACCGCACGCTCGACCGCCTCCGCCTCCACCGACAGCTCGGCCGCCACGCCGGCGACGGTCGGCCGCGGCCGGCCGGCCGTGAACTCGCGGGCCACCGACCAGAGGACGCGGGCGGCCAGCGGCCCCCGCGCCGGGCCGTCGCGCCTCGCGGGCGCCGTCTCGGGGCCGGGGTCCGGGTGCTGCGCGCAGTAGGCCACCTCGGCGCCGAAGAGCACGATCAGCCAGGTGACCTGGACCCAGAGGAGGAAGATCGGGACGAGGGCCAGTGCGCCGTAGACCTGCTCGAACGACGCGAAGCGACGGACGTACCAGTCGAACGCCGCCTTGCCCGCCTCCCAGAGCAGGCCGGCCGTCGCGCCGCCCGCCAGGGCCGGCGCGAGGCGCACGCTCGCGGCCGGCAGCACGAGGTAGCCGAGCGTGAAGGCGCCGGTGCTCACGAGGAGCGGGACCAGGTAGCCCCACAGGATCTCGCCGCTGCGCAGGATGTCGAGCAGGGCGTCGGGGACGAGGCGCGGCGACAGCCGCGTGGCGGCGCCGGACAGGTAGATCGAGACGCCGAAGAGGAGCGGCGCCACGGTGAGCGTGGTCCAGTAGGACAGGAGCCGCTGGCGGAACGACCGGCCCTCGGGGAGCCGGTGGATGTGCCGGAAGGCGTCCTCGATGGCGCCGAGGAGCAGGAGCGAGGTCGCGACGAGGGCGACGAAGCCGACGGCGCCGACCGCCGCCGTCTTCTCGGTGAGCCGCGTGAGGTGCGCGATCGCCGCCCGGGCGGTGCCGGGCAGCAGGTGCTCGAGGAGGAAGGCCTCGAGCCGCGCCTCGGTGCGGGCGAAGGGCCCGAAGGCGCTCAGGACGGCGAAGAAGACGGCGAGGAAGGGAACGATCGAGAGGAGCGTGCGGAACGTGAGTGCCGCCGCGCGCGTGGAGGCGTCGTCGGCGTGGAAGCGCCGCGCGGCCCGGACGAGCAGACGCCCCGTGCGGGCGAGCACCGCCTACGCGGCCGGGGGGGTCCCGGCCTCGTCCGCCTTCGGCTTGACCCGGTCGCGCGCCTCGCGGATGCCCGCCTCCGTGCGCGCGAGCGCGGCGTCGGCAAAGGATCGGAGCGCGAGGAGGAACTCGCGCTGCGAGTTCGAGAGGTGCTCGGTGACCGCGGGCGGGAAGAGCCCCTTCAGGGACTCGGTGATCCGGTCCGCGGCTTTCCGGAACTCGGCGTCCGCGCGGTCGAAGATGCTCTGATCGCTCATGGCCGCGAGTCTAGCGCGCGTCCCTTCCGGCCGCCACCTTCGCGCCGCGCCGAGGAGCCCCGATCGCCTCGATGGCCGCCCGCGCCCGGTCGACGTCCGCGCGGCTCGCGCGATGTCGGCCGAAGCGGACCGCTTCGTAGAGGCGGGCCAGCGACTCGAGCCCGTCGGCGCCGGCGAGGCCGCGCGCCCGCGCGAGGCCGGCGTGCTCCCGGGCGGTCTGGGAGGGGCCCCGTGGCACGCCGCGCTCGGCGGCCGCCGCCGTGGCCCGGGCGTAGAGCTTGAGGATCTCCCGGTTGAGCCGCCGCCGCTCCAGGTAGGCCCCCATGGCCGTGCCGCGCACCAGGGCGCGCCCGCGCAGGACGAGGAGCACGAGGACCGCCAGGCACGGGATCGCCACCGCTGCCGGCACCTCGAGGTTCCGGATCCAGCGCGCGCCGGCCGCCACGCGGTCGGCGGCGTCCCCGAAGGCCCGGCGGACGCGCGCGGCGAGGGCGCGCGTGCCGCCTCGCACGCTGCGAGCCGCGGAGAGCTGATCGGCGAGCGAGTAGCCGACGATGTAGCGGTTCCAGCGGGCCCGTACCGCGTCCAGGTAGCGGCCGAGCGCCGACAGCGCCCCGCGGCCGGTCAGGCCGGTGCCGGCCGGCGGGGTCGGGTCGAAGGCCACCCACCCGTGACCGGGGAAGAAGGCCTCCACCCAGGTGTGCGCCTCCGCCTGGCGCACCAGGTAGTAGCGGCCGTACTCGTTCCACTCGCCGCGCAGGAAGCCCGACACCATGCGCGACGGGATGCCGAGCGTGCGCAGGAGGATCGCCATGGCGGTGGCCGAGTACTCGCAGTGCCCCCGCCTCGTCGTGAAGAGGAAGTCCTCGAGCGGCGGCACGCCCGGCGTCGGCCTCACGTCGAGCGAGTACTCGTACTCGGTGCGCAGGTGCGCCTCGATCGCCCGCGCGCGGTCGAACGGCGTCGCGGCGCCCTCGGTGATCCGGGCGGCCAGCTCGGCCACGCGCGGGTCGAGCGGCGGCAGGTCGAGGTAGCGCGCGAGGCCGGCGGGATAGTCGGTGCCGGCGCGCCGGAGCGCCTCGACCGGAGGGCTCGCGAGGTCCGCCGTGACGACGTACTCGATGCGGCCGTAGGGCTTCCAGGGCGCCGTGAGGCTCCCCATCCCGTCCCGGTAGACGAACGGCAGGCCGCGCCAGCCGACGGTGACGGCCTGGACGGTGAGCGGGCGGCCGGCCGTGAAGAGGACCGGCGCGTCGATCGGCTCGAGGAGCACCGCCTGCTCGATGAGCTGACCGCGCGGCGGCTCCCGGTCGAGCACGATCCGCCCGCCCGGCTCGGCGATGACCTGCCGCTTGTCGACCACCGACCGGCTCCAGGCGCGGCCGTCGTACCGGTCGAAGGCGCTGCCCCGCCAGAAGCGGATCGGCTGGCTCAGCTCGTCGGGGCCCGGCGCGCGCACGCGCATGACCACCGTCTCGTCGGTCTTGATCTCGCCCACCTCGCCGAGCTGCACCGTGTCGGCGAACCCGGAGAGCTTCACCGGGTCGGCGGCCGCCCGTTGGAGGAACCCTCGCCCGACGCGCGGGATCGCGAAGAAGATCGCGAGCGTGACCGCGAGCGTGCCGACGGCCAGGAGCGTCGTCGCGGCGGCGAAGCGGGCGGTGAAGAGCCGCCGCAGCGCCCAGGTGTCGCCGGCCGGCTCGGCGGTCATCTCCTCCCGGAGGTGGAACGCGAGGAGCGTCCAGGTGGCCAGGAGCATGTACAGGAGGAACGTCGCCGCGAACCCGATCGAGTCCGAGAGGGTCGCCGAGGCGAGGAGCTGGAAGAAGGAGACCGCGTAGAGCTGGAAGTAGTCCCGGCTGCTCCGGATCGAGAGGAGCTTGACGAGCTGGACCGCGACCAGGAGCTCGACGATGGCGACGACCGGCTCCTCGCCGAGCAGCACCACGTTGGCGGCGGCGAGCGCGGCCACGACGAGCGTCACGATGGTCCAGACGCGCGGCGGGACCGCCGCGAGGCGCGACGCGGCCGGCGCGCCCGGCCGCCCGACCACCCAGAACGCGATCGGCAGCGCGACGAAGCCGGCCGAGGCGACCGCGAGGGAGGTCTCGCTCGAGATGGCCAGCGCGAGGAAGCCCAGGCCGACGAGGCCGTACGAGGCGAGGCGGAAGCCGAACTCGAAGTTCACGACCGGAGCCTCCCGCCGTCCCTACAGGCTCGGGGTCTCGACGTGCCGGTACGCGGCCAGCTCCTCGGCCGCGTGGAGCGACGCGTCGGGGGTGACGAGCACCGGCAGCATGCCGGCCCCGGCCGGGGGGAGCGGCGCCGTGCGGGCGAACGTCGGCTCGACGAGCGCGAGCGTCGTGAGAATCGCCTGCCGCTGCCGGGCGCCGGTGCCGAGCGGCACCGCGCCGCCGCCGGTGCGCAGCTCGACCTCGTAGCCCCGCTCGAGGTAGTGCGCCGCGAGCGACGCGGCGCGGCGGACGGCCGCCTCGAAGCGCTCCTCGAAGCGAGGCCGGCCCCGGGCGCCGGGGGGGAACACCGTCGCCAGGGCCACGAGCACCCGGTCGCGGTCGTCGCGGTCGAACTCGCGCACGACGAGGTCGCCGAGCGCCGCCGAGCGCCGCCAGTGGATCGTGCGGGGCTCGTCACCCGGCCGGTACTCCCTGAGCCCCGAGGGGGTCGACCCGTGGCCCCGCCGGGAGACCGGCCGGTCGCCGGCCGTCTGCGACTCGCCGGACGGGGGCGCCGCGATGGGGTCGACGGGCGGCAGCACGATCACCTCGCCGGGGCCTCCGACGACGCCCGACTTGAGGAAGAGCCCGAACGGGTAGCGCGTGGCCAGGCGGAAGCCGGCGAAGCGCGTCCGCCCACGGCGCGCGAACGTGTAGGTGTAGTGCCGCCAGACCGTCTCGCCGGGCGCGACCCTGAGGAAGTACGTGCGCGGCGGCCCCTCGGGCGCCGGGGCGCGCGCGGCGCGCCGGCCGCCGCGCGCGAGGAGGTCGTGGACGGCGAGCGAGAAGGAGGGAGCCCAGCGTTTGCCGTTGGTGAGCCCCACGCGGACCGCCACCGGCTGGCCCGCCACCGCCGTGGTCGGGACCTCGCGCGAGACCGTGACGCCCCGCATCGTCACCTCCGACAGGACGCCGGAGAGGATGATGAACGACAGCATCATGGCCAGGACGAGGTAGAGCAGGTTGTTGCCGGTGTTGATGGCGGCCACGCCGATGGCGAGGGCGACGACGACGAACTTGACGCCGTCCCGCGTGAACCTGATCGTCCGCGGCGGCTTGACCAGCCGGACGGCGAACCTGAAGACACGCCGCCAGAGGCGCGCGACCTGGCGCATCGCCGCCGTCAGGCCGGCACCACGATCCGGTCGAGCAGCTCGGCCACGGCCCCCTCGGCCTCGGCTCGGCCGGCCCCGGGCGACCCGGCGAGCTGCACGCGGTGGGCGAGGACGGGCACGGCCAGCGTCTTCAGGTCGTCCGGCACGACGTACCGCCGGCCGTCGACGAGGGCGGCCGCCTGGGCCGCCCGCTGGAAGGCCAGCGCCGCGCGGGGGGAGGCGCCGAGCGCGAACGTGCCGCCGCGGCGCGTCCCGCCGACGATCGCCATGAGGTAGTCGCGGACCGGCTCCTCGACGAGGACCGTCTCGACGGCGTCCTGCAGCGCGGCGAGCTCCGCCGGCGTGACGACCGGGGAGATCTCGGAGGGATCGGCGAGGCGATCGCCGGCGAGGATGCGCCGCTCGTCCCTGGGCGACGGGTAGCCGACGCGGATCCGCATGAGGAACCGGTCGAGCTGGCTCTCGGGCAGCGGGAACGTGCCCTGGTGCTCGAGCGGGTTCTGCGTTGCCACGACGAAGAAGGGCGACGGGAGGGGGCGCGTCTCGCCGTCGATGGAGACCTGCCGCTCGTTCATCGCCTCGAGGAGGCACGACTGGGTCTTCGGCGTCGTGCGGTTGATCTCGTCCGCGAGCACGACGTTCGCGAAGATCGGCCCGGGCCGGAAGACGAAGGCGCCGCTGTCGCGCTGGTAGACGGCCACGCCGAGGATGTCGGCCGGCAGGAGGTCGTTCGTGAACTGGATGCGCGAGAAGCTTCCCCCCACGGCGCGGGCGAGCGTCTGCGCGAGCGTCGTCTTGCCGACCCCCGGGACGTCCTCGATCAGCAGGTGCCCCCGGGCGAGCAGCGTGACGATCGCCAGCCGCACCACGTCCGGCTTGCCGACGATGACCCGCTCGACGGCGCCGACGAGGCGCGCGATCGTCGCCTTGCTGTCGATCGTGACCTGCCCCTCCCTGCCGTTCCGCTCGCTCATGTCCACCTCACGCCCGCATCCGGCCGGTCAACGCGGCCCCGCCGTCGGGGCCGGTCAGGTAGGGGCGCAGCGCGCGCCCGGTGTGGGACCTCGGGTTGGCCGCGATCTCCTCGGGCGACCCGACCGCGACGACCTCGCCGCCGCGGTCGCCCCCCTCCGGTCCGAGGTCGATCACCCAGTCGGCCGCCTTGATGACGTCCGGGTGGTGCTCGACGACGAGCACCGTGTGCCCGCGGTCGACGAGGGCCTGCATCACGCCGACGAGGCGGGCGACGTCGTCGAGGTGCAGGCCGGTCGTCGGCTCGTCCATGACGTACAGCACGCGGTCGGTCTCGCCCGACTCGGCCGCCGCCAGCTCGCGGGCGAGCTTGAGGCGCTGCGCCTCGCCCCCCGAGAGGGTCGTGGCGGCCTGCCCGAGCCGCAGGTAGCCGAGCCCCACGTCCACCAGCACCCGCAGCTTGCGGGCGATCGCCGCCTGGTCGGCGAAGAGACGCGCCGCCTCGGAGACCGTCATGCCGAGGACGTCGGCGATGCTCCGGCCGCGGTAGCGGGCGGCGAGCGCCGTCTCGCCGAAGCGGCGGCCGCGGCAGCCCTCGCAGGTGACGTAGACGTCGGCGAGGAAGTGCATCTCGATGGTCTGGTAGCCGGCCCCCTCGCACGTGGGGCAGCGGCCGCCCGGGACGTTGAAGGAGAAGTGCCCCGCCGTGAGGCCGAGCCGGCGCGCCTCCGCGGTGCCGGCGAACACCTTGCGGATCTCGTCCCACACCTTGATGTAGGTGGCCGGGTTGCTCCGCGGCGTGCGGCCGATGGGGCTCTGGTCGACCATGACCGCCCCCCGGAGCCGCTCGACGCCGGAGAGCCGGTCGAACGCCCCGACGGTCGCCGGCGCCGCGGCCTCGCCGTTCTCCTCCCCCTCGGCGGCGGCCCGGTGGGCGCGCGCGCCGTTCACCAGGCGGTCCACCGCCGCCCAGAGGGTGTCGTGGACGAGGGTGCTCTTGCCGGAGCCCGACACGCCGGTGACGGCGGTGAGCGTCCCGAGCGGCACCTCGACGGTGATCCCCTTGAGGTTGTGCGCCCGGGCGCCGGAGAGGATGATCCGCGGCCCGTCGACGTCGCGCCGGCGCCGCGGCAGCGGGACCGACAGCTCCCCTCTGAGGTACTTCGACGTGAGCGCGTGCGGGTCGCCGCGGAAGGCCGCGCCGGACCCGGAGAAGACGACCTCGCCGCCCGCCTCGCCCGACCGGGGGCCCAGCTCCACGACGTGGTCGGCCGCCTCGATCACCTCCCGGTCGTGCTCGACGACCAGGACGCTGTTGCCGGCGTCGGCGAGCTTGCGGAGGATGCCGACGAGCTTCTGCGTGTCGCGGGGATGGAGCCCCACCGACGGCTCGTCGAGGACGTAGAGCGTCCCGGTCAGGGCGGCGCCGAGCTGGTTGGCGAGGTTGATCCGCTGCGCCTCGCCGCCCGAGAGGGTGCGCGTCTGGCGGTCGAGCGTGAGGTAGTCGAGCCCGACCTCCGCCAGGAAGTCGAGCCGGCTCGTGATCTGCCGCAGCACGTCGCGGGCCACCTCGGCCTCGAAGGGGGTCAGGGGGAGCGCCGCGAACCACTGCCGCGCCTCGGCCACCGTGAGGGTGGAAACCTCGGCGATGTCCCGGCCGGCCACCTTCGCGAGCCGCGCCTCGGGCCGAAGCCGCGTGCCGCCGCAGTCGGCGCAGGTGACGGCCGCCTTGTACCGGGACATGAAGACCCGGACGTGCATCTTGTACTTCTTCCGCTCGAGGTACGCGAAGAACCCGTCGAGCCCGGGGAACTTCCGGTCGCCCGCCCTGAGCTTCGCGACCTCCTCGGCCGTGAGCGCCGTGAACGGCTTCGACGCGTCGATGCCGGCGCGCTTGCAGAAGGCCGGCAGCTCCTTCTGCCACCAGTCGTTGGACGGCTTGGTCCAGGGATCGATCGCCCCGAACTTGAGGCTCTTGGTCCGGTCGGGGACGATCCGGTTCATGTCGTAGTCGAGGGTCGAGCCGAACCCCTTGCACGTGGGGCAGGCGCCGCGCGGGGAGTTGAAGGAGAAGAGGAGCGGAGTCGGCGCCTCGAACGTGCGCCCGCACCCCGGGCAGCCGTGGCGCGTCGAGAAGCGGCGCAGCCGCGGGGGCCCCTCGCCGAGGACGACGGCGGTGGCCGCGCCGAGGCCTTCGCGGAACGCGGCCTCGAGCGCCTCGGCGAGGCGTCCCTGCGCCTCTGGCCCGACCACCAGGCGGTCGGCGACGACCAGGCGGGTCCTCGCCGCCTCGATCCGCTCGAGGGCGCCCGCGTCGCCGAGGTCGACCGGCTCGCCGTCGAGGACGACGCGCAGGTAGCCCTGCGCCACGCGGGCCGCCGCCCACTGCGCCCAGGTCTCCTTCTTCAATCGCGGCTTCTCGAAGGCGACGAGGACGCGCGCGCCGGCCGCCTCGGCGAGGAGCGCGTCGGTGGCGCTCCGGACCGTGTCGGCGGCGACCGGTCGGTCGCAGTCGGGGCAGACGATGCGCCCGATCTTGGCGTAGAGGAGTCGCAGGTAGGTGGCGATCTCGGTCGCCGTGCCGACCGTCGAGCGCGAGTGCTTGACCGGGTTCTTCTGCTCGATGGCGATGGCCGGCGCGATGCCGTCGATCGACTCGACGTCCGGCTTGTCCATCCGGTCGAGGAACTGGCGCGCGTAGGTGGAGAGGCTCTCCACGTAGCGGCGCTGCCCCTCGGCGTAGATCGTGTCGAAGGCGAGCGAGGACTTCCCGGAGCCAGACACGCCGGTCACGACCACGAGCCGCCTGTGGGGGATCGCGAGGTCGAAGCCCTTGAGGTTGTGCTGGCGGGCCCCGCGGATCGTGATGGCGTCGAGCATGTAGGGTAGGTGTAACTCCGCGAAAAGGAAGCCCCTCAGGGTAGCTCGGGCCCCGGGGCCGCGCAATGCAGCCGGGTGCGCCGGCCCTCCTGGCCGCGAAGCCTGGCGCCCCGAGCGGGGGGAACCTACGGGAGTCGGGCGAGCAAGTCAAGCGGGGGATCGCCGCCCGCGCCGCGTGCGCGCGGCGCCCAACTTCTACCTTGACTCCCTTTTCATCGCATGCTTGCTGTTCCTGTATCGCCTGTATCGGTTGACGACCGACCGATAGGGCGCTCGACCCTACCGACCGAGGCCCTCCGGCCCGAGCGGCGGGGCGCCTCGGGCCGCCATCACCGCATGGAGCCAATCAGGAGCGCGGCGATGGCGGGCCCGGCCGGGCGCGGCCGGCAGGGCCGTGTGCCATGGCCGGCAACCGGGAGTCGTGGAAGCACGGGATCGGCCGGGAGGGGGCCGGAGGGGGAGGGGAGAGATGCAGCCGCGAATCGAGCCGGGCGCGGGAAGGCGAATCTGGTCCTGGGCGGCCGCTGCGCTGGGGCTGGTGGCGGCGGGGCTGGCGGCCTGCGGCGGCGGGGGCGGGGGTGGTGGCGGCGGCGGCGCGACGCTGGAGCCGGCGCGGCGGGTCGTCTACCGCGCCGACCAGGACACCGACACCACCGCCGAGCTGTACATGGTGGAGCTGGCGGCGCCGGGGGCGGCGACGAAGCTGAACCCCCCGCTCGTCGCCGGCGGGAATGTGCTCAACTTCGCGGTCGTTCCCGCCGTGCCGTAGGGCCGTGCCCCTGTCGCGGCCCTTTAGCCCAGTGTGAGCCGGACGAGTGACACCGGGGCGCCCGGGGAGGGGCCTCGCAGCCGGGTGAGGTCGATCGTCTCGCCGCCGACCGTGATGGCGTTCTCGGCGGCGGGCGTGACGCGCAGGTCGAGCGGCAGGCCGATGGCCCGGTCGAGCCCGTCGACGACGAAGCCGTCGGCCGTGCGCTCGAAGGTGGCGCCGGGCGCCTCGGGGCTCGACGGCAACCCCGCGCCGCTGGCCTGGTAGACGATCCGGCGCAGCCGCAGCCCCGCGCCCGAGGGCCCGTTCACGACCTCCCAGGTCTCCTCGACCGGCGTCCGCGACACCGAGTGGACGAACCGGTAGATCACCCTGTCGCCCGGCTCCACCGCGCGGCGGGCGTAGACGACGTCGCCCGACGGCGAGCCGACCTCGAGCACGATCGGGGGGGAGGGGGTGCAGGCGCCGAGCAGCAGGCAGGCCGCCAGCAGGGCGAGCCGGCTCACGGCAGCAGGCCCCGTTCGCGGTAGTACCGCTCGGCGCCGGGGTGGGGCGGGATCGCCATGCCGGCAAGCGCCGTCTCGAGCCGGACCTCGCGCCCCTTGGGGTGGACGGCCTCGAGGACGTCCCGCTTCGCCCAGAGCGCCTTCGTCATCTCGTAGACCAGGTCGGCGGGGACCCGCTCGTCGACGATCCAGGTGGCCATGACGGCCACCGTCCTCACGTCCTGCGTCTGGCCCCGGTAGGTGCCGGCCGGCACGACGGCCGGCGTGAAGAACCTCGACCGCGCCGCGAGCCGGCGGACGGCGTCGTCGTCGAGCGGGACGATCACGACGTCGGTGCCGGCGGCGAGGTCGACGAGGGCGGCGGTCGGGAAGCCCGCGACGACGAACATGGCGTCGGCCTGCCCGTCCTCGATGCGCGAGACCCCTTCGGAGTGTCCGGCGTAGACGGCCTCGAGGTCGCTCGGCGACATCCCGTACGCCTCGAGGATCGCCTCGGCCTCGACCACGTTCCCGCTGCCGCGCGCGCCGAGGACCACGCGCCGGCCGGCGAGGTCGCGGACCGACCGGATGCCGGAGGCCCGCGTGGCCACCAGCTGGACGTGCTCGGGGTAGAGGCTCGCGACGTGCCGGATGTTCCCGACCGGCCTGCCGCGGAACGGCTCGAGGCCGGTGCCGGTGTAGGCCCAGTAGGCGACGTCGTTCTGCGCGAAGGCGCTCTCGATCTCGCCCCGGCCGACGAGCAGGATGTTCGCCACCGACGCGTTGCCCGCCTGCGCCGTGGCCACGAGGTCCTTCACCTGGTTCGAGAGGAGCTGGGCCAGCATGCCGCCGAGCGGATAGTAGGTGCCGCCGGTGCCCCCCGTGGCGATGGCGAAGAAGGTGAGCCCGGCGGCCGGCAGGGCGCTCGCCAGCACCCCCGCCAGGACGACCGCCGACGCGAGCGCCGCCCGCCTCGACGCGCCGCCGCCTCGTGCCGGACCTGGCATCAGGCGCCGGCCGAGCGGAACGCGGCCGTGGCCAGCGTCCGCCGCCCCGCCGCCATCCGGCGCTCGAGCCTCCGGGCCGAGAGGGAGAGGCCGTAGGCGAAGACGAAGTAGACGACCGCGATGAAGAGGTACAGCTCGAACGGGCGGAACTCCCGGTTGTTCACCGTCTGGGCTGCCTTGGTGAGGTCCATGTAGCCGATGATCGACGCGAGCGACGTGTCCTTGAAGAGGATGACGAACTGGGTCACGAGCGACGGCAGCATGTTGCGGAACGCCTGGGGCAGCACGACGAACCGCATGGTGTCCCGGTAGCCGAGCGCCGTCGCGCGGGCCGCCTCGACCTGGCCGCGCGGCACCGACTGGATGCCGGCCCGGATGATCTCCCCGATGTAGGCCGCCTCGAAGGTCACGAAGGCGACGAGCGCCACCGAGTAGGTCGGGATGGTAACACCGGCGGCGATCGGAATGAAGATCCAGAACCAGAAGACCACCATGACGAGCGGCACGCCGCGGATGAGCTGCACGTAGGCGGTCGCCGGCACGCGGAAGACCGCGAGGCGGGAGAGCCGCGCCAGCGCGACGAAGACCCCGACGATCGTGGCGAGCACGATGGTCGGCACGGCGAGGGCCAGCGTCCCCCCGCCGAAGGCGCCGATGCCGAGCAGGCCCTGCTCGATGAGGAAGGGCAGGTTGCGCCAGATGACGGAGAGGTCGAGCGCCATGCCGGCTAGCCCTCCGGACCGCTGCCGCGCACGATGAGCCCCGGGATGGCCACGGCCTTCTCGACGCGCGACATGACGCCGGCGAGGACGAGGCAGAGGACCAGGTAGATGAGCGTCCCGGCGGTGATCGCCTCGAAGCCCCTGGCCGTGTACGCCTCGATCTGTCGGGTCTGGAACGTGATCTCCGCCACGCTGATCGTCAGCGCCAGCGACGAGTTCTTGAGGAGGTTCAGCGTCTCGTTGGTCCCGGGGGGGATGATGAGCCTGAGGGCGATCGGAATCAGGATCAGGCGATAGGCCTCGGCCACGCCGAGGCCGGTCGAGAGGGCCGCCTCGAACTGCCCCTGGGGGACCGACTGGATGCCGGCGCGGATCACCTCCGCGAAGCGCGCGCCGTGGTAGATGCCGAGGGCGACGACGGCGGCGACGAAGGCGACGCCGTGCCGGTTGAGCCAGTCCTGGACCGCGAGCGGCAGGAACTGCGGCGCGCCGAAGTACCAGAAGAACATCCAGACCAGGAGCGGGACGTTCTTGAAGAACTCGACGTAGGCCGCGCCGATCGTCCGGGTGACGGCGGACGGAACGGTGCGCATGGCTCCGGCCACGCAGCCGAGCACGAGCGCGATCACCCAGGCGAGCGCGGAGATCTCGAGCGTGGTGAGGATGCCCTGGAGCAGCCACTCGCCGTAGGGCGGCTGCCAGAGGACGCTCCAGTCGAAGTCGTAGCGGAACACGGGCGGTCGGCCTTGCGGCGGCACGGCCGGGGCGCGCGGCCGCGCGCCCCGGCCCGGCCGCGCCCTATCTCGGCATGACCTGCATGCGCAGGAAGGTTTCGGCGGTCTCCGAGAGCGGGTAGGGCACGTCGCCCTTCTCGCCCATCCACTTCTCGTAGAGCTTCCGGTACTCCCCGTTCTCGATGGCCTCCATGAGGGTGAAGGCCACCAGGTCCCGGAAGTCCGAGTCGTTCTCGCGCATCGCCAGGCCGTACGGCTCGTAGGAGATCGGCTCGCCCGTGATCACCCAGTCGCCCGGGTTCGGCGCCTTCGCCTTGAGGCCGGCGAGCTGGACGCCGTCGTTCACGTACGCGTCGACCCGTCCCTGGACCAGCGCGGCGAAGGCGGCCGGCTGATCGGGGAAGACGACGAGCTGGATGTTGGGGTACTGCTCCCTGAGGATCCGCTCGTTCGTGGAGCCCTGCTGCACGGCCACGCGCTTGCCCGCGGCGCTCTTCACGCCCGTGATGGGGCTCCCCTTCTTGACGAGGAACTGCGCGCCGGTGACGAAGTAGACGGGGCCGAAGTCCACCTGTTCCATGCGCGAGCGGGTGATGGTCATGGTCTCGGCGATGAGGTCGACCTGGCCGCTCGTGATGAGCGGGATGCGGGTGGCCGGGGTCGTCTCCTTCAGCTCGAACTTGATCGTCTTGCCGAGCCGCTTCTCGATGGCCGCGTGGACGAGCCGCGCGAGATCGACGCCGAAGCCGACCCAGTTCTGGTTCCGGTCGATGAAGCCGAAGGGGGGCGACCCGGTACGGGTGCCGACCACGAAGGTGCCCGACTGGTTGATCTTCTCGAGCGTGGCCTGCGCGAAGGCCGGTAGCGCCCCTGCGAGGAGCAGGACGACGGCGCCGAGCCCCGCGGCGACGGTCCGTGTGACACGTCTCGACATGGTGCCTCTCCTCAAGAGTGCGAGTCCCTTAGAAGGGGATGTCGTCGTCCCCGGCCGGCATCTCGTCGGCGTCGGGCTGCGGGTGCGCCGGCGCGGGACGCCCGCGGCCGCGCCCGCCGCGGCTCCCCTCGGCGTCCGCCCGCTCGTAGTCGGGCGCGTCGCCTTCACCCCGTCCCGGCGAGCCGAGGAGGAAGAGCTGCTGGGCGTTGATCTCGGTCGTGTACCGCTCCTGGCCCTCGCGGTCGGTCCACTTGCGGGTCTGGAGCCGGCCCTCGACGTAGACCTGCTTGCCCTTCCTGAGGTACTCACCGGCGCGCTCCCCGAGCGCCCCCCAGGCGACGATGCGGTGCCACTCCGTCCGCTCCTCGCGCTGGCCCTGCTTGTTGGTCCAGGCCTCGTTCGTGGCGATGGTGAAGTTCGCGACCGCCTGTCCCCCGCTGGTGTATCGGACCTCCGGGTCGCGCCCGAGGTTGCCGATGAGGATGACCTTGTTGAGGCTCGCCATGGATCGTCCCTTCCGTACAGTACTGCCTGCATGAGAAACGGGGCCCGCTGGGAGCCCCGCGCGACGGTTGCACCACCGTTCTATCAAGCGAGCCCCCCGGGGGTCAATGCGCCCCTGCGGCGCGCGATTGACGCTGGCGGGAGCGGGGAGATACAGTCGTCCGTCTGCCATGGTGCGTGTGGTGCTCTTCTGGGGCGGCCTCGCCGTCGTCACCGCGGTCCTCGGCACGCTCGCCATCGTGACCCGCCTGGTCGACCGGCGAGGCACCGTGATCCAGCGCTACAGCCGGGCGTGGGGGCGAGCGGGCCTCTGGCTCGCCGGGTCGCGCGCCGACCTCAGCGCCGCCGCGGGCGCCGCCCCCGCCGTGCCGCCCGGGAGCGTGATCGTCTCGAACCACCAGAGCACCATGGACATCTTCGCCATCGCGTCGGCCCTTCCCGGTCAGCTCCGCTGGGTGGCCAAGCGGGAGCTGTTCCGCATCCCCATCTTCGGTCCGGCGATGCGGGCGGCCGGTTACGTCCCGATCGACCGCGAGGACCCCCGGCGCTCGCGCCGCGGCCTCTCACGCGCCGCCGAGGCGCTGGCGCAGGGCGCGTCGCTCGTCGTCTTCCCCGAGGGGACGCGCAGCGCCGACGGGCGGCTCGGGCCCTTCAAGCGCGGGGCCTTCGCCCTGGCGCAGGCGTCGCGCGCCCCGGTCGTGCCGGTGGCCGTGCGGGGGAGCCGTGCGGTCCTGCCGGCCGGGCGCTGGCGCGTCAGGCCGGGCCGCATCGAGGTCGTGGTCGGCCGGCCGATCCCCTCGGCCGACCTGTCCCAGCCCGACCTCGTCGTCCGGGCCCGCGAGGCGGTCGCGGCGCTCCTCGGTCAGGACGCACAGGCGGCCGCGCCGGCCACCGCCGCCGCGTCGCCGTGACCGCGCTCCGGCTGATCCCGCTCGGGGGCCTCGGCGAGGTGGGGATGAACTGCCTCGCCGTCGAGTACGGCGACACCGTCGTCCTGATCGATTGCGGGCTCCTCTTCCCCGACGAGTCGATGCTCGGCATCGACCTCGTGCTGCCCGACTGGAGCTACCTGCGCAAGCGCCGCGCCGCCGTGAAGGCGGTCTTCCTCACGCACGGCCACGAGGACCACGTCGGCGCGCTCCCCTTCTTCCTCAAGGACTTCCCGGGCGTCCCGGTGTACGGCACGAGGCTCACGCTCGCCCTGTCGGCCGGCCGCATGGAGGAGCACGGCGTCCGGGCCGACATGCGGCCGGTCGCGCCGCGGGAGCGGGTCGCCGTCGGCCCCTTCGTCGTCAGCTTCTTCCACGTCGCGCACTCGATCGCCGACGGCGCCGGCCTGGTGCTCGAGACGCCGGAGGGGACGATCCTCCACACCGGCGACTTCAAGTTCGACCAGACGCCGGTCGACGGCCTGCCGTCGGACTACGGCGCGCTCGCCGCCATCGGGGAGCGCGGGGTCCTCTGCCTCCTCTCCGACTCCACCAACGTCGAGCGGCCCGGCGTCACCGAGAGCGAGAGGACCGTCGGCCCGGCCCTCGCGCGCATCTTCCGCCAGGCGCCGGGGCGGATCGTCCTGGCGACCTTCGCCTCGCACATCCACCGCGTGCAGCAGGTGCTCGACGTGGCGGCGCGCTTCGAGCGGCGCGTGGCGCTCGTCGGCCGCAGCATGGTGCAGAACGTCAAGATCGCCTCCGACCTCGGCTACCTCACGGTGCCCCCCGGCTGCCTCCTCGACCTCGACGACCTCCTGGCCCTCCCGCACGAGGAGCAGGTCGTCCTCTGCACCGGCAGCCAGGGGGAGCCGATGTCGGCGCTCGCGCTCATGGCCTTCGACAACCACAAGCAGATCAAGATCGAGCGGGGCGACACGGTCATCCTCTCGGCCCGGGTCATCCCGGGCAACGAGCGCGCCATCGGCAGCATCACGAACCAGCTCTTCCGCAAGGGCGCCGACGTGATCCAGGGGCGCGCCTCCGGGGTCCACGTCTCCGGCCACGCGGCGCAGGAGGAGCTGCGCCTCATGCTGAACCTCGTCAAGCCGAAGCACTTCGTCCCGGTCCACGGCGAGAGCCGGCACCTCGTCAAGCACCGGCGTCTCGCCATCGACACCGGCGTGCCGCCCGAGCGCGCCTTCCTCGTCCACGACGGGGACGTCGTGAGCTTCGAGGGGGGCGTCGGCCGGGTCGCGGAGCGGGTCGAGGCCGGCCGCGTGTTCGTGGACGGCAAGGGGGTGGGCGACGTCGAGCGGCTCGTCCTGCGCGACCGCCGGCACCTCGCCGAGGACGGGATCGTCGTGGCGGTGGTGGGCGTGAACCGCCAGACCGGCGAGATCGTGAGCGGGCCCACCGTGCTCGCGCAGGGCGTGGCGAGCGACGAGGTCATGGCGGCGGGCACGCTGATGGAGGGGGCCCGGGCCGACATCCGCCAGACCGTGGCCGCCTCGGCGCCCGAGGTGCGCACCGACGTCCGCGAGCTCGAGATCGAGGTGCGCAAGGGCCTGCGGCGGTACTTCCGGGCCGCCCTCGACCGGCGCCCCGTCGTGATCGCCGTCGTCATGGAGCTCTAGCCGTGAAGCCGCGAATCACCGTCCTCACCCTCGGCGTGGACGACCTCGAGCGCTCGGTCGCCTTCTACCGCGACGGCCTCGGCCTGCCGACGCAGGGGATCGTCGGGAAGGAGTTCGAGCACGGGGCGGTCGCCTTCTTCGACCTGTCGGGCGGCCTCAAGCTGGCCCTCTTCTCGCGCGCCGACCTCGCCCACGATGCGGGGATGCCGAGGTCCGACCCGAGCCCGACCGAGTTCAGCATCGGTCACAACGTGAGGAGCCGGGCGGAGGTCGACGCCGTCATGGCGCAGGCGCACCGCGCCGGCGCGACGATCGTCAAGCCGGCCCGGGACACCTTCTGGGGCGGCTACGCCGGCTACTTCCAGGACCCCGACGGGCACCTCTGGGAGGTCGTCTGGAACCCGGACCTGCTGCCCGAGGACCGGGACGAGGGGGAGCCGGCCGGCGGCGGGTTCGCTTGACGCCCTTCTCTATCCCCACGTAGAATCAGGCGCTTTGGGCTCCGGGTCCCCATGGGGGCGAGGCCCGATCCCGTCAGGAGTCTCGAGGCTTGCCGACCCGCCGGAAGGAAGCAGCGCAGCAGGGCCTTGCCCGCGAGGGGGCGGGCGTCCTGGCGGCCGCCGCCGCCGTGTACCTCGCCCTGAGCCTCGTCACGTACGCGCCGGGCGATCCGGCGCTGAACGCCGTCGGCGCGCGGGGCGTGGCGAACTGGGGCGGCACCGTCGGCGCCTACGTGGCCGACGCCCTGCTGCAGGCCGTGGGCGTCGTCGCCTACGCGCTGCCGCTCGCCCTCGCCGTCGCGGCCTGGCGCGGGCTTCGCGGCGAGCGCCTCGGCTTCGACCCGGTGCGGGCCGGCGGCTTCGCGCTCTTCGTCGTGGCGGCCGCCGCCATCGCGGGCCTCGCGGTGGGCCGCGCCGTGCGTCCGGCCGGGGCGGGAGGC
>DASVDK010000055.1:0-9423 GCA_036381125.1 Thermodesulfobacteriota bacterium | reverse complement strand
GATCCGGATCCTCTCCGGCGACGAGGCCGAACAGCAGTTCGGCCGCGGCTCGATGCTCGCGGCCATGTGCCGGGCGCTCAAGGCGAACAACGCCACGACCGAGACCTGGGCGTTCCCGCTCGAAGACAACCCCGCCGGCACGGCGGCCACGGGCTCGATCACGGTCGGCGGCGTCGCCTCGGCGGCCGGCACGCTGACCCTCTACGTCGCGGGGATCCGGGTCCAGGTCGCCGTCGCCGCGGGCCAGACGCTCGCCCAGATCGCGACGGCGCTCGCGGCGGCCCTGACCGCGAAGACCGAGCTGCCGGTCACCGCCGCGGTCGACGGCGTCGACCAGACGAAGGTCAACGTCACCGCGCGGCACAAGGGCGAGGCCGGCAACAGCCTCGACCTGCGCATCAACTACCTCCAGGGCGAGGCGCTGCCGGCCGGCCTCACGGTGACGATCGTCCAGCCGACCGGCGGCACCGGCAACCCGGACGTGACCGCCGTCTTCACCGCGATCGGCGACGCGCAGTACCACACGATCATCCTGCCCTACACCGATGCGGCGAACCTGACGGTCGTCGAGACCGAGCTGGCCGAGCGGTTTGGGCCGCTCAAGCAGATCGAGGGGCACGCCTACGCGGCCGCGGCCGGCACCCACGCCGCGCTCGGCACGCTGGGCGACAGCCGCAACAGCCCGCACGTCAGCATCATGGGCGCGAGCGGGAGCCCGACACCGCCCTACGAGTGGGCGGCGGCCTTCGGCGCCGTCATCGCCTTCCACGGGCAGATCGACCCGGCGCGGCCGTTCCAGACGCTCCCGCTCGTCGGGATCCTCCCGCCGGCCGAATCGGCCCGCTTCACCCGGGAGGAGCGCGACCTCCTCCTCCACGACGGGATCTCGACGTTCACCGTCGACGCCGGCGGCCAGGTGCGCATCGAGCGGGCGATCACGACGTACAAGACGAACGCCTTCGGGCTGCCCGATCCGTCGTACCTCGACGTCAACACGCTCCTCACGCTCGCGTTCCTGCGGTTCAGCGTGCGGACGCGGATCGCCCAGAAGTTCCCGCGGCACAAGCTCGCGGGCGACGATGCGATCATCGGGCCCGGCCAGGCGATCGTCACCCCGTCGGTCCTGCGGCTCGAGCTGATCGCGCTCTTCCAGCTCTGGCAGGAGGCGGGGCTCGTCGAGGACCTCGAGCAGTTCAAGCGCGACCTCGTCGTCGAGATCGACGCGACCGACCCGAACCGGGTCAACGCGCTGATCCCGCCCAACTGCGTGAACCAGTTCCGGGTGTTCACCGGCCTGCTCCAGTTCCGGCGCTAGGAGGTCTCCATGGGACGAGTCCTCGGCCGTGCGACCATCAAGGCCGACGGCCAGCTCCTCGAGACGAAGCCGGGGGCCAAGCTCGACCTCGGCGGCGTCACCCGCAGTTCGATCCTCAGCAACTCGTCGGTCGACTTCGCCGAGCAGCCGAAGCAGGCGCGGCTCGAGTGCGAGATCTCGCTCAAGGGCGGGATGCGGCTCGCCGACCTGCAGAAGATGCGCGACGTCACCGTGACGTTCGAGGCGGACACCGGGCAGAGCTACGTGGTCCGCAATGCTTTCCTGGTCGATCCGCCGGTGATCACCGACGGCCAGGGGGGCCAGATCCCGGTGGTCTTCGAGGGGCCGCCGGCCGAGGAGGTCGGCTAAATGCCGCCGCTCACGAAGACGGGCACTCTCCCGAAGGGGCTCAAGATCGGCGGCGAGGTGCATCGCGCGTTCGTGCTGCGCGAGGCGACGACCCAGGACTACTTCGACGCGGAGACGGAGGTCCCCACCGAGCGGTTCCTGACGTTCCACGCCGCGCTCCTCTGTCGGCAGCTCGTCCGCGTCGGCACGTTCGAGGGCCCGTTCACGCTCGCGATGCTCGGCACCCTGCACCCCGCGGACTTCGACGTGCTGCGCCAGGCGCAGCGGGAGCTCGAACGCCTGGGGGAAGGCGAGTCGCTCGGCTCCGAGTCTGGCTCGACGCCGAGCTCCTCCTCGCCTGCAAAACCGGCTGGTCCCGGGAGTCCATCCGTGCCCTCCCCCGCGTCGAGTTCGTCCACCACCTGACCCGGCTCGTGGGGGCCTTGACGCGCGATGGCTAGGGAGCTCTCGGTCGCGCTCCGCCTCCTGGCGGACCCGAGCCGCCTGCTCAGCGGCCTCCGGTCGGCCCGGACGGGCGTCACGACGTTCGGCACGACGGTCAAGCGGGAGTTCAGCGAGCTGCGCCGCCTGGCCGGCACGCTCGAGGGCCGGCTCGCCGCCCTCGGCGTGAGCGTCGGGGCGACGGCCCAGCTCCTCCAGTCCGCCCGGCTCGACAAGGCGCTGCTGCGGACGGGCCAGACCGCGGGCGCGACGCGCGACGAGATCGAGGGGCTGCGCGGCACCCTCTTCCGCCTCGCCCGCGAGACCGGCCAGGAGCTCGAGGACCTCCGCGGGGGCTTCGACAGCCTCATCCAGTCGGGCCTCTCGTGGCGGGAGTCCCTCGCCGTGATCGGCCCGATCAACCGCACGATGGCGGTCGCCGGCGCGAACGCCCAGACGCTCGCGAGCGGGCTGACGGTCGCCGCGACGGCGTTTCAGTTCGACCTCACGCAGGCCGAACGCGCCCAGTCGCTCCTCGACCGGATGGTGGTCGCCGGCCGGCTCGGGAACGCCGAGCTCGAGAACCTGTCCGGCATCTTCGCGCGCGTGGGCGTGAACGCCGCGGCCGCCGGGTTCGGCTTCGACCAGACCCTCGCATTTATTGAGGGCCTGTCGATGCTCGAGCGGCAGCCCGAGCGGCTCGCGACGCTCGCCGACTCGACGCTGCGCCTCTTCACGAACGCCACCTACCGGCGGGCGGCGCAGCGGGCGACGGGGGTCGAGTTCTTCACCGAGGCGGGCGAGCAGCGGGATCCGCTCGCGATCCTGCGCGACCTCCGCGCCGAGTTCGCGAAGCTCGGGACGGATGCCGACCGCGCCCGGTTCATGAGCCGCGCCTTCGGCCAGACCGACCTCGACACCCAGCGCGGGCTCCGGACCCTGCTCTCGGGCGACCTCCTGGACCGCATCGGCGGCTTCACGACGGAACTGAGCCGCGCGTCCGGGGCCGTGGCGAAGGACCTCCCCGGCGCGATCGAGAACGCGGTCGACCAAGTGGGCCGACTCAAGGGCGTCCTGCGCGAGGCGGCCGACGGCTTCGCGCGCCCGATCAACGACGCGATCAGCCGGGGGATCCGGTTCCTCCTCGACTCGCGGGAGGCGGGCGGGCTCGGGCTCTCGGGCGGGCAGCTCCTCGCCGGCGGCGCCGCGGCGGGCGTCGGGACGCTCCTCGCCCTGCGGGCCGGCCGGGGCCTCCTCGGCCGCCTCGGCGGCCGGCTCTTCGGCACGGCCACCGGGGTCGCGGCCGGCAAGGCCCTCGAGGCCGCCGCGGGCGTGACGCCGGTCTTCGTCGTCAACTGGCCCGCGACCCTCGGCGGCGGCGCCGGATCCCTCCTCGGCGGCAGCTCGGGCACCCGGCTGCTGGACCTCGGCACCGAGGCGGCCGGTCGGGGGCTCCTCGGGCGGCTCGCGGGCCCGGCGGGGCGCGCCCTGGGGTGGCTCCGCGGCGTGCCCGCGCTCCTCAGCGGCCTCGGCGGGACGTCGGTCTCGGCGCTCGCCGGCGGCGGCGCCAGCGGGCTCGCCACGCTCGGCAGCGGGATGCTCGCGGCCGGGGCGGCGGGCTGGGGGATCGGGCGGCTCCTCGACCGGGCCGTGCTCGAGCCGACGGGCCTCGGCGACAAGCTCGGCGAAGCGATCACCCGCGCGCTGGCGGCCTTCGGCCACGAGGAATCGCGGCTGGCCCTCGCCGCGGTCGAGCAGGCGCGGCGGCTCGAAGGGGAGCTGCGGATCCGGATCGACAGCGAGGGGCGGCCCCGGGTCGAGTCGATGTCGACCTCGAGCCGCGACTTCGCGCTCGACGTCGACGCCGGGCTCGTCATGGTGGCGCCCTGATGGCCTGGCGCGACCAGCTCCGCAAGGTCCGATTCGGGAATCGCGACCTGGTCGGCGCGTCCTGGCGGGGCGCGCCGTTCTTCGTCGATGCGGCCGACCTCGAGGTCGGGCGGCGGCAGGCGCGCCACGAGTACCCGCAGCGCGACATCCCCTACATCGAGGACCTTGGCCGCCGCGCGCGCGAGTACCGGCTCGAGGGCTACGTGATCGGCGACACCTACATGGCCGATCGTGACCGCCTGATCCAGGCGATCGAGGCGCCCGGCCCCGGGACGCTCGTCCACCCCTACCTCGGGACCCTCACGGTCACCCTCACGAGCTGCCGGGTCGGCGAGCGCACGACGGAAGGCCGGCTCGCGCGGTTCTCGTTCGTCTTCCTCGAGGCCGGCGCCAACGTCGTCCCCGTCGCCGAGACCGACACCGGCGCGGCGGTCGAGACGGCGGCCGCGGCCGCGGACGCGGCGCTGCAGGCGAGCTTCGTCCGCACCTTCTCGGTGGCGGGGGCCCCGGCCTTCGTGGAGGCCGCGGCGGTCGCCCGGGTCGACGAGGTGGCGACGACGCTCGAGACGGCGGGCGCGCGGACCGGCGGGTCGGGCTCGACCTGGTCGCGCTTCCGCGCAGGCCTGCGCGAGCTGCGCGAGGACGCGACCGGGCTGGTGCGGGAGCCGAAGGCCTTGGCCGAGGCCGTTCAGGCGCGGATCCGCGAGATCCAGACCCTCGCCAGCGAGGAGGGGCTCGCGCTCACGGGCCTGACGACGCTGCGGCGCTACGGCCAGGACCTCGCCCTCATCGTCCAGGCCACGCTCGGCCGGATCCGCGAGGCCGCGAACGACCTGGGGCTGCGCCGGCTCGTTCGGGGCAGCGGGGCCACGACGGCGGCCACGGCCGCGGCCGCGAGCCGGCCGGCCAGCTACGACGAGGCGGTCCGGCTGCGGGACGACCTCGCCGATTGGCTCGACGAGGTGGTGGTGGACCTCGCCGACGCCGGCGACGACGAGACCGCGGCCGCGGTCGACGCAGTCCGGATCGCCGTCGTGCAGGACCTCACGGCCCGGGGCGGCACGCTCGCCCGGCTGCGGACCGTCACGCCGGTCGTGACCCTCCCGGCCCTCGTGCTCGCGCACCAACTCTACGGCGACGCCACGCGGGCCGACGAACTCGTCGCGCGCAACCGGATCCGGCACCCCGGCTTCGTGCCCGGCGGCCGCGCCCTCGAGGTCCTCACCGATGCCTGACCGCGTGACGCTGACGGTCAACGGTCAGCGCTACGGCGGCTGGACGAGCCTCGAGGTCACGCGCTCGCTCGAGGCGATCGCCGGGACGTTCACCCTCGCCGTGACGGAGCGCTGGCCCGAGGCGCCCGTGCGCCGGGCGATTCACCGGGGCGACCGCTGCACGGTCGCGATCGGCGACGACGTGGTCCTGACCGGCTGGGTCGACGCGCCGCGCCGCGGGTTCGATGCCCGCGGGCGGACGGTGACGATCCGGGGCCGCGACGCGACCGGCGACCTGGTCGACTGCTCGGCCGTCCACACGCCCGGTCAGTGGCGCAACCGCCGGCTCGAGCAGATCGCGGCCGACCTCTGCCGGCCGTTCGGCATCCCCGTGCGGCGGGCGACTGACACCGGAGCGCCGTTCCGGGACGTCGCGCTCCACACGGGCGAGACCGTCTTCGAGGCGCTCGAGCGGCTCTGCCGCCACCGGGCGGTCCTCCTGGTCAGCGACGGCCAGGGCGGGCTCGTGCTCACGCGGGCCGGGACGCGGCGAGTCTCGACCGTGCTCGCGGAGGGCGAGAATCTCCTGGCCGCCGAACTCGAGGACAGCGAGCGCGAGCGCTACAGCCGCTACGTCGTGAAGGGCCAGCACGCCGGCGACGACACGGTCGGGGGCGGGGCCGCGGCCGAGCCGCAGGGCGAGGCGCGGGATCCGGGCGTGAAGCGCGATCGGCCCCTGATCGTGCTCGCCGAGGACCAGGGCGACGCGGGGAGCTTCCGGGAGCGGGCCCAGTGGGAGGCGAACGTGCGGGCCGGGCGCGGCACCCAGGGGACCGCCACGGTCCAGGGGTGGCGGGACGCCACCGGCGCGCTCTGGACGCCGAACACGCTCGTCCACGTCCGGAGCACGACCCTTGAGGTCGACGGCCCCCTCCTGATCACCAGCGTCACGTACCACCTCTCCGAACAGGGCAGCACGACCACGCTCACCCTCACGCGGCGGGAGGCCTTCGACCGCATCCCGCTGCCCGAGGCCGACGAGGACCTCGTCTGATGCGGCGCGAGTGGCTCCGGGCGATCCGGGCCGTCACAGACCCCCTGCGGCGCCGGATCCTCCTCATGGTGAGCCGGGCGATCGTCCGGGTCGTGGACGACTCGGGCGGGCTCCAGGTCGTGCAGGTCACGGCGCTGGCCGGTGAGGTCCTCGACGGTGTCACGCGGGTCCAGGTCTACGGGCTCACGAGCCACCCGCACTCGGAGGCCGAGGGCGTCCTGGTCTGCGTCGGCGGCACCCGAAGTCACGGGCTTCTCGTCACCGTCGACGATCGCCGCTACCGCCCGCGCGGCCTCGCCGCCGGCGAGGTGTGCCTCTACACCGACGAGGGTGACCGGATCCACCTCCGGCGCGGCCGGATCATCGCCGTCACGGCGGGCGCGAAGGTGCAGGTCACGGCGCCCGAGGTCGAGGTCGTCGCGGACACCAAGGTCGCCCTGACCTCGCCGCTCGTCGAGGTGAGCGGCAACCTCACGGTCGGCGGCACGGCTGCGGTCGCCGGTGCCCTCTCGGCCGCGGCGGTGACGGCGGGCGGGATCGGCCTCGCCACGCACAAGCACGGCGGCGTCCAGACCGGCGCCGGGCAGACCGGGGTCCCGGTGCCATGACCGACCTCGCGACCCGGTTCGATCCGGTCCGGCTCCGGGGCGACCTCGCGCTCGCCGGCGTCGCGCTCGCCCAGGACGACGGGCTCGAGACGGCCGTCCTCCTGTCCCTCTTCACCGACCGGCGGGCCGAGCCGGACGACCCGCTCCCCGACGGCACGGCGGACCGCCGCGGCTGGTGGGGGGACGCGCTGCCCGTCGTCGCCGGCGACCGGATCGGCTCGCGGCTCTGGCTGCTGAGTCGCGAGAAGCAGACGCCCGAGGTGCTCGAGCGGGCGCGCGAGTACGCGCGCGAGGCGCTCGCGTGGCTCGTCGAGGAGGGCCGCGCCCGGGCCGTGGAGGTCGAGGCCGAGGTCGTCCGCCCGGGCGTGCTGGGGCTCCGGGTCGTCATCGACGGCCGCCCGCTCGGGCCGTTCGCGCTGCCGGCGACGCCCGCGGCCGAGGCGGCTCCCGTCGTCGTGCCGCTGGGGCCCTTCCCGTCGCTGGATCTCGACTTCACCAAGGGCGTGCTGGATCCGCGGATCACGTTCAGCCGGGCCTCGATCGGGACGTACTGGGGCGCCGACGGGAAGCTCAAGACAGCCGCGGCCGGCGGGCCGCGGTTCGACCACGACCCGGTGACCCGCGAGCCCCTCGGGCTCCTCATCGAGGAGGCGCGGACGAACCTCCTCATCCGCAGCGAGGCATTCGAGACCTGGACCGTCATCCGCAACGCCGGCGCGGCCATCGTCGCCCCCAATACGGACGTCGCCCCGGACGGCGCCACGACCGCCGACACGCTGACCGACGACGATACCGCTCTGGTCGCCCCGGAGGGGATTTCGCGCTCGGCGACGATCCCCGCCGACACCGCCGTGCGCTGTTTCTCGCTCTTCGTGAAGAAGGACGCCGTCACCTCCCGATTCCCGACCTTCCACCTCGTCATGGGGGCGAACCGCTACCGGCTCGCGCTCAACACGCAGACCGGCCAAGTTGTGACGTTCGGCGCTGGCGTCCCGGCGGCCTTTGGGGTCATGGACTGCGGAGCTTACTGGCGCGTGTACATTGCCGGAGCCAACGACGGCGTGGCGACGGTGGCCCAATGCGAAATCTATCCGGCGGCGCAGAGCGTCCTCGGCGGCGCCGAGCCGGCGAGCGTCACTGGCAGCATCGTCGCCTGGGGCGCGCAGCTCGAGGTCGGCGCCTTCCCCACTTCATACATCCCGACTGCCGACGCGGGGGTGACGCGGGCGGCGGACGTCGCGTACCTTGATTCGGCGGTCCTCTTCAACGCCGCTGCGGGGACCCTCTTCGCCGAAGGGAACGTACCGGTTGACGTGCCGACGACGCGCGTGCTGGCGGAGGTCATCGACACCGGATCGAGCAACCCGGTCATTCTTGGGCAGCACTCTGCGCACACCGGATTCGCGCAGATCATCGCGAACGGCGCAAACCAGGGGGGCCTTCGAGGGGGCGCGTGGACGACTGGCCGGCATCGTCTCGCCATCGCCTACGGCGGGCCGGACTTCTCGGCCGCCTTCAATGGGGAGCTGAAGACTTCCGGTGCGATTACGTATGCCGCTCCCAAGCTGGACCGACTCAGGATCGGGAGCCAGATCGGGAACCTTGCGCTGTGCGGCCAGGTCCGCCGAGTCACGTACCACCCGGTCCGTCTCCCGAACGAGAAGCTCGTGGCCCTGACCGCGTAAGGAGCCGACGCTATGGCCTTTCAGCGCCCGACGCTTGAGACGCTGCTCGCCCGGATCGAAGCGGACCTCACGAGCCGGCTGCCGGGCGCGGACACGCGCCTGCGCCGGTCGAACCTCGCGGTCCTCGCCCGCGTCCACGCCGGCGCGGTCCACGGCCTCTACGGCTACCTCGCGTTTCTGGCCCGGCAGCTCTTCCCCGACCAGGCCGAGGCCGAGTACCTCCAGCGGTGGGCAACGATCTGGGGCGTCACCCGGACGCCGGCCGCCGCGGCGGTCGGGGCCGTCACCCTCACCGGCACCGACTGGGCCGTCGTGCCGGCGGGCACGCGGCTGCAGCGCGGCGACGGCGTCGAGTACACGGTCGATGCCGACGTCATCATCCAGGCCGGCACCGCGACCGCGGCCGTGACGGCCGTCGAGCCCGGCGCCGCCGGGAACGCGGACGCCGGCGTGGTGCTCACCTTTGTCTCGCCGATCGTCGGCGTGCAGGGCACCGCGCCCGTCGCCGCGGGGGGCCTCACCGGCGGCGCCGATGAGGAGAGCGACGCGTCGCTGCGCGAGCGGCTCCTCGCGCGGATCCAGGAGCCGCCCCACGGCGGCAGTGCGGCCGACTACGTCGCCTGGGCGCGCGAGGTCGCGGGCGTCACGCGGGTCTGGGTCTTCCCCGAATGGATGGGCGCCGGCACGGTCGGGGTCACCTTCGTCCGCGACGACGACGCCGACGGGCTCATCCCGAGCGCGGCCGAGGTCCAGGCCGTCGCCGACTACCTCGCGCCGCGCCGGCCGGTGACGGCCGACGTCGTGGTCTTCGCCCCGATCCCCGTGGCCCTCGACCTCACGATCGCCATCGAGCCCGACACGCAGGCCG
>DASVDK010000054.1:0-3696 GCA_036381125.1 Thermodesulfobacteriota bacterium | reverse complement strand
TGCGTTCGCGCGGCCGTCGTCGCCGCGTTCGTCGCGCCCGTCCTGCTCGCGGTGCCGTCGGCCGACGCCGCGTCCAGCCGCTCCATCAACGTGAGGCTCGAGGGGGAGCAGGAGGTGCCGGTCATCTCGACCGGCGCCGAGGGCCGCTTTCGCGCGAGGATCTCGCCGGACGGCTCGGAGATCGAGTACGAGTTGAGCTACGAGGGGCTCGAGGGGAACGTCACGCAGGCGCACCTGCACCTCGGGCAGAAGGACGTGAACGGCGCGATCGTCATCTTCCTCTGCACGAACCTCGGCAACGGCCCGGCCGGGACCCAGGCCTGCCCGCCCGCGCCCGCCACCGTCACGGGGACCATCACCGCCGACGACGTCATCTCGGTCCCTGCGCAGGGGATCGCGGCCGGGGAGCTGGACGAGATCCTCGCGGCCATTCGTGACGGCCTGGTGTACGCGAACGTACACTCCGAGCCGTTCCCCGCCGGTGAGATCCGGGGGCAGCTGAAGGGCTCGCACCGGCGCCACGACTAGCGAAGGACCTGACCCCGTCTAGCTCGGCGCGAGCGCGCCGACCACGGCGAGGGCGGCCAGGACCTCGCCCTCCGGCCCGAGACCGGGGGCGACGTCCGGGCCGACGAGCGCCAGGTGCCGCCACGCGAGCGGCGGCAGGCGCACCGGCCGCGTCCCCGGCGCGGCGAACCGGACCGGCCAGCGTGCGTCCGGCGGGATCAGGCGCCCCTCGGTCTCGGCCGGAAGGAACGGGACCAGCCACTCGAGGCGCCGCCGCAATCGCGCCGCGAGATCGGGCGGGGCGGCGGGATTGTCGACGAGCGCCGTGAGCCCGAGGCGCACGGCGTCGCCGCCGACAGGGTCCACCTCGAGGAGCAGGGGGTCGGGCCCGTCCGGGTCGTCGCCGGTCAGGACGGCGCGGCGACCGAGGCCCACGGGGAGCGCCGCGCGAGGCGCCGCGAGGATCAGGCGCGCGGCCCAGCGGCGAGGCGTGGCCACGGCCGCCAGGCGGGTCAGCCGGTCGGCGGGCCGACCCTCGGCGCGCGGTGCGAGGCCGGCGGCCGGCCAGGCCGAGACGAGGAGACGCGCGACGAGTCCCGCGCCCGGAGCGGTGCGGACGGCCAGGCCCTCGCGCGCGGTCGTCAGGGCGAGCGCGTCGGGGTCGTACGGCTCGCTCCGCGCGCCGGCCGAGACCGCCCGGGCCCGCAGATGGGCGGCGAGACCGCCGGCGGCGCGCGGGACCGCGCCGCGGCGGGCGGCCGTCCAGGGGCGCCACAGCCCCGCGAGGCGCCCGATCCCGTCGTCCGTGCCGCCGAGGCCGAGCGCGAGCGCGGCGAGTCCGGCCGCCGCCGCGGGGTCCGCCACGGACGGCACCGGCGCGGCCAGCGCCTTGCGGCCGCGAACCCAGGGGCCGGGGCGGTGGAGGAAGGCCAGGACGTCGCCCGCCCGGCCGAGACGGGTGGGGGAGCCGACGAGCAGGCGCGGCGGCGCGGTCGCCAGGGCGGCGTCGAGCCGTGCGATCTCCCGCTCGATCGCCGCGAAGCCCGACGAGGCCTCCGGCCACTCGCGCGCCACCTCGGCCGCGAGGGTTGCCGGGTCGGCCGCGACGTCGAGGCGGTGGCGGCGCAGGATCACCTGGCAGGGCACCGGCAGCCGCTCGACGAGCCGGTCGAGCGGGCCGAGGCGGGCCGCGGTGGCGAGGAGCGAGACGAGCCGCCCGGCGGCGTCGGCCCGGCCGTCGTCCGGGACGGGGAGCAGGAACGGCTCCTCCGGCCGCTCGGGGTCCGGGGTCCCGGCAGGCTCGAGCAGCGTGACCGTACGCCCCCGTCCGGCGAACAGCGCCGCCGCGGCGAACGCCCCCAGGCTCGGCGCAGGGGCGGGCGGCACCAGGACGACGACGTCGGCGCTCATCGGATCCGCACCCGCCGCCCGTCCACCGCCAGCCGCCCCTCGGCGAGCAGGCGCAGCGCCTCCACCAGCGTGCGGTGCTCCTCCACGAGGATGCGGGCCGCGAGGCGAGCCTCGTCGTCGTCGTCGGCCACCGGGACCGGCGCCTGGAGGATGATCGGGCCGGTGTCGACCCCCTCGTCCACGAAGTGCACGGTGCAGCCGGTGACCTTCACGCCGTACTCGAGCGCCTGACGCTGCGCGTGGAGGCCGGGGAAGGCGGGGAGCAGGGCCGGGTGCACGTTCACCACCCGGTTCGGGAACGCGCGCAGGAGCATCGGCGTCACCAGGCGCATGTAGCCGGCGAGGACCACGGTGTCGGCGTGCGCCGCCCGCAACGCCTCGACGACGGCCGCATCGTGCGCCGCGCGGTCGGGGAACCCCGCCGGCGGGATGACGCGCGTCGCCACGCCGGCGGCGGCCGCGCGTGCGAGCGCCCTGGCCCCCTCGCGGTCCGAGACGACGAGGGCGACCGTCGCCGGCAGCCGTCCGTCGGCGCAGGCGTCGAGGATGGCCTGGAGGTTGGTGCCGCGACCCGAGGCGAGTACCCCGATGCGCAAGGCTCGCTACACGACGACGGCGGAGGGCTCGGCGGACGGTCCCTCCGGTGCCGCCTCCACCTGGCCCACGATCCGCGGCGACTCGCCGGCCGCTTCGAGGGCAGCGACGACCGCGGCGGTACCCGGCTCGCGGACGACGAGGACCAGGCCGAGGCCGCAGTTGAACGTGCGCAGCATGTCGGCCTCGGGCACCGGGCCGGCCTCGGCGAGGAAGTCGAAGATGGCCGGTCGCGTCCAGGCGCGGCGGTCGAGCACGGCACGCGTGCCGGGCGGCAGCACGCGAGGGACGTTTTCGACCAGGCCGCCGCCGGTGATGTGCGCGGCGGCCAGCACCGGCAGGCCGGCCGCGAGGCAGGCGAGGAGCGGCTTCACGTAGATGCGCGTCGGCACGAGGAGCGCCTCGCCGAGCGTCGTGCCGAGCGCCTCCACCCGGTCGCCGACGCCGAGCTTCAGCCGATCGAAGACGATCCGGCGGACGAGGGAGAAGCCGTTCGAGTGGAGCCCCGAGGACGGCAGGCCCACGAGGCGGTCGCCCGGCCGGACGTCGCGCGAGGGGAGCAGGCGCGCGCGCTCGACCACGCCGACGGCGAAGCCGGCGAGGTCGTACTCGCCGTCCGGGTAGAAGCCGGGCATCTCCGCGGTCTCGCCGCCGACCAGCGCGCAGCCCGCCTCGCGGCAGCCGGCGGCGATTCCGGCCACGACGTCGGCGGCGCGCCCCGGGTCGAGGCGCCCGCAGGCGAAGTAGTCGAGCAGGAAGAGCGGCTCGGCCCCCTGCACGACGACGTCGTTCACGCACATGGCGACGAGGTCGATGCCGACGGTGTCGTGCTTGTCGAGGAGGAAGGCCACCTTGAGCTTGGTGCCGACGCCGTCGGTCGACGACACGAGGATCGGCTCGCGGTAGCGGGCGGCGTCGAACCGGAAGAGGGCGCCGAAGCCGCCGAGGTCCCCCAGCACCTCCGGACGATAGGTGCTCCGCGCGAGCGGGCCGATGCGGGCGACGAGCTCGTCGCCCGCGTCGATGTCGACGCCGGCGTCGCGGTACGTCAGCGCGGGCCGCTCCGAGGAAGGCATGCGCCGGAGCGTAGCGCACGCCGGCCGGGCGTGCCAGAATCCCGGCATGCGGATCTCCGTCGTGATCCCCGCGCTCGACGAGGCGGCGAACCTGCCGGCGACGCTCGCC
>DASVDK010000053.1:0-25451 GCA_036381125.1 Thermodesulfobacteriota bacterium | reverse complement strand
CAGTAGACGAAGAGCGACGGGTACCCCTCGGCCAGGTAGAGGCGCCGGGCGTCGAGTTCGGCGAGGTGGGCGACGAGCACGACGGTCGCGTCGCGCTCGCGCGCGGCGAGCCGGGGCACCGCGGCGAGCAGCTCGGCATCCGAGAGCCGGGCAGGAGCGGGGAGCATGGTCGTGAGAGCCATGCTTCGTTCATACCATGGCAACTTCGGAGCGCCCCGGGACGGCCCCGCAGGGGCGCGGCCGGCGCCGACCGATTGCGCAGACCTCCAGCGTGTGAAGTCTCGTCCGGCGGCCGTTCCCGGGCCGCGGAGGGCCGATCTCCGGTGCGGCCGCGGGCCGAACGGACTCGCCGTCGCGGCGCTGTCAAGACCTTTCTTCGCGTCTTCGAGACGTTGCCGTCCGGTCTACTCGCCCAACCCGGTTCGAACCGAGTCGGCCTCGAGATGACGACCGGGGTCGCCCCGAGCGGCTCGTCTACGGCTGGCGCCGCGGCCGCCGGCGGCCCGGCGTGCCGGCCAGCGCCTGCGCCCGCGCCCGCACGAACTCGCGGAAGCGGAGCGCCGCGGGCGTGAAGTACCGCTCGCTGCGGTGGACCATGACGATCGGGCGGACGATCGCGAAGCCGTCCAGCTCGACGCGGACGAGGCGGCCGAGGGCGAGCTCGCCCTCGACGGCGTAGCTCGACACGAAGGCGACGCCGAGGTTCGCCTCGACCGCCTTCTTGACCGCCTCGGTCCCGACCATCTGCGCCGCCGGCCGGAAGGGGAGGCCCGCCTCCCGCAGCCGCCGCTCGACGAGGAGCCGCGTGCGGGAGGCCGGCTCCGGCACGATCAGCGGCTCGGCCGCGAGGCGGTCGAGCGAGAGCCGCCGGCGCCCCCGCCGCGCCAGCGGGTTCGCCGGCGACGCGATGAGCACCAGGCGGTCGTCGACGACCGGCTCGACCGCGAGGCGGCGGTCCTCGAGCGGCCCGCCGACGAAGCCGAGGTCCACCATGCCCTGTGCCACCCGCTCGCAGATCCGATCGGTCGCGTCGACGTCGAGGTCGATCTGCACCCTGGGCGCCTCGGCGCGGAAGGCGGCGATGAGCCGCGGGACGAGGTACATCCCACCGGTCGTGTTGGCCGCCACGATGAGCCGGCCGGCCGACGCCCCCCTGAGCTCGTCGATGACCCGGCGCGCCTCGTCCTCCGCGTTGAGGATGGTCGCGGCCGACCGGAGCAGCGCCTCGCCGGCCGGCGTGAGCGCCAGCCGGCCGCCGGTGCGATCGAAGAGCCGCACCCCGAGGCTCCGCTCGAGCGCGCGCACCTGGAGGCTCACGGCCGGCTGCGTGAGGTAGAGCTGCTCGGCGGCGGCCGAGAAGCTCATCCGCTCGGCCACGGCCCGGAAGACGCGCAGCCGGTGGAGGTTCACGCGAGGAGCCCCCGGCAGATGCGGCCGACCGTGAAGGGGCCGCCGTAGACGAACCCGGTGTAGAGCTGCACGAGCGACGCCCCGGCGTCGAGCATCGCCCGGACGTCCTCGGCGTCGAAGAGGCCGCCGACGCCGATCACCGGGACCCGTCCGCCGGTGCGGCGATGGACCGCGGCCACGACGCCGCGCGCCCGGGCGGCGAGCGGGCGGCCGGAGAGGCCGCCCGCCTCCGCGATCGGCGACGAGAGGCCCTCGCGGCGGAGCGTCGTGTTGGTGGCGACGAAGCCGTCGGCCCCCGCCTCGAGCGCCGCGTCGACCGCCGCGTCGAGGTCGGCGTCGGCCAGGTCGGGCGACAGCTTGACGAGGAGCGGCCGGGGGCGCCCCGCGCGCCCGGGGCCGAGCCGGCGGCTGCGCGCGACGAGCGCCGACACCAGCTCGCGAAGCTGGCGTGCCGCCTGCAAGTCGCGCAGGCCGGGGGTGTTCGGGCTGCTCACGTTGACGGTGACGTAGTCGACCAGGGGAGCGAGGCGATCGAAGCTCGCCTCGTAGTCGGCCACGGCGCGCTCGATCGGCACCGCGCGCGTCTTGCCGAGGTTCACGCCGACCGGGATGCGGCGCGGACCGGCCCCGGCCAGGCGACGCGCCACCGCCTCGGCGCCGTCCGAGTTGAAGCCCAGGCGGTTCACCAGCGCCCGGTCGGCGGGCAGACGGAAGAGACGGGGCCGCGGGTTGCCCGGCTGCGGCTCGGCGGTCACCGTGCCGACCTCGACGAACCCGAAGCCGAGTCCTTCCCAGGCGTCGAGGCAGGTCGCCTGCTTGTCGAAGCCGGCGGCCAGGCCGATCGGATTCGGGAAGCGGAGGCCGAGCACGGTCCGGGCGAGGCGGGGGTCGTCGACCGGCCCCATGTACCGGCGCAGCGGGCGCAGGAGCGGGCCGAGGGCGGCCAGGAGTCCCAGCGTCGCCTCGTGCGCGCGCTCGGGGTCGACGGCGAAGAGCGCCGGACGGACGAGGCGGTCGTAGAGCATCCCGGGGATTATACGCGGGCCCACGGGCCGGCCGGCGGCTGCTACAGTCTTGCCACACCACTCTTTGAGGGAGATGCGGATGAAGCTCGTCACCTACTCGGAGGGGCAGCGTACCGAGGCGCGCCTGGGCGGACTCGTCCGGGACGACGTGGTCGACCTGAACCGGATGTACCGCCTGATGCTCCACGAAGGCGGGGAGCCGCGAGCCGATGTGCTGGCGGACGTCCTCGTGCCGCCCGCCATGCGAGCGTTCCTCGAGGGGGGCGATGCGGCCATGGGGCGCGCCCGCGAGGCGCTCGCGGCGGCCGAGCGCGAGGCGGCCAGCGGCCGGGGGCGCGAGGCGCTCGCCCAGGCAGGCATCCTCTTCCCGCTGGCCGGGGTGCGGCTGCGCCCCCCGGTGCCCGACCCGAGGAAGATCGTCTGTCTCGGGCTGAACTACAAGGACCATGCGGCCGAGACCGGGATGAAGGCGCCCGAACGGCCGATCCTCTTCCCCAAGTGGGCGACGACGCTCGTCGGATCGGGTGATCCCATCGTCCTGCCGGCCGTTTCGCAGCAGGTGGATTACGAGATCGAACTCTGCGTCGTCATCGGCAAGCGAGCGCGCAACGTGCCCGAGTCGAAGGCGGCCGAGTACGTCGCCGGCTACACGATCCTCAACGACGTCTCCGCCCGCGACTGGCAGTTCCACACGAGCCAGTGGGCCTCGGGCAAGAACTTCGACACGTTCGCCCCCTGCGGGCCGGCGCTCGTCACGGCGGACGAGGTCGGCGACCCGCACGTGCTCGACGTGACGCTCACGCTGAACGGCCAGACGATGCAGCGGTCGAACACGCGCCAGCTCATCTTCAACGTCTGGCAGACGATCGCCTACGTGTCGACGGCCCTCACGCTCGAGCCCGGGGACCTGATCCCCACCGGCACGCCCGGGGGGGTCGGCTTCGCGCGCAAGCCGCCGGTCTTCCTCAAGCCGGGCGACGTCTGCCGCCTCGAGATCTCCCGCCTCGGCGTCCTCGAGAACCCCTGCGTGGCGCCGTAGGGTCGGGCTGTCGGGCCGCGGCCCCCGACCGGCGCGGTGCCCGGACGGCACGCGTGCCGGGCGGGAGGCGCGTTCACTCTCGACGGCCCGGCACTTCCGCTTCGAGGAAGATCTTCGACACTTCGGGGACGGCGGCCCGCACCGCCGTCTCCGCCGCCTCGATGCGCCGGGCGACGTCCAGCCCGGACAGGCTCGGCGCCATGACGACGTGGCCGGACACGATGACCTGCTCGGGCGCGATGTGGACCGTCAGCACCTCGACGACCCTCTCGATCCCCGGCGTGCGCTCGATCGCCCGGCGGATGCGCGCCCGGTCCTCGGCGGAGGCCGCCTCGCCGAGCAGCAGCGAGCGGGTCTGCGCCGCCAGCACGAACGCCATGATCGCCAGGAGCGCCCCGATGACGATCGAGCCGGCGGCGTCGAACCGCGGCTCGCTCGTCCGCTCGGAGAGCCAGATCCCCACCGCCGCCACGACGACGCCGGTCAGGGCCACGGAGTCCTCGTAGAGCACCGTCTTGATCGTCGGGTCCTTCGACCGCTTCACGGTCTCGAGGAAGCCCCATCTCTCCTCGCGGGCGACGTGGCGGATCTCGCGGACCGCCACGGCCCAGGACGCCAGCTCGAAGAGGAAGGCGGCCGCGAGGGTGAGGTAGGCCCAGAAGTGGCTCTCCGCGACCGCGGACGGCTGGTGCCCCCAGCGCTGGATCCCTTCGTAGAGCGAGGCGACGGCTCCGCCCACGAAGATGAAGATCGCCGCGCAGAAGGACCAGAAGAACCGCTCGCGGCCGAAGCCGAAGGGGTGCTCCTCGGTGGGGGGGCGATGCTGCAGGTAGACGCCCAGGAGCAGGAAGACCTGGTTGAACGTGTCGGCGACGGAGTGGAAGCCTTCGGAGAGGAGGGCGGCCGACCCGCTCGCGCCGTAGGCGGCGAACTTGGCCGCCGCGATGGCGAGGTTCGCCCCCATGGCCGCGTAGATGATCCCCGTGCCCCGCCGCGCGGCCGGCAAGAGGCCTGCTCCTCGACCTTCCGAGCCGTCGGCCGCCGGCCGCGTGCCGCCGCCCGCCGGGTCCCCGTCGCCGCGCGGGACCCGCCGCGCGTCAGCCGCGCGTCTCGCCGACGGGATGGGGAGCCGCCTCCTCGTCGCGCTCGCTCTCGGCGCTGCGCGCCGCGCTGCGGGGCCTCAGCACCGCCGACAGGAGGCGATCGCGATCGACGAGCAGGTGGTCGCCCCTGTAGGCGACCGCGCCCCGGGACTTGAGGCGGTTGAGGACGATCGTCACGCTCTCGCGGGAGACGCCGAGCATGGCGGCGATGTCCTGATGGGTGAGGTCGAGGTCGATCTCCACGGCCGGCCCCTCGCCGACGCCGTGCTCGCGGGCCAGCGAGGCGAGAAGGCGGCCGATCCGCTCGGCCGCGCTCGAGAAGGAGAGGAGGTCGAGCTGGCGCAGCGCCGCCTCGTGCTTGCGCGACAGGGCGCGCCCGAGGTTCATCCCGAGCCGAGCCTCGGCGGCGAGGAGCACCTCGAACGGTCCGCGCGGCACGAGGATCGCCTGTCCGTCGGTCAGCGCCTCGGCCTGCGCCTCGCGGCGCTTCGAGTCGAGGAACAGCTCGCCGAACTGCTCGCCCGGGGAGAGGATTCCGATCGTGAGCGTCCGGCCCGTGGACGACACGAGCGAGATGCGGATCTTCCCCCGCTCGATCAGGTAGAGGTCGGTCGCGGGCATCCCGATGGCGAAGATGCACTCGCCTCGCGAGAAGCGCCGCCGCGTCGAGGCGGCGGCAAGGGTTTCGAGTCGGGAAACGGGCAGGCCGGCGAAGAGGTCGAATGCCGCCAGCTCGCGAGCAGTCGGCTCCTCGCTCCGGCTCGGTTCACGCGGGAAGGTCGGCATGGACATGGTGGAGCGCTTCGATGCAAAAGCGGGGCCCACCCGCGGGGCGTCCTCGGGGCGACCGCTCGAAGCGGTCGCGCGACAGCCCCGCCGGTTGCGTGGAATCGTTCGTGCATCCGGTCACACTCGGGTGGGCGGGCGCCGCGCCGTGCGCAGGTGCCGGCCCCGACCCACGTGAGGGGAGGCCGATCGCACGATGGCTACGGGACAGGTCAAGTCGGTCCTCTACGACCGGGGCTTCGGGTTCATCCGCACCCCGGACGGCGAGGAGGTGTTCTTTCATCGCGAGGGGCTTGCGCCGGACGTGACGTTCGAGATGCTGCGCCCCGGGGAGGAAGTGTCCTTCGACCTCCGGCAGGGCGCCCGGGGGCCGCGCGCCGAGAACGTCACCGTGGATCGCGCCCGGACGGGCGGGAGTCGCCGCTAGGGGGCACGATCGCGCCGCCCGACGGCGGCGCCTCGGGCTGCTCGCCGGCCGTCGGGCCGTGCCGGTCGAGGATGGCGGCGACGCGGCCGGCAAGGCCGGCGTCGCGTGCGACCAGGCGGTGGGCCCGGGCGAACTGCTCGAGCGGCAGGTTCTCCCGGGCGAGGAAGGGGGCGAGCTGCCCACCGAGCGGAGCGACGTCCTCGACCTCGGTGAGGCGCCGGTCGAGGCCGGGCGCCTCTTGCCGGACGGCAATCCGGACGTCGAGGTAGGCGTCGAACACCGGACCGGTGACGGCCGGCGCGCGCTCGGCAGGCGCCGCGACGGCCGCCGACGGGGCGAGGAAAGCCAGGGCCGCGAGGTCGCGTAGAGGCGGCATGGCGGCTCGACGCGCAACGGCCGTGCCGCGCCTGCGGCAGGGGCGGGCGCGGTCGTCTACACTGCCCGCGTGACTGCTCGGACGTTCTCCCGAATGCTCGTGGCGCGCCGCCTTCCCGAGCACGACTGCTGGGCCGACGACGGGGAGTGGCTGGTTCCGGCCGACGAGGCGGCCATCGCCGCGTTCCGCCTGCCGCCAGGCGCCCACTTCTTCCGCGGCCTGGCCTCGGGTCGAGGCGCCCGCTACGGGTTCGTCGCCGATGTCGGCGCCCCGGTCGACCCCGGGCGCCTCGTGCCGCCGCTCGACGAGGCCGGCGCGCTCGCCTTCCTGCGCGCGGTGGCGAAGCACCCGCCCGGCACCGTCATGGCGGTGTCCTGGAAGTCCACGTACGGGACGCCGATTCGCCGCCGGCGGCACCTCAGCGTGCACCGGGCCACGCTCGGCCCGCCCAGGGCCGCCCCCGGCGGCCGGTTCTGACCCCGACCGCTCGCCGCCTCACTCGTAGTAGTCGAGGCCGAGGTGCGTGATCAGCGTCTCGCCGCGCATGTGACGAAGCGTGTTCTTGAGCTTCGTGTGCTGGATGAAGAGGTCGTGCTCGGGGTAGAGCCCCGGCGCGGTCATCGGGCTCTTGAAGTAGAAGGAGAGCCACTCCTGAACCCCCTTCATCCCGGCACGCCTGGCGAGGTCGAGGAACAGGATGAGGTCGAGCACGATCGGCGCCGCCAGGATCGAGTCGCGGCAGAGGAAGTTCACCTTGACCTGCATCGGCTGGCCGAGCCAGCCGACGATGTCGACGTTGTCCCACCCCTCCTTCGCGTCGCCCCGGGGCGGGTAGTAGTCGATCCGCACCTTGTGGTGGTACCGGCCGTAGAGGTCCGGGTAGAGGTCGGGCTGCAGGATCGTCTCGAGGACGGAGGTCTTGGTCACCTCCTTGGCGCGGAAGCTCTCGGGGTCGTCGAGCACCTCGCCGTCGCGGTTGCCGAGGATGTTGGTGGAGTACCAGCCGACGAGGCCCAGCATCCGGGCCTTGAGGGCCGGCGCGATGACGGTCTTCATCATCGTCTGGCCCGTCTTGAAGTCCTTGCCCGCGATCGGCGTGCCGGTGCGCCGCGCCAGCTCCACCATCGCCGGCACGTCGGCGGAGAGGTTGGGCGCCCCGTTGGCGTACGGGATGCCCGCCTTGACGGCGGCGTACGCGTAGATCATCGACGGCGGGATCGCCGGGTCGCTCTCGCGCAGCCCGCGCTCGAGCGACTCGACGGTCTGGTGGACCGGGCCGGGCTCGAGGTAGGCCTCGGTGGAGCCGCACCAGATCATGACGGCCCGCGCGAGCTGGTGCTCCCGCATGAAGCGGTCCATGTCCTCGGCGAGGGCCAGGGCCTGCTCGTACTTGGAGCCGGACGGCTTGACGTGCGTCCCGTCGAGGTTGTGGACGTACCGGCGGTCGAAGACCGCCCGCATCGGCCTCACCTCGGCGAGCGCCGGGCGTGCGGCTTCGAGCAGCTCGGGCGGGAGCACGCCCGCCTTGCGCGCCGCCTCGAAGCCGTCGTCGGGGTAGGGGTCCCAGGCCGCGAAGACGAGGTCCTTCGGCTCGGCGAGCGGCACGAACTCCTTGATGAGGGGGTTTCGCGCCTCGTCGCGGCGCCCGAGCCGGATGCGCTGCATCTGGGTCAGGGAGCCGATCGGCTTCGCGAACCCCCTGGCGATCAGTTCGACGCCGGCGATGACGGTCGTGCTGACGGCGCCCAGCCCCACGAGGAACACCCCGAGGCGACCATCGGCCGGCGCGATGGCGGGCGGGGTCGGGTGATCGTGCGTGTCGTCGGTCATGGTCGCCTTATAGCGCGTTCGGCGCGCCGCGACATCACGCACGTCGCGGTTGCCGTCGGGCCGCGCGGGCTGTACAGTGCGCGGACCCGGGACGAGCGCGAGAACGGACACATGAGCAGACGTCGTCGAACAGCCCCGAAGACAGTGGGCGCCGCCGGGAAGCCCGCGGCCGGTGCGGCCGTTCCCGCGCGGCGCGACCTCCTCGTCGCGGCGCTCGCCGCGGCAGGACTCGTGCTGTCGGGATACCTGGCCGCCTCCCGGCTGCTCGGCGCCACGCCCGCCTTCTGCGAGGCGGGCGGCGGCTGCGACGTCGTCCAGGCGAGCCGTTACGGCACCTTCCTCGGCCTGCCGACGGCGCTCTGGGGCGTCGGCTACTACGCCGCCGTCCTCTGGCTCGCCGCGGGCCCGATCGACGTGCGGCGGTGGCGGCGGCTCTTCGTGCTGACGGCGGCCGGGCTGGCGTTCTCCCTCTACCTCACCTGGCTGGAGGTCGTCGTCGTCCGCGCGCTGTGCGGCTGGTGCCTCCTCTCGGGGCTCCTGACCGTCGCGCTCTTCGCCGCGGTCTGGATGCGGCGGCCGGCGGCCGCGCCTCGCGGGCCGACGCTGCCCGATCGGGCCGCCCTCGTCAGGACCGCGGCCGTCACCGGCGCCGTCGTGATCGTCGGTGCGTGGCTCCTCTTCGACGTGGAGATCGGCCGTCCCGCCACGGCGTTCCAGGAGGGCCTCGCGCGCCACCTCGCCGCCGAGGGGGCGGTCATGTACGGCGCCTACTGGTGACCGGCCTGCACCGAGCAAAAGGCCCGGTTCGGGCCTGCCGCGACGCTGCTGCCGTACGTGGAGTGCGACCCGAGGGGAGAGGGGGCGCGGCCGGAGACCTGCGCGCGGGCCAACGTCCGGCGCTATCCCACCTGGGTTGTCGGCGGCCGGCGGATCGAGGGGGTCCTCGGCCTCGCCGAGCTGGCCGACATGTCCGGCTACGCGGGACCGAGACGGTGAGCGGCGTGCCGCGGACCGGACTCGCGAGGCCGGCCGACCCGGTCCGAGACGAAAAAACCGAGGCGCGGACGGTAGATGGCGTGCGTGCCGCACCGGAGACCCTGTAGCCGGTTGTTTTACCTGTGGCATGGGCGCCAAACTTCGTGTATTGTTGCACAAGCTCCGGGCCGGGCGGCCGAACGGGACCCCGTGCTAAGGGGGCCCGCACGGCGACCGCCCCTGAGCACCCCGGTGCCTCCGGTGCGTCGCGGGGGCCTTACGAGGCGCTCCGAAGACGTTCGACTCCTCCGGAACTGGACTCTCAGGGATCGAGATGACACGACAGCGTGTAGGCGTGGGTCTGGCCGTCGCCATCCCGGTGATCGTCCTCGCCGTCTTCCTCACCGGCGCCATCTGGGGCCCGCCCGAAGGGCCCACGCAGCCCATCGCGTACAGCCACCGGATCCACGCCGGGCAGTACCAGATCCAGTGCCAGTACTGTCATTACACCGCCGAGCAGTCGTCCTGGATCGACGTGCCGCCCGTGGAAGTGTGCATGGGGTGCCACAAGATCGCCGGCGCCCAGTTGCCGGAGGTGCAGAAGCTCCAGAAGTACTGGAACGAGAAGCGGCCGATCCCGTGGGTGCGGGTCCACTTCCTGCCGGAGCACGTGAAGTTCAACCACAAGCGCCACGTGAAGGCCGGCTTCACCTGCCAGACGTGCCACGGCCCGGTCGAGCAGATGGACGTCGTCTACCAGTACAGCTCGCTGTCCATGAACTGGTGCATCAACTGCCACAATGGGGAGAACGAGCTGAACAAGAAGGCGAGCGTCGATTGCCTGACGTGTCACTACTGAGAGCCCGAGCACCGGGGGGCCTCGTCCGATCACCGGTGGGCGGGGTCCGGGGTGGAGCCCCGGTCGAGTGGGGGCGCGGCTTCGCCGCGCCGGAACGGACATCGGTCGGACGGGGGATATGATCGACCGCAGGAACTTTCTGAAGATCGTGGGCGTCGGCGGCGCCGCCGCGGGCGCCACCACGCTCGCGGGGTGCAGCTACCCCGAGACCTACCTCGTGTCGTCGCTGACCCATCCGTCCGACGACAGCATCCCCGGCGTGCCGATCTACTACGCCACGACCTGCCGCGAGTGCCCTGCCGGCTGCGGCCTTCTGGCGACGGTCCGCGAGGGGCGGGTCATCAAGGTGGAGGGCAACCCGGCGCACCCGATCAGCCGGGGCACGAGCTGCGCGCTCGCCCAGGCGTCGGTCCAGGGCCTCTACAACCCGGATCGCATCCGCGGCCCGCTCGCGCGCGACGGCCAGGGCGGGTTCCGGCAGATCACCTGGGACGAGGCGCTCAAGACGCTCGTCGACCGGCTGGCGGAGTTGCGCCGCACCGGCCAGGGGCGCGCCGTCTTCCTGACCGGGCACGTCACCGGCAGCCTCGACAAGCTGATCGACACCTGGCTGGCGCGCGCCGCCGGGGGCGGCCGCGCGCTCGCCTGGGAGCCGATCACCACCGGTCCGCTCGTGGCGGCCACGCGCCTGGCCTTCGGCGTGGAGGAGGTGCCGCGGTTCGACTTCGCGCGGGCGAGGCACATCGTCTCCTTCGGCGCCGACTTCCTCGAGACCTGGCTCACGCCGCTCGAGCAGGCGCGCGGGTTCGCGGCGATGCACGGCTTCGACGGCCGAACCCGGCCGGGCGTCTTCGTCGCGGTGGAGCCGCGGCGCTCGCTGACGGGCGCCAACGCCGACGAGTGGATCGCCCCTCGCGCCGGCACCGAGGGGCTGGTCGCGCTCGCCATGGCCCACGTCATCGTCAAGGAGGGCCTCGGTCCGTCGCGCGCGCGCCCCTCCGACGCGCTCCGCCGGGCGCTCGACGCCTACTCGCCGCAGGCGGTCGCCGCGGAGGCCGACGTGCCGGCCGCGACGATCGAGCGCCTCGCGCGCGACTTCGCCCAGGCGCGACCCTCGCTGGCCGTGGGGGGCGGCGCGGCCGCCCAGGGCCCCACGGCGACGGCCACCCTGGTGGCGGTCCACGTGCTCAACGCCGTGGCCGGCAACGTCGGCGAGACGGTGCTCCTCGGAGGGGGCGAGCGCCTCGGGGGGCTCGCCTCGGGCAAGGACATGGCCGACCTCGTCCAGGCGATGAACGGCGGCCAGGTGCCGGCGCTCTTCGTCTACGGCGCCAACCCCGCCTACGACACGCCGGGCGGCCTCGGGTTCGCCGACGCGCTGGCCAAGGTGCCGTTCAAGGTGAGCTTCTCGAGCTACCTCGACGAGACGACGGCGCGCTGCGACCTCGTGCTGCCCGACCGCCACTTCCTCGAGTCGTGGGGCGACGCCGTCCCGCGCGAGGGGGTCTACGGGCTCGCCCAGCCGGCCATGAACCCGGTCGCCGACTTCGACGCGCGGCCGATCGGTGACGTGCTGATCGGCTCGGCGCGCGCCTCGGGCGAGGCGATCGCCGCCGCCTTCCCGCAGGAGAGCTTCGAGGCCTACCTCAAGGCCGAGTGGCAGGCGCTCAAGCAACGCGTCGAGCCCAGGGGCGACTTCGAGGCCTGGTGGCGCTCGGCGCTCGAGCGGGGCGGCGTGTTCGTCGATCCCCCGGCCGGCCGCCGCGCCGACCTGTCGGCGCAGGTCGCCCAGGCGCTCCCGCCGCTGGCCGCTCCCGCGCTCGGCGAGGGCGACCTGACGCTGGTCGTCTACCCCTCGCCGAACTTCCGCGACGGCCGCGGGGCGAACCGTCCCTGGCTCCAGGAGCTGCCCGACCCGGTTACGAAGATCACCTGGTGGAGCTGGGTCGAGATGCACCCGGAGACCGCCGCCCGCCTCGGGGTCCGCGTCGGGCAGGACGTGCAGCTCGACGAGGGGCGCGGCGTCCTCCTGCCCTTCCCGACCAACCGCAGCGCCATCATGAGCGACGTGGTCGCCCTCGAGACGCCGCAGGGCCGCATCGAGGCGCCGGTCTTCCTCAACCCGCACATCCGCCCCGACACCGTCGCCGTCGCGCTCGGGCAGGGGCACGAGGCGTTCGGCCGCTACGCGCAGAACCGCGGGACCAACCCCATGCGGGTCCTGCCGGCCGCCGTGGACGCCGGGTCGGGCGCCTTCACGTTCGTCACGAAGGTGAAGGTGTCGAAGACCGGCGGCCGCCGCGGCCTGGCCTCGATCGCGGGCGCCGACGACCAGCGCGGCCGCAACATCTACAGGTCGATCTCGGTCGCGGATGCCGAGAAGGGGACGGTGGTCGCCCACGACCTGTCGGCGATCCCCGGGCCGGCCATGGTGCCGCCGGTCGCGCGCGAGGTGCCCTATCACTGGGGCATGACGATCGACCTCGACCGGTGCACCGGGTGCCAGGCCTGCGTGGTCGCCTGCTACGCGGAGAACAACCTCCCCGTGGTCGGCGAGGCGCAGGTGGCGCGCGGGCGCGAGATGTCCTGGATCCGGATCGAGCGCTACTGGGAGCCGGACGGCACGGTCACGCACGCGCCGATGCTCTGCGTCCATTGCGGCAACGCGCCGTGCGAGCCGGTCTGCCCGGTCTTCGCCGCGTACCACAACCCGGAGGGGCTCAACGGGCAGGTCTACAACCGCTGCGTCGGCACCCGATACTGCGGCAACAACTGCCCGTACAAGGTCCGCTACTTCAACTGGTACGACTACTCGCGCGAAACGTACAACGGCACGCCGAACCCGGCCTACGCCTTCCCGTCGCCGCTCCACCTCCAGCTCAACCCCTCGGTGACCGTCCGCGGGGTGGGGGTCATGGAGAAGTGCACCATGTGCATCCAGCGGATCAACGCGGCCAAGGACCTGGCGAAGGACCAGGGGCGGCTCGTCCGCGACGGCGAGTTCCAGACCGCCTGCGCCCAGGCCTGTCCGACGGAGGCGATCGTGTTCGGCAACCTCAAGGACCCGGAGAGCCGCGTCGCCAGGCTCCGCGCGAGCCCGCGCAACTACGCGGTGCTCGAGGAGCTCGAGACGGCGCCGTCGGTCACGCACCTGGCGAAGGTGACGTTCGCCGAGCCGCCGGCCGCCGGTCACGGGCCCGAGGCCAGGGCCCACTAGGCGAGAGGGTAGAGGACCCACATGGCTACGACGACCATCGGGACGCCGCCCCCCAAGACGACCACGTTCGAGACGATGTCGCGGCTGTCCTACCGGGCGGTCAACGAGACCGTTCTCCAGGCTATCAAGGCGCCCGGCCGCGGCTGGTACATCCTCTTCCTGATCGACCTCGCGATCCTCGCGGTGGGCGTCATCGCGTTCGCGAACCAGCTCATGACCGGCCTCGGCGTCGCCGGCTACGCGCCGCCCGTCATGTGGGCGACCTACATCACGACCTTCGTCTTCTGGGTCGGTATCGCCCACTCGGGCACGCTGATCTCGGCGATCCTCTACCTCTTCCGCGCTCGGTGGCGCACGTCGGTCTACCGGGTCGCCGAGGCGATGACCGTCTTCGCCGTCATGACGGCCGGGCTCTTCCCGCTGATCCACGTCGGGCGGCCGTGGGTGGCCTACTGGCTCCTGCCGTACCCGAGCCAGGGCCACGTCTGGCCGAACTTCAAGTCGCCGCTCGTGTGGGACGTGTTCGCCGTCTCGACCTACTTCACCGTGTCGGCGATCTTCTTCGTGATCGGCCTGATCCCGGACATCGCGGCCGCGCGCGACGCGTCGACCGGCTGGCGGCGGCGCCTCTACGGCATCCTCGCCATCGGCTGGCGGGGGAGCAACCGGGAGTGGCACCACTACAGCCGGGCCTACATGTTCCTCGCGGCCTTCGCGACGCCGCTGGTCCTCTCGGTGCACAGCGTCGTCTCCTGGGACTTCGCGATGGGGATCGTGCCGGGGTGGCACGCGACGATCTTCGCGCCGTACTTCGTCGCCGGCGCCATCTTCTCCGGCTGCGCCATGGTGCTCACGCTGGTCATCCCGGCCCGGAGGATCTTCGGGGTCGAGGAGATCATCACGGTCGACCACCTCGAGGCGCTGGCCAAGCTCTGCCTCTTCACCGGCACGATCGTCGCCTTCTCGTACGCGGTCGAGTTCTTCACCGCCTGGTACAGCGGCAACCCGTTCGAGCGGGGGCAGTTCTGGTTCCGGCTCACCGGCGACTACGCCGTCGGCGCCTGGACCATGCTGACCTGCAACGTGTTCATCCCCCAGCTCACCCTCTGGTTCAAGCCGCTGCGCCGGAACATCCCGTTCCTCTTCCTCATCTCGATCGTCATCAACATCGGCATGTGGTTCGAGCGCTACGTCATCATCGTGCTCTCGCTCGGGCACGACTTCGTCCCGTTCGCCTTCGGCTCGCGGACGCAGTACGTCATCAGCCCGACCGAGCTGGCCATCCTGGTCGGCAGCTTCGCCTGGTTCGGGATGTTCTTCCTGCTCTTCATCAAGTTCCTTCCCTGGGTGTCGCTCACCGAGGTGAAGGAGGTGCTGCCGCCGCCGATGAAGGAGCGGACGGCCGCGGGAGGGGGGCACTGATGGCGCAGCAAGGCGTCCTGGGGATCTTCCCCTACCTCGACGCGACGACCACGGCGATCCGCCAGCTCCGCAAGGCCGGGTTCACCGACCTGACCGTCTACAGCCCGGTCCCGCGCCACGAGCTCGAGGAGGCGCTCGAGCCGAGGGAGAGCCCGGTGCGGCTCTACACGATCGCGGGCGGCGTCCTCGGCGCGCTCACCGGATACGGCCTCGCGTCGTACGCCTCCATCGCCTACCCGCTCGTCGTCGGGGGCAAGCCGCTGGTCCACATGATCCCGTACACCGTGCTGGCCTTCGAGGTGGCCGTCCTCTTCGGCTCGCTCGCCACGGTGCTCGGCCTGTTCATCACGGCGCGCCTGCCACGGCTCGCGTTCGAGACGACCTACGACCCCGCCTTCTCGAACGACAGGCTGGGCGTCTTCGTTCGCTGCAGCCCCGACCGGGCGGCCGCCGCGCGGGAGATCCTGGAGAAGGCCGGCGCTCCGGAGGTCCGCCATGCCTAGGGACGCCGTGGTCGTCTCCGTGGCTGCCCTCGCCGCGGCCCTGATGCTCGCGGGCTGCCAGGAGAAGGTCGGCTCGAGCAGCCCCTTCAACGTCCCCTGGTCGAGCGACATGTACCTGCAGCCCTCGGTCCACCCGCAGGAGGTGGCGTACGACGCGCCGGCCGGGAGCGTGCCGGTGAACCCCGACCCGCCGGCCCTGCCGCACATGGTCGCCTCCGAGCGGCTCAAGAACCCGGTCCCGATGACGCAGGCGTCGGTCGAGCGGGGCAAGGCGGTGTACGACGTGTTCTGCGTGCCCTGCCACGGCGTGTCGGGCAAGGGGGACGGCCCCGTCTCGCCGCGGTTCGTGCCGCCGCCGCCGCTCGACAGCCCGGCCATCAAGGGCCGGACCGACGGGTACCTCTACGCCACCGTGCGGCTCGGGAGCCTCTCGACGCTCATGCCCGCCTACGGGTACCGCATGACCGAGCAGCAGCGGTGGGACGTCGTCAACTACGTGCGGAGCCTGCAGGGCATGACCGCGCAGGCCGACCCTGTCGCGCCGACGCGGAAGGCCGAAGTCGCGCCGGAGGTCTCGAAGCCATGACGGCCCGTCTGCCGAAGCCGGCCCTCTACCTCTTCGCCGCGTTCGTCGCCGTGGGCGTCGTGGTCTTCGTCGCCGGCGCGGCGAGCGCGAACCCCGAGCGAGCCTGGTCGGCCTACCTGGTGAACCTCGTCTACTTCTTCGGGCTCTCGCTCGGCGGGATCGTCGTCTCCGCCATGCAGCGGATCGTCGGCGCGCGGTGGGGCGGGCCGGTGCTGCGGGTGCACGAGGCGTTCAGCGCCTTCCAGCCGATCGGGTTCGTCCTGCTCGTGCTCCTGCTCGCCTTCGGGGTGCATCACCTCTACCCGTGGATCGAGCACCCGATCCCGCTCAAGGCGGCCTGGCTGAACCTACCGTTCATGCGGGTGCGCGACATCGTCGTCGCGGTCGTCCTGGTCGGCCTCTCCTGGGCCTACATGCGCACCGTCCTCGCGCCCGACCTGCCGGGGGCGCATCCGAGCGCCGCCGACCTCGAGCGCCGCCGCGACCGGCTCTCGCGCCTGTCGGTCGTCTTCTGCCTCGCGTACGCGATCGGCATGTCGATCCTCGCGTGGGACCTCCTCATGTCCCTCGACCCGCACTGGTACAGCACCATGTTCCCGGTGATCGTGTTCTGGGGGCCGCTCCTCAACGCGATCGCCTGGACGATCCTCCTCACGGCGGCCGTCGGGGTTCGCTTCGGCGTGCGGTCCCACGTCTCGTGGCCCACCTGGCACGACCTCGGCAAGCTCCTCTTCGCCTTCAGCATCTTCTGGGCGTACATCAACTTCGCCCAGCTCCTCGTCATCTGGTACGGGAACCTGCCGGAGGAGACCTCCTGGCTCTACGAGCGGGTCACCGGCCCCTGGCGGCCGGTCACGGTCGCGACCGCGTTCCTCGTCTGGTTCATCCCGTTCTGCGGGCTCCTCACCCGCGCGACGAAGAAGAACCCGGTGACGCTCTCGATCTTCGCCGTCCTGGTGCTGACGGGCCTGTGGCTCGAGCGGTTCTTCGGCGTCTACCCGTCGGTCCTCAAGCACGCCGCCGGCGGCGAGGCCGGCGCGGCGCACGCGGCAAGCGCCGCCACGTCGAGCGCCGCGGCCGCGGGAGCGGCCGCCCAGGTGCAGTTCGCGCCCTTCGTCTTCGGCCTCACCGAGATCGGCGTGACGCTCGGCTTCCTCGGGCTCTTCCTGCTGAGCGTCTTCTGGTTCGCCAGCCGCTACCCCATGGTCTCCCAGCGGGACTACCTCGACCTCAAGGGGCAGGGCGGGCACCACTAGCCGACGCGGGGGTCGGTCGACCCCCGCGCACACCCCGTCCGATCGACGGCGGGCCCCGACGTCGTCCCGCGTGGAGCGCGGATGATCAGGCCGGCGGCTGGCCTCGGGACGACCAGCGGCCGGTCAGGTAGAGCGAGAGCGCCACGTAGTACGCCGGATAGGCGGCCGAGGCCCAGAGGAGCCAGCGGCTCGGCTCCGGGATCTGCCGGATCAGCTCCAGGAGCGCCACGCCCCAGAGGACGCCGAGCCCGTTGGTGAGCCGCCGGAGGACCGGCATGCGGCTCGGGTAGACGTACCGGACCGGGACGAACACCAGGGCCGACAGCACGAGCAGCAGCGCGGCGTTGACCCATGGCGGCCATCCCCAGAGGTACGCGTAGAGCACGACGACGTTCCAGTACGACGGGAACCCGGTGAAGAAGTGGTCCGCCGTCTTGGCGTCGACGCGGGCGAAGCCCATGGCCGACGCGAGGAGGGGACAGGCGGTCACCAGGAGGCCGCCCTCGGCCGGCAGGAGACCCCAGGCGTACGCGAGGACCATCGGGACGAAGACGAACGTCAGGTAGTCGACGATGTCGTCCATGCGCGCGCCGTCGAAGAGCCTCGCCCGCTCCTTGACGCGCGCCGCCCTGGCGAGCGTCCCGTCCGAGGCGTCGACGAAGACCGCAATGGTGAGGAGGAGGAAAGCCGCGCGCGGCCGCTGACGGAGGCCGGCGTCGAGGGCAAAGAGGGCGAGGACGGCGCCGGACGCGGTGTAGAGGTGCACGAGGTAGGCTGCCGCGGCCTTCACGCGTCGCTCCGCCGCGGCCGGCCGGTGCAGGCGTTGCATGGGGGGCACGCCATGTCCATCGTCTCCTCGAGAACGTCGATCGCCCTGGTCTGCCTCGGCCTGGGGCTGGTCGGGATGAGCCTGCTCGCGGGGCGGCCGCGCCGCCGCAGGGAGGCGGTATCCCGGCCCCCGGCCGGCCCCTCGGACGCCGAGCGGGCGCTGCGGGAGGTCATGCCGGACCCGGCGGAGCAGATCACCGGCTGACCGCCCGCCGCGAGGTCGCGCCGCCAGGCTAGCACGAGCCGCTTGCGGCGGGTCGCTCCAGCGTGTATAGAAGGCGGCCATGACGCGCGGCACGCCCTGCCAGCCGGCGCCGGCCGACTGGCACCAGCTTCGGGACGAGGAGCTGCTGGCGCTGCGCATCTGCCAGCTCCCGCTCGCCGTCGAGGGGAGCCCCCTCGAGGGGCGCGTGGCGGACCTCTTCGCCGAGCTTGCGGCCAGGGGGATCGGCTTCCGCCCGATCGTCTACCTGGGCGACGAGTGGTTCTCGCCCGACGGCGTGCCGGCCATCGCCATCCCGTTCTACCTGGCCCACCCGCGGCTCACGCAGCTCGAGGCGCGGATGATGCTCGAGGTCGAAGGCGGCGACCCCGCGAGCTGCATGACGCTGCTCAGGCACGAGGCCGGGCACGCCATCGACCACGCCTATCGGCTCGCGGCCGATCCGCGGCGGGCGGCCCTCTTCGGCTCGGCCGAGGTCTACGATCCCGACAACTACCGCCCGCGACCCTACAGCCGCAGCTTCGTGCGCCACATCGACAACTTCTACGCGCAGGCGCACCCGGACGAGGACTTCGCGGAGACCTTCGCCGTCTGGCTCTCGCCGCACATCGACTGGCGGCGGAAGTACGCCGGCTGGAAGGCGCTGGCCAAGCTCGAGTACGTGGACGAGATCGTGCGCACGGAGGTCGTCGGCAAGCCGCCGCGCGTGGCCCGCGGCCCCCTCACGAGCCGCGCCTCGACGCTGCGGATGACGCTCGAGCACTACTACAAGCGCCGCCGCCGCCTCTACGGCCAGGACGCGCCCGACGTGTACGACGCCGACCTGACGCGCATCTTCGCGCCGGCGCCCCTCACGCCCGGCGCGGAGCCGGCGTCGAAGTTCCTGCGCCGGCGCCGGCGTGCCATCATCGACGCCGTCGCGCGGTTCACCGGCGAGCGGAAGTACACGGTGGACAACCTCATCACCAAGCTCGCCGCGCGCTGCACGACGCTCAAGCTCTACGTGGGCAAGGACGAGGCCCAGACCGGCTTCGAGCTGGCCGCCTTCCTGTCCACGCTCGTGACGAACTACCTCCTCACCGGTAAGTTCAAGAGGATCGTATGAGGCCCGTGCTCGCATGACGCCCACGCTCCGATGAAGCGCAAGCTGAAAGTCCTCGTCGCCATCGACACGAACTTCGAGCCGGCGGCCGACTACGACTACCGCCAGCACTTCGAGGAGCCGGACTGGGAGACGACGCGCGACGTCGTCTCGGCGCTCGAACGTCTCGGCCACGCGGTCGTGATCGCCGGCGTGCACCGCGACGTCCTCAAGGTGGCCGAGCGGATACGGGCGGAGGCGCCCGACATCGTGTTCAACCTGGTCGAGGCGGTGAACGGCGACCGGGCGCACGAGCCGGCCTTCGCGGGGCTCCTCGAGATGCTCGGCGTCCGCTATACCGGCGTCGCCTCGGGCGCGCTCGCGCTCTGCAAGAACAAGGGGGTCGCGAAGAAGATCCTCGCGTACCACAAGATCCGCGTGCCGCGCTTCGTCGTCTCCCATCGCGCCCACCCCCTCAAGGCGCTCGGCCGCTTCGGCTACCCGGCGTTCGTCAAGCCGGTGGGGCAGGAGAGCTCGGCCGGGATCTCGCAGAAGTCGCTGGTGTCGAACGAGGAGGACTGCCTCGAGCGGGTCCGCTTCATCCACGAGCGGCAGCAGGAGGACGCCCTCATCGAGGAGTTCGTCGACGGCCGCGAGTTCTACGTGGGCGTGGCCGGGTTGAAGCGGCTCGCGGTCTTCCCGCCGCGGGAGCTCTTCTTCGACAACGTCCCCGAGGGGACGCCGGCCTTCGCCACCTACAAGGCCAAGTGGGACGCGGAGTACCGGAAGCGCTGGGGCATCCGCAACGGGCCGGCGGGAGAGCTGCCCGAGCGGGTCGCGCGCCAGATCGCCGACGTCTGCCGGCGGACCGCCCAGGTGCTCCAGGCCCGGGGCTACGTCCGCATCGACCTGCGGCTCACGCGCGACCACGAGGTGGTCGTGATCGAGGCGAACCCGAACCCGAGCCTGGCCGCCGACGAGGACTTCGCCCAGGCGGCGGCCGCCGCGGGGCTGGCCTACGACGTGCTGATCCAGCGGATCGTCGACTGGGGGATGGGCCAGTAACCCCCGGCCGTTCCTTGACTTCCGGCGCGCCGTTGCCTACCCTCACCCCCATGCCGGACGGCCAGAAGCGCGTGTTCGTGCAGACGATGGGCTGCCAGATGAACGAGCACGACACCGAGCGCATCCTCGCGAAGCTGGTGGCCCTCGGCTACACCCCGACCGAGCGCCAGGAGGAGGCCGACCTCGTCTTCCTCAACACCTGCACGGTGCGCGACCGCTCCGAGCAGAAGGTCTACTCGATCCTCGGCACCTTCGGCGAGCTGAAGCGGCGGAACCCCTCGGTCGTGGTCGGCGTCGGCGGCTGCGTGGCGCAGCAGCAGGGGGCGGCGCTGCTCGCGCGCGTGCCGCACCTCGACCTCGTCCTCGGCACCGACGCCATCGACGCGCTCCCCTCGCTCCTCGCCCGCGTCCGCCCCGCGGAGGGCCGCGCCGAGCGGGCGGTCTCGACGCGCTTCCGGCCCACCTATCCGGCCGAGCCCGACACGCAGGCCTACATCGACCACCTCGTGCCCCGGAGCGGGGAGGGGACGGGTCGGGTCAAGGCCTTCGTCACGATCATGCGGGGCTGCGACCACTTCTGCAGCTTCTGCATCGTGCCCTACGTGCGGGGTCGCGAGCGGAGCCGGCCGGCGTGGGACATCGTGCAGGAGGTCGAGGGGCTCGCGGCGCGCGGCATCAAGGAGGTCACCCTCCTCGGCCAGAACGTGAACTCCTACGGCCGCAAGCGCGGGTGCGGCGAGACCTTCGTCGGGCTCCTCGAGCGCCTCGACCGCGTCGACGGGCTCGAGCGGGTGCGCTTCACCACGTCCCACCCGGTGGATCTCTCCGACGGCCTCATCGAGGCCTACGGGCGGCTCAGGACGCTCTGCGAGCACCTCCACCTGCCGGTGCAGTCCGGCTCGGCGCGGGTCCTCGAGGCGATGCGCCGCGAGTACACGCTCGACCGCTACCTCGACGTCGTGCGCCGCCTCAAGGCGCGCGTCCCGGAGCTGGCCCTGACCACCGACGTGATCGTCGGGTTCCCCGGGGAGACCGAGGCGGACTTCGAGGCGACGCTCGCCCTCATGGAGGAGGTCGGCTTCGCCGACGCCTTCGTCTTCAAGTACTCGCCGCGGCCCCGGACGGCGGCCGCCCGGCTGCCGGACCAGGTGCCGGAGCCGGTCAAGGAGGCGCGCCTCGCGCGCGCCCTTGCGCTGCAGGGCCGGCTGGCCGACGCGTTCCGCGCGCGGCAGGTGGGGCGGACGCTCGAGGTGCTCGTCGAGGGCCGGGCCCGGAAGGGAGACGGGCTCGCCGGACGCACCCGGACGAACCTCGTCGTAAACTTCCCGGGCGACCCCGCCCTCGTGGGCCGGCTCGTCCCGGTGCACATCACCGAAGCGCTCCCGCACTCGCTCCGCGGCCTGCCGGCCGGCACCGGCGACGGCGTGTCGGCCTGCGCGGGCCCCGCGACCCAGGCGTTCGTCGCCTGAAGGAGGCGGAAACGATGCTGCGGATCATGAAGGTCTCGGGGCTGACGATCGACCCCTTCACGAGCGTCCCGATCATCATCCTCAAGGACGCCGAGGACCGCAACGCGCTCCCCATCTGGATCGGGCTCCTCGAGGCGTCGTCGATCGCCACGGAGCTCGAGAAGATCACGCTCGCGCGCCCCATGACGCACGACCTCGTCAAGAACATCTTCGAGCAGCTCGACGTCCAGGTCGACCGGGTCGAGGTGACCGACCTGCGCGAGAACACCTTCTACGCGACGATCCACCTGCAGTCGCACGGCCGGTCCTACGTCGTGGACAGCCGCCCGTCGGACGCCATCGCCATCGCGCTCAGGACGAACGCGCCGATCTACGTGGACGACCGGGTGCTCGAGAAGAGCCGACGGGCCGACGTCGCCAAGCGGAGCGCCGAGCCGGCCGACCGCAGCGCCGAGGCGCGCAAGTGGGCCGACATCCTCGACAACCTCACCCTCGAGGACCTCGGAGGCAGCCGCCCGTGAGCCGCATCGATCGCAAGTCCCTCAGGAGGCCCGACGCGTTCCAGCGCGAGGTGCGGCACGTCGGTCGGGCCCTGGCCGAGCGCTGGCCGCTTGCCCTCGGCGTGGTGGTGCTCGTCGCGGCGCTCGTCGGGGGCGGCGCCTGGTGGCGCGACCGCGCCGCCGATCGGGAGGCCCGGGCCGCCGCCGCGGTCGCCGCGGCGATCGCGCAGTACCAGGGGAGCGACCCCGCGGCCGGCGGCCCGACGCCCGAGTCGGCGCGGGCGGCGCTTCCCGCCCTGCGCGAGGCGGCGGCGCGCTTCTCCGGGACCGACGCGGGGGCGATGGCGTCGCTCTACGTGGGCCACGCGCTCCTCAGGTCCGGCGACGCCAGGGGGGCCGAGGCGGCCTACCAGGCCGCCATGGCGGTCGCCCCCAACGAGCTCGCCGAGGCGGCCGCGCGGCTGGGGCTCGGCCACGCGCGCCTCGCCGCGGGCAACGCGGCCGGCGCGGTCGAGGCCTGGACGCCGCTCGTCGAGGGGGACGGGCCGCTGCGCGGGGTCGCGCTCCTCGACCTCGGCCGGGCCTACGAGGCGCTCGGCCAGAAGGAGGCCGCCCGCAAGGCGTACGCCGACGGGACCGCCGCCCTCGGCGGCAACGGCTCGGCCGCGGGCAGCCGCACCGTCCAGCTCGCCGGGGAGCGGCTCGCCGCCCTCGGCGGCGCTCCCGCCCCCGCCGCGTCGCCGCCGGCACGATGACCCGCGCGGCGGTCCCGCCGCTGGCCGTCGCGTTCGTCTGGCACATGCACCAGCCGGACTACCGCGACCTGGACCGCGGCGAGGCCCGGCTGCCGTGGACCCGCCTCCACGGCCTCAAGGACTACCACGACATGGCGGCGATGCTCGAGCCGTTCCCGGCCGTGCACCAGACCTTCAACCTCGTGCCGTCGCTCGTGGTCCAGCTCGAGGCCGCCGCGCGGGGGGAGTTCCCCGACCGGGAGCTGCGGCTCTTCGAGCGGCCCGCCGCGCAGCTCTCCGCCGAGGAGCGAGTGGATCTCGTGCGGCGCTTCTTCCAGGCCAACCCGGACACGATGATCCGGCCGATGCCGCGCTACCGGGAGCTGTTCGAGAAGCGGGGGCGAGGCGTCGACGCCTCGGATCTCGCCGCGGTCGCACCCACCTTCTCGGAGCAGGAGCTGCGCGACCTCCAGGTGCTCTTCCACCTCGCCTGGATCGACCCCTTCACGCGCGACGCCGACCCCGAGCTCGCGGCGCTCGCGGCGAAGGGGCGCGACTACACCGAGGCCGACAAGCACCGCCTCGGCGAGCGGATGCGCGCCATCCTCGCCGACATCGTGCCGCTCCACCGCCGGCTCCTCGACCAGGGGCGGATCGAGGTGTCGACCACGCCCTTCTACCATCCGATCCTGCCGCTGCTCTGCGACACGAACGCCGCGCGGGAGGCCCTGCCCGACATCCGGTTGCCGATGCGCCGCTTCGCCCACCCGGAGGACGCCGCCGCGCAGCTCGAGAAGGCCGCCGCCTTCATGCGGGAGCGGATGGGGCGGCCCGTCGTCGGCCTCTGGCCGTCGGAAGGCTCGGTGAGCGAGGCGATCCTGCCGCTCGCGGCGCGGGCCGGCTTCCGCTGGCTCGCATCGGACGAGGAGGTCCTGGCACGGTCGCTCGGGGTCCACTTCGCGCCGGCAGGGGAGGGGGCCCGCGCGCGGTCGGCCGCGCTCTACAAGCCGTATCGGCTGAGGCGGGCGGGCGGCGTCGACCTGTCGATCGTCTTTCGCGACCACGTCCTCTCCGACCTCCTCGGCTTCGTCTACAGCCGCTGGGAGCCGGCGACCGCCGCGGACGACCTGGTCGCGCGCCTCGAGGGGATCGCCGCGGCGCTGGGGGAGGCCAACCGCGACGGCCACGCGCTGGTCTCCATCATCCTCGACGGGGAGAACGCCTGGGAGCATTACCCGGACGACGGGCGCGCCTTCTTCGCGCGGCTCTACGAGCGGCTCTCGGAGTCGCGCACGCTCCGCGCCGTGACCGTGAGCGAGCACCTCGCGGCGCACCCGGCCTCGACCGAGCTGCCGCACCTGTTCGCCGGCTCCTGGATCAACCACAACTTCCGGGTCTGGATCGGCCACGAGGAGGACAACGCCGCGTGGGACGCCGTCTGCGCGGCGCGCGCGGCGCTCGTCGCGGCGGCCGAGGGCGACGGCGGGACCCGGCCGACCCCCGACGCGCTCGCCGAGGCCTGGGAGTCGCTCTACGCCGCCGAGGGGAGCGACTGGACCTGGTGGTACGGTGACGAGCACCACTCCGCGGACGAGATGGCGTTCGACACCCTCTTCCGGCACCGCCTGCTGCGCCTCTACCGGCTGATCGGCCGGCCGGCGCCGAGCGACCTCGCGATCCCGATCAAGGGGCGATTCCGGGTCCACGCGCCGGAGGAACGGCCGCGCGCCTTCGTCACGCCGACGATCGACGGCGCGGTCACCGACTACTACGAGTGGTACGGCTCGGGCCGCTTCGAGCCGGGCAAGGCCGGCGGCGCCATGCACCAGGCGGCCGGCGTCGTACACGAGTTCCGCTACGGCTTCGACCTCGAGTCGCTCTACCTGCGCGTGGACCCCGCCGTCTCCCTGCAGAGCCTCGTCGACGGGGCGGCGCCTCAGGCGGCGGTCGGCTTCGCCCTGCTCGTCACTCAGCCCGAGGTCATGGAGGTCGACGTGCACCTCGACCAGGCGGCGCGTCCGACGGCGGTCCTGCGCCGGGCGTCCGGCCGCACGCTCCCCGTCCCGGCCGTGGCGGCGAGGGACATCCTCGAGCTGGCCGTGCCGTTCCGGGACCTCGGCGTGGAGCCGGGCGCGGAGCTGCGCTTCCGTCTCGCCGTCCGGCGCGGCACGGACACCGTGGAGCAGTGGCCTGCCCATGGGGCGCTCGAGCTGACGGTCCCGACCGAGGACTTCGAGCGCGAGATGTGGATCGCGTGATGCCGGGCTGGCGGGCGGCCGCCGGGGCGGTGCGCCCGCTGCCGCCAGACGCCGAGGCGCCGGCACGCGCCCGGCTCGATCGTCTCACCAAGCCGAAGGGGAGCCTCGGGCGACTCGAGGGCCTCGCCGCCCGCGTCGCCGCCCTCCAGGGGACCGACCGGCCGGTCGCCGCGCCTGCCGCGGTCTTCGTCTTCGCCGCCGACCACGGCGTGGCCGCCGACGGGGTCAGCGCCTACCCGCAGGTCGTCACGCGGGAGATGATCAGGAACTTCATCAAGGGCGGCGCGGCCGTCAACGCCCTGGCGCGGGCGGTCGGCGCGGACGTGGTCGTCGTCGACGTCGGCGTGGCGGGCGACCCGTTCGGCGCGCCGGGCGGCGAGGTGCGGGGACCGGGCGGCCGGCTCCTCTGCCGGCGCGTCCGCCCGGGCTCTGCGAGCCTCCTCCGGGGGCCGGCGCTCGCGGCCGCGGACGTCGAGGCG
>DASVDK010000052.1:0-9872 GCA_036381125.1 Thermodesulfobacteriota bacterium | reverse complement strand
GACCCGGGCCGAGCGCTCCTGGTGATCGCGCTGTACGTCGGCGTCCAGCAGGTGGAGCAGTTCGTCCTGTCGCCCAGGATCGAGGGAGGCGAGCTCAAGCTGAACCCGGCTGTCGTCATCCTGGCCGCGACGGCGGCCGGGAACCTGTTCGGGGTGCTCGGCGTCCTGCTGGCCGTGCCGATCACGGCGCTGGCTCGGATCGGGCTCCTCTACCTGCGTGCCAAGCTCCGCGGAGAGCCGCTCGAATCGGTTGGCGAGGGCTAAGGGCGCGCCTCGATTGGAAAATCCGGGCCGTCGTGCTACACTCCCGCGTCTCGTCCGCGTAGTCGCGGTAGTTGGACCGCGTAGCCAGGTAGTTCGACCGCGTAGTTAGTTGGACCGCGTAGTCAGGTAGTTCGACCGCGTAGTCGGGTGGTTTCACCGCGTAGCCAGGTAAGCGGACCGCGAGGGGCGGAGCGTCCCGGGGGCCGATGCGAGCGAGTCAGGGGTTCAGCCGGCGGGTCGGCCGGGTTCTCCGCTACTACTACCTACGGCTCGTCCGGATCGACGACTCGCCCGAGAAGATCGGCGGCGGCGTCGCGCTCGGGGTCTTCCTCGGCGTCTTCCCGACCTTCGGGCTCGGGCTCATCCTGGCGGTCGCCCTGGCCCATCGGCTCCACGTGAACCGGGCGGCGGCGCTCCTCGGCAGCGTCATCATGAACCCGTTCACCACGGTCCCGTTCTGGACCCTGTCGGCGGTGGTGGGGGGCTTCATCTTCCAGGCGGACAGCGCCAGAATCCTCGAGGTGGCGAAGGACTTCGAGAACAACTGGGCCGCCATCTTCGGCCACCTCGGGCTGATCTACGTGGTCGGCAACACGGTGGTCGCCGCGGTCTTCGCGGCCGGCTCCTACCTGCTCACGGTCCGGATCGCGCGCGTCGTGCACGTCAAGCGGCGCGCCCGGCGCCACCGCCGAGCCGAGCGGCGGGCGATGGCGGCCATGGAGCCTCGAGGGGCCGATCGGGCCGACATCCGGCCGCATGCCTGATGGACGCGGCCCGGCTACCTGACCACGTGGACACGGTCTGGCGCCTGGCCGCCGTGGTGGTACTGGTCGGGGCGAACGCGTTCTTCGTGGCCACCGAGTTCGCCCTGGTCGGGGTGCGCCGGACGCGGATCGAGGAGCTGGCCCGGGCGGGCCATCGCCGCGCGGCCGACGTCAAGCGTGCCCTGGAGCACCTCGACGACTTCATCTCGGCCACGCAGCTCGGCATCACCCTGGCGTCGCTGGCGCTCGGGTGGATCGGCGAGCCGGCGGTCGCGCACCTGATCGAGCCGGCGCTCGCGTGGCTGCCGCTCGGCCTCGGGACGGCCGCGGCGCACTCGGCGGCCATCGCGCTCGCCTTCGTGACGATCACGTTCCTGCACGTGGTCCTCGGAGAGCTGGCGCCGAAGAGCGTGGCGCTGACCCATGCGGAGCCGACCGCGCTCTGGGTGGCCCGGCCGACAGCGTGGTTCCTTCGTCTGTTCGAGCCCGCCATCCGCGCGCTCAACGGGTCGGCGCGGCTCGTCCTCAGGGTGTTCGGGCTCAGGCAGGCGGCCGAGCACATCGCCGCGGTGTCCGAGGAGGAGTTGAAGATGCTCATCACCGCCGCGGCGGAGAAGGGTCTCCTCGACCGCCGCGAGCGGGAGCTGCTCACGTCGGTGTTCGAGTTCAGCGACACGCCGGTCCGGGAGGTCATGACGCCGGCGCACAAGATCAAGGCGGTCGCCGTGGACGCCGCCCCGGCCGAGGTGCTCCACGCGGTCGTGGAGAGCGGCTTCTCCAGGCTGCCGGTCTACGAGCGAACGCTCGACCAGGTGCTGGGCTACGTGGACGACCGGGACCTCCTGGGGGCCCTCGTCCGCAAGGAGCCGATCGACCTGCGCGCGCTCGTCCGGCCGGTCGCCTTCGTGCCGGAGACGAAGAAGGTGGGCCAGCTCCTCCAGGAACTCCGGCGCCGCCGGATGCGGATGGCCGTCGTGCTCGACGAGTTCGGCTCGACGCGCGGGCTCGCGACGGTCGAGGACCTCATCGAGGAGATCGTCGGCGAGATCCGCGACGAGCGGGAGGTCGACGAGCGGCCGGTGGAGCGGCAGCCGGACGGCTCCCTGGTGGTCGACGCCTCGCTCTCGGCCCGCGACCTGCGCGAGCAGTACGGGGTGCCCATCCCCGAGTCGACGGAGTTCGAGACGGTGGCCGGCTTCATGCTGGCCATGCTCCAGCGCATCCCCAAGGGAGGCGAGATCGTCACGCACGAAGGGTACAAGTTCACGGTGGTCAACCTCGACGGCCGCCGCATCGCGAAGGTGAAGGTGGAGCCGGCCGCGGGACGCGTACGGGTGACGGCATGAGCGTGCCGCTCGCGCGCATCCGCAACTTCTCGATCATCGCCCACGTCGACCACGGCAAGTCGACGCTCGCCGACCGCATCCTCGAGCGGACCGGCGCGGTCTCCGACCGCGAGAAGATGGCCCAGTTCCTCGACAACATGGAGCTGGAGCGCGAGCGCGGCATCACCATCAAGGCCCAGACGGTGCGGCTGACGTACCGGGCGAAGGACGGCGAGACCTACGTGCTGAACCTGATCGACACGCCGGGCCACGTCGACTTCTCCTACGAGGTGAGCCGCTCGCTCGCCGCCTGCGAGGGGGCCGTCCTGGTCGTCGACGCGTCGCAGGGCGTCGAGGCGCAGACCCTCGCGAACGTCTACCTGGCCATCGACAACAACCTCGAGATCATCCCGGTCCTCAACAAGATCGACCTGCCGTCGGCCGACCCCGAAGCGGTCCGCCGCGAGATCGAGGACGCGATCGGCATCGACGCCTCGGAGGCGATCCTCGCCTCGGCCAAGGAGGGGACGGGGGTCGACGAGATCCTCGAGGCGGTGGTGAGGAAGATCCCGCCGCCCAGGGGCGACGCGGAGGCGCCGCTGAAAGCCCTCCTCTTCGACTCCTGGTTCGACAGCTACCAGGGCGCCGTCATCCTGGTCCGCGTGGTCGACGGGACGCTGCGCCGCGGGCAGCGCATCCTCTTCATGTCGAGCCGGAAGACCTTCGAGGTGCAGAAGGTCGGCATCCTCGCGCCGACGGCGCGAGAGGTGGACGCCCTCGGCCCCGGCGAGGTCGGCCTGGTCACGGCCAACATCAAGGACGTACACGACCCGAAGATCGGCGATACGGTGACCGACGCGGCCCGTCCGGCGGCCGAGCCGCTGCCGGGGTTCAAGATCGTCAAGCCGATGGTCTTCTCGGGGCTCTACCCGACCGACACGGCCGACTACGACGACCTCAGGAGCGCCCTCGAGAAGCTCAGGCTGAACGACTCCTCGTTCACCTTCGAGCCCGAGACCTCGGCGGCGCTCGGCTTCGGGTTCCGCTGCGGCTACCTCGGGCTCCTCCACATGGAGATCGTCCAGGAGCGGCTCGAGCGGGAGTACGGCCTCGACCTCATCACGACCGCCCCCACGGTCGTCTACCGCGTGACGACGAACCGGGGCGAGGTGATCCAGGTGGACAACCCCGCGAAGCTGCCCGACCCGCAGCACCGGACGTCCATCGAGGAGCCGTTCATCCAGGCGACGATCCACGTGCCGAGCGAGTACATGGGCGCGGTCCTCCGGCTGTGCCAGGAGCGGCGGGGGGTCCAGAAGGAGATCAAATACGTCTCCGCCACGCGCGTCATGATCACGTACGAGCTGCCGCTGAACGAGGTGGTCACCGACTTCTACGACCGCCTGAAGAGCGTCAGCAAGGGCTACGCGTCGCTCGACTACGAGCCGATCGGCTACCGGGAGAGCGACCTCGTGCGGGTCGACATCCTGGTGAACGGCGAGATGGTGGACGCGCTCTCCATCATCAGCCACCGCGACAAGGCCTACCAGCGCGGGCGGGAGCTGACCGAGAAGATGAAAGAACTGATCCCCAGGCAGCAGTTCGAGGTGGCCATCCAGGCCGCCATCGGCGCCAAGATCATCGCACGGGAGACCAAAGGGGCGCTCCGGAAGAACGTCACGGCCAAGTGCTACGGTGGCGACATCACCCGCAAGCGCAAGCTCCTCGAGAAGCAGAAGGAGGGCAAGCGCAGGATGAAGCAGGTCGGCAGCGTCGAGATCCCGCAGGAGGCGTTCCTTGCCATCCTCAAGGTCCAGGGCTGACGAGGTGTCCAACACCGTCGAACCGCAGAGCGCCGTCCGCGCCAAGTCGCAGTTCCGGGAGATCCTCGAGGCCGTCGTCGTGGCCTTGCTCCTGGCGGCGGTGGTGCGGGTCTTCGTGGTGCAGGCCTACAAGATCCCGTCGCGCTCCATGGTGCCGACGCTCCTCGTGGGCGACCACATCCTGGTGAACAAGTTCATCTACGGGATCAAGATCCCCGGCACCGACTACCGACTGCCCGGCCTGCGCGCCCCGCGGCGCGGCGACGTCGTCGTCTTCGTGCCGCCCGACGACCCCAACCGGGACTTCATCAAGCGCATCGTCGGGGTGCCCGGCGACACGATCGAGGTCCGCGCCAAGAAGGTCTACGTCAACGGCAAGCCGTCCGATCAGGAGGCGCACGCCATCCACGTGGACGAGCGGCCCGTCGAGGAGCCCGGCGACCGCATCATGACCGCGGTCCGGGACTGCGAGTTCCCGCGGCCCGGCTCCGATGTCTTCCGCGACTGGTTCGGCCCCTGCACGGTCCCCCCGGAGCACTACTTCATGATGGGGGACAACCGCGACCAGAGTCAGGACAGCCGCTTCTGGGGCTACGTCCCCATGAAGGACATCCGGGGCAAGGCGTTCGTCATCTACTGGTCCTGGGACTGGGAGGACCGGGGGCCCATCTGGCAGCGGGTCCGGTGGGGCCGGCTCGGCGACGGAATCCCTTGACACCGGCGGCGTGGGGCTGATATAGGGCCGGCCCGAGGGGCTGCGGCCCGCCGGTGCGGGTGCACCCCCCCGAAGGAGACCGGACCGTGATGCCGATCATGCCGCGCCGCGTAGTCGGGCATTCCGACCGCCGTCAGTCGGGGCTGAACCGGCTCACCGTGACCCTGCTCGTCCTGGCGCTCGCCGGGACGTACGGCGCCGTCAAGTTCGCCCCGCCCTACATCCGCAACTACCAGCTCGAGAACGCCTTCGACGACGAGGCGCGCCGCGCCCACGTCGTGACCGACGAGGAGATGCGCGGCTACATCCTCGCGAAGGCGCACGACATCGGCTTCGACGACTGGGGGCCCGACATGATCGGCATCGAGCGCGACACCGAGGCGCAGACGATCGCCGTCTGGGCGGAGTACGAGGTCCCGGTCGAGCTGGTCGGCGGCAAGGTCGTCATCCTGCACTTCGCCCCCGAGGTTGACCTCCCCATCCGGCGGGAGTAGAATCCCAGCGCATCTTCCCCCCGGAACCTTTTAAGGCCGTCCAGTGAGGCGGCCAAAGGGGCCGTCCCACGTGCCGAAAGTCATCCTCGACCGGACGGGCATCGACCGTGCCCTGAGCCGGATCGCCCACGAGATCGTCGAGCAGAACCGCGACGACGAGGCGCTTGCCCTGGTCGGCGTCCTGCGCGGCGGCGCCCATCTTGCCGCCCGCCTCGCCGCCCGGCTGCGCGATATCCAGGGGGCCGACGTTCCGCTCGGCCGCATCGACATCACCCTCTACCGCGACGACCTGGCCGGCCGCGTCGATCAGCCTCAGGTGCGGCTCACCGAGGTGCCCTTCCCGGTCGACGGCAAGCGCGTCGTCCTGGTCGACGACGTCCTCTACACCGGGCGCACCGTGCGCGCGGCCCTCGACGCCCTCATGGACCTCGGCCGGCCCGGCCGGATCCAGCTCGCCGTCCTGATCGACCGGGGCCACCGGGAGCTGCCGATCCGCGCCGACTTCGTCGGCCGCAACGTCCCCACCTCGCGCCGCGAGCAGGTGGAGGTGCGGCTCGCCGAGGAGGGGGGGCGCGACGAGGTCGTCATCGTCGAGGAGGCGAGGCCGTGAGGCCGAGCGGAGGCGGGCGGCTGCCGGCGTCGGCGCGCGGGACGAAGCTCCGCCGGGCGGAGGCCGAGCTTGCCCCGGCCGGAGCGCGGCGCGGGCGGCGAGCCGTTGAAGCCGGCCGCGAGCCGCTGGAGGCCGCGCGATGACGGCCCCCCGGGTGCGGCTCCGTCACCTGCTGGGGCTGCGGGGGCTCGACGCCGAGACCCTCACCGGGCTCCTCGACGCCGCCGTCGCGTTCAAGGAGATCGCGAGCCGGCCGATCAAGAAGGTGCCGGCGCTGCGCGGCAAGACGGTGGTGAACCTCTTCTTCGAGAACTCGACCCGCACGCGCTCCTCGTTCGAGATCGCGGCCAAGTGGCTCTCGGCCGACGCCATCAACATCTCGGCCTCGTCGTCGAGCGTCCAGAAGGGGGAGACGCTGCTCGACACCGCGCGCACCCTCGAGGCGATGCGCCCCGACGTGATCGTCATGCGGCACCCTGCCTCGGGCGCGCCGCACATGCTCGCGGCGATGCTGCGGATCGCGGTGGTCAACGCCGGCGACGGCGCGAACGAGCACCCGTCGCAGGGGCTCCTCGACGCGCTGACGATCCGGGAGAAGAAGGGCCGGATCGCCGGCCTCAAGGTGGCGATCCTCGGCGACATCGCGCACAGTCGCGTGGCGCGCTCGAACCTCTACGGTCTCACGACGCTCGGCGCCGAGGTGCATCTGGCGGGGCCGCCGACGCTCCTGCCGCCCGGGCTTCCGGCGCTCGGCGCGCGGGTCCACGCCCGGCCCGAGCCCGCGATCGAGGGGGCCGACGTCGTCATGGTCCTCCGGCTGCAGCTCGAGCGGATGGCGCGGTCGTTCGTGCCGTCGATCCGCGAGTACAGCCGCTTCTGGGGGCTCGACCGGAAGAAGCTCGAGCTGGCGGCGCCGGACGCGCTCGTCATGCACCCGGGCCCCATGAACCGGGGCGTCGAGATCTCGAGCGACGTGGCCGACGGCGACGCGTCGGTCGTCCTCGACCAGGTCACCAACGGCGTCGCCGTCCGCATGGCGATCCTCTTCGCCCTCGCGGGAGGCGGGGAGGCCGCCGCATGAAGCTGATCATCACCGGGGGCCGCCTCTTCGATCCGGCGACCGGCCGTGACGAGGTGGCCGACCTGCTCGTCGAGGACGGCCGGATCGCGGGCACCGGCCGCGGCCTGCCGCGGGCCGGCGCCCGCGTGCTCCCCGCGGAGGGGCTCCTCGTCGTGCCGGGGCTGGTCGACATCCACGTCCACCTGCGGGAGCCGGGGCAGGAGTACAAGGAGACCATCGCGACCGGCACGGCGGCCGCCGTGGCGGGCGGCGTGACGAGCGTCGCCTGCATGGCCAACACCGTGCCGCCCAACGACGACCCGGCCATCACCGAGTTCATGCGGAAGCAGGCGGCGGCGGCCGGCCTCGCCCGCGTCTACCCGATCGCCGCGGTCACCAGGCGGCTCGAGGGGCAGGAGATCGCCGAGTACGGCTACCAGCGCGAGGCGGGGGCCGTGGCGCTCTCGGACGACGGGCGGCCGGTGATGGACAGCGAGGTGCAGCGGCGCGCCATGGAGTACGCCAGGGCGTTCGACTTCGTCGTCATCTCGCACTGCGAGGATCTGGCGCTCTCGAAGGGCGGGGCCATGAACGAGGGGGGGGTCGCGACCGAGCTCGGCCTCGCCGGCGTGCCGGCGGCGGCCGAGGAGGTGATGGTGCGCCGCGACATCGCGCTGGCCGAGCTGACCGGCGCGCGCCTGCACATCGCCCACCTCAGCACGGCCGGCGGGATCGCCGCCGTGCGCGAGGCGAAGCGCCGCGGCGTCCGGGTGACGGCCGAGACGGCGCCGCACTACTTCACGTTGACCGACGAGGCGGTGCGCGGCTACGACGTGAACGCCAAGATGAACCCGCCGCTCCGGTCGGCGGCCGATCGGGAGGCGGTGATCGAGGGGCTCGCCGACGGCACCATCGACCTGATCGCGAGCGACCACGCGCCCCACCACGAGGACGACAAGCGGGTCGAGTTCGTGCGCGCCGCCAACGGCATCCTGGGGCTCGAGACCGAGCTCGCGCTCACGCTCGCGCTCGTCCGGGCGGGACGCCTCACGCTGCGACAGGCGCTGGCGGCCCTCACGGTCCGGCCGGCCGAGCTGCTGGGGCTTCCGGCGGGCCGGCTCGCCGAGGGGGCGCCGGCCGACCTCGCGCTCGTCGACCTCGAGGCCGAGTGGGTCGTGGACCGGGCCGCGCTGAGGAGCCGGTCGCGCAACACGCCCTTCGGCGGCTGGCGGCTCGCCGGGCGGGTGGAGGCGACGCTCGTCGAGGGGCGGGTGGTGTACGAGCGTCAGGGGAGGGGGAGATGACGCGCGGCCGGCTCGTTCTCGTCGAGCACCCGCTGGTCCAGCACAAGCTCACGGTCCTCCGAAGCGTCGAGACCTCCACCAAGAAGTTCCGCGAGGCGCTCGAGGAGATCGCCATCCTCCTCGGCTACGAGGCGACGCGCGACCTGCCGCTCGAGGAGGTCGGCATCATCACCCCGCTCGAGGCGACGAAGGCGAAGCGCCTGGCCGGCAAGAAGCTGGTCCTCGTGCCGATCCTCAGGGCCGGCCTCGGGATGGTGGAGGGGCTCTTGCGGCTCGTGCCGTCGGCGCGGGTGGGGCACGTCGGCATCTACCGCGACGACGACACGCTCGAGGCGGTCCGGTACTACGCGAACCTGCCGCCCGACGTGCACGAGCGGTGCTGCCTCGTGCTCGACCCGATGCTCGCCACCGGCGGCAGCGCCGTCGCGGCCATCGACCTCCTCAAGCGGGAGGGGGCGAGCGACATCACCCTCGTCTGCGTGATCGGGGCGCCCGAGGGGGTCGCGCGGGTCGAGCGCGCGCATCCGGACGTCCGCATCATCGCCGCGGCCGTCGACCGGCAGCTCGACGAGCGCGGCTACATCCTGCCGGGGCTCGGCGACGCCGGGGATCGGCAGTTCGGGACGAAGTGAGCGACCCATGACGAAGGCCTATCTGGCGCTGGCGGACGGCACGGTCTACGAAGGGGAGGCGTTCGGCGCGGACGGCGAGCGGGGGGGCGAGGTCGTCTTCACGACGCCGATGAGCGGCTACCAGGAGGTCGCGACCGATCCGTCCTACCGGGGCCAGATCGTCTGCATGACGTACCCCCTCATCGGCAACTACGGGGTCAACGCGCTCGACGCCGAGGGGCCGCGCGTCCACCTCGAGGGCTTCGTCGTCCGCGAGTACACCGAGCGCCCCTCCTCGTGGCGCAGCGAGGGCTCGTTCGGCGACTACCTGCGGCGTCACGGCGTCCCCGGCATCCAGGGGATCGACACGCGGGCGCTCACCCGGAAGCTCCGGATGGTGGGGACGATGCCCGGCGTCCTGTCGACCACGGCCGACGACCCGGCGGCGCTGGTCGCGCGGGCGCGCGCGCTGCCCGGGATGTCGGGGCAGGACCTGGTCACCGGGCTCGGCCCCGAGGCGCCGGTCGAGTTCGACGAGCCGGACGGGCTGGGGCCCTACCCGCCGGCCCGGCGGCACGTCGTCGCCTACGACCTCGGGCTGAAGAGGAGCATCCTGTGCCAGCTGCGCCGCGCGGGTTGCCGGGTCACCGTCGTGGGGCCGCGGACGACCGCGGACGAGGTCCTGCGGCTCGATCCGGACGGCGTCTTCCTCTCCAACGGCCCGGGCGATCCGGCCGCGGTTCCCGGCCTCGCCGAGGAGGTGCGGCGCCTCGTCGAGGCGAGGCCGATCTTCGGCATCTGTCTCGGCCACCAGATCCTCGCCCTCGCCCTCGGGGCGCGCACCTACAAGCTCAAGTTCGGGCACCGGGGCGTCAACCAGCCGGTCAAGGACCTCGCGACCG
>DASVDK010000051.1:0-4662 GCA_036381125.1 Thermodesulfobacteriota bacterium | reverse complement strand
CGAGCATCCCGCCAACGGTAGCGCGCCGGGCTGGCGCGGCGCCGCGCCGCGCCGCACCATAAGGGCATCCGGGGAGGAGCGCCGCGATGCCCTTCGACCTCGCCCAGATCGTCCGCGCTCGCGCCGCCGAGCACCGCTCGCTCTACGATCGCTACGTGAACCCGCAGATGGGGCGCGTCGTGCGCGCCCTCGGCTTCGACCGCACCTGGGTGCGGGCCGAGGGCGCCGTCCTCGTCGACGCCGACGGCCACGAGTACCTCGACACGCTGTCCGGCTGGGGCGTCTTCAACCTGGGGCGCAACCATCCCACCGTGGTCAAGGCCATCGCCGACCTGCTCGCCCTCGAGCGCGCGAACCTCGTCCAGATGGACACGCCGCTGCTGGCCGGCCTGCTCGCCGAGGCGCTCGCCGCCCGCGCGCCGGCCGACCTCGGCCAGGCCCACTTCACCAACTCGGGGACCGAGGCCTCCGAGGCGGCCCTCAAGTTCGCGCGCTACGCGACCGGCCGCACGCGAGTCGTCTACTGCGCGAACGGCTATCACGGCCTCACCTACGGGGCGCTCTCGGCGATGGGGCACGAGTACTTCCGGCGGGGCTTCGGGCCGCTGCTCGCCGGCTTCACCGACGTCCCGTTCGGCGACCTCGAGGCGCTCGAGCGGCAGCTCGCGGCGCGCGACGTCGCCGCCTTCATCACCGAGCCCATCCAGGGCGGGGGCGTCCACCTGCCGCCCGACGGGTACCTCGCGGAGGCCAGGCGCCTCTGCGAGCGGTACGGGACGCTCCTCGTGCTCGACGAAATCCAGACCGGCCTCGGCCGCACGGGGCGCCTCTTCGCGCTCGAGCACTACGGCGTCGTTCCCGACATGCTCCTCCTCGCGAAGGCGCTGTCGGGCGGCCTCGTGCCGGTCGGCGCCGTGCTGCTGCGCCCCGACGTCTACCGGCGGGTCTTCCACACCATGGAGCGCTGCGTCGTCAACTCGGCGACCTTCGCCGAGAACGACCTCGCCATGGCGGCCGGTCTCGCCACGCTCGACGCGATCGACGAAGAGCGCCTGGTGGAGCGGGCCGCGCGAGCCGGCGCGCGGCTCGCAGCCGGCCTCGAGCGGCTCAAGGCCGAGTCGGAGTTCGTCAAGGACGTCCGCGGCCTCGGCCTCATGGTCGCCGTCGAGTTCGGCGAGCCGCGCTCGCGGCGTCTCAAGCTCGGCTGGCGGAGCCTTCGGGCGATGCGCGAGGGGCTCTTCGCGCAGATGGTCGTCATGGCGCTCTTCGAGCGCCACCGGATCCTCGGACAGTCGGCGGGGAGCGCCTCGGAGGTCGTCAAGCTCATCCCGCCGCTCGTCGTGACCGACGCGCAGATCGATCACCTCGTCGCGTCGCTCGGATCGGTCCTGCGCGACGCGGCCCGCTTCCCCGGCGGCCTCTGGGACATCGGGGTGCGGCTCGCCCGGCTGGCCGCCGCGTCCTGACCCTTGAGCGCCTCGCGGCGCTCCTCGAGCGCCTCGAGCGTCCGCGGCCAGTCGGCGTGGAGCAGGCGCGACAGCGCGCGATCCGCGAGGAGCCGGCCCCCGGTCTGGCAGGTGGCGCAGTAGTTTGCTTCGTTCTCGGCGTAGACGATCCGCTGTACCGGCGAGCCGCAGACCGGGCAGGGCTGGCGGTAGCGCCCGTGCACCGCCATCCCCGGCCGGAAGGCCGTCACCTTCTCCGGGAACCCCTCCCCCGTCTCGGCGCGCAGGCGTGCGATCCACCCGGCAAGCGTGTCGCGCGCCGCGTGGTAGAGCCGCTCGACCTCGGCCTCTGTCAGGCTCCCGGTGAGCTTCGCTGGCGAGAGGCGGGCTCGATGGAGGATCTCGTCCGAGTAGGCGTTGCCGATGCCGTCGAAGAGGCGAGGGTTGGTGAGGGCGCGCTTGAGCGTGTGGCTCTCGCGCGCGAGCGCCGCGCGGAAGGCCGGGAGGTCCGCGGCGAGGACGTCGAGGCCGCCGCGATCGAAGGCGGCGAGGGCGGCCTCGCCGCGAACGAGGTGGATCGACGCCCGCTTCCTGGTGCTCGCCTCGGTGAGGAGGATGGTCTCGCCCGGGAAGTCGAAGGCCGCGAGCACGACCTTGCTCGCGAGCCGGGCGCCGGCCGGTCTCGCGTGGAGCCGGCCGGCGATCATGAGGTGGACGACCAGGAACAGCTCGCCGTCGAGGGCCAGGACGATCCGCTTGCCGAGACGCCGCACGTCGACGACCCGCCGGCCCGCCGCCTCGGCCAGCGGAGGATCGGCCGTGCGGACCACGAACGGGCTCGCCACGCGGACGGCGGCCAGCGTGCGGCCGACCGTGCGGCGCCGGAGCGCCTCGACGTACACCGTGACGTCCGGCAGTTCGGGCACGGCGTCAGCGCGCCTTCGGAGCGGCCGGCGGCTCCCCGCCCCACGCCCCTGCGACCGTCCAGACCTCGACGACAGGCATCTCGGCCCCTCCCCGGAACGCCTATCCTACCCCGGGACGCCGTGTCTCAGGATGCAGCGCGCCGCGCCGCCGCCTGTCACGCCTTGCAGCATGGCCGCGGTGCCGGACCCGCGGTCCGGTTGCATAACCCCGCGTTCCGACTGCCGGCGCGGTCCCGGCTGGACGCCGGGCACGCCAGATGCTTCAGTACTGAGATTAAGGCCGCACGTCGCGGCCGCGGAGGGACACAACAATGGACGAAGCACTCCTCATTGCGCGCCTGGTCCTCGGCCTCGGTCTCGCGGCGCACGGCGCGCAGAAGCTCTTCGGCTGGTTCGGCGGCTACGGGATCAAGGGGACCGGCGGGTTCATGGAGACCCTCGGGTTCCGGCCGGGCGCGCTCTTCGCGACCGCGGCCGGCCTCGGGGAGGTGGGCGGCGGGCTCCTCACCGCTGCGGGCTTCCTCGGTCCGCTCGGCCCGGCGCTCGTCATCGTGACGATGGTCGTCGCGATCGGGGCCGTCCACTGGAGGAACGGCTTCTTCAATCAGGCGAACGGCTACGAGCTCGCGCTCGTGTACGCGATCGGCACCTTCGTCCTCGCCTTCACCGGGCCTGGCGCCTACGCCGTCGACCCGCTCGTCGGGATCGGCCCCGTGAGCAGCACGACGACCTGGCTCGCCGTCGGCGCCGCCGTCGTGCTCGGCCTCCTCAATCTCGCCGTGCGCCGTCCGTTGCCCGCGGCTTCCGAGCGACCCGCCTAGGCTGTGGCTGCACCGCTTCGGGGCGAGGCCCTGGCAGGGGCCTCCCGCCGCGCCACGTCGTCTGGTCGTTCGCCCCCCGGAACGGCGGGGCCGGTCCGGCCCCCGTCCCGACGGGTCGCCCGCGGACCGGTGTCACGGCGCTCGGGCCTGCGGCCCGGGGCCGCCTGCGCGGCCCGCCTCCCCGCTCCGGTGCCGGCCGAGCGGCTCGCGTCCCCTCGACCCCCGAGCCGCTCGGCCCGGGCTCCCGTGTCGCCGCGTCCGCCGGCCGTCGGCCGCACCTCCGGCCGGTCCCGCAACCGGTCTCTGCGGACAGGCCCTGGCCGGTCGCGTCGGCGCGTCCCGCCCCACGGAGCGGTCGGCCGGCTCGCCGAATCGGACGGGGGCAGGTCCTCCAAGACGGGCCGCGCAGCGCCGGGGCGATCGGCGGCTAGCGGGCAGGTGACGGAGGCGCGGGGGCGCCGTGGCCCAGCGCGGGCTGCCGGGTGTTCGGCGGCACGTCGCCGGTCAGCGTCCACGGCCCGACCCCCAGCGCCGGGCCTTCGGGCCGCGGCGTCCGCTCGGCGGAGTCGGCGGCCCCGCTCCTGCCGGGCTCCCCCTCCGTCGCGCATCCTGCCGCCCCGACGCCAAGGGACAGGCTCGCGACGAGCGCGAGCGCTCGATGCGTCATCATGCTCTCCTCGTCGTGTCGACTCACGTATCGACCGGAGACTCGAGCACGAGGCGTGCCACGACGCGCCTCGCGGCACGCTCGTGGCACTCGCCGACGTTTACGGAGCTTTACTCGAGCGAAGGATTCCCCTGGCGATCCCGCGGCATCCTGTCGGGCGGTCGGAGGGAGCGCTCCGGACCCCGAACACGGAGGTGCCAGACCATGACGCGGAGAACCCGACTGCTCCTGCTCGTCGAGGCCGCCACGTTCGTCGTGGCCGCCCTAACCCACGCCGGGCTGCTCATCAAGGGCTACCAGCACCGGGAGGCTCGCATTGCCGAGAGCGTGATCGCCGTCGTGCTGCTGGTCGGCCTGGCGCTGACCTGGATCCGCCCCGCGTGGACCAGCCGGGCCGGCCTGGGGGCTCAGGCATTCGCGCTTCTCGCGACGCTCGTCGGGATCTTCACGATCATCGTCGGCGTCGGTCCCCGCACGGTCCCCGACGTCGCCTACCACATCGCGATCGTGGTCCTGCTCGCGTACGGTCTGACCGTTGCGGCGCGAGCGCGGCCCGGTGCCGCGTGACGGAGCCCGCGGCCGCGCTCCTGGCTGCTCAGGCCCATCGCGTCCATCCGACGCGACGTCGACCCGACCTCGTTGCCGTACATCCCGACGCCGCCGTTCCCGGGGTACCCGTCGGGTCACTCCGTCGCGTCGGGCGCCGTGGCCGAAGTCCTGCGGCATCGACGACCGCGCCGCCTGCGAGAAGGCGTCGCACAGAGCCGGTGTGTGGTGTATGCGAGCGGCTGCCGCGGCGCTCC
>DASVDK010000050.1:0-28450 GCA_036381125.1 Thermodesulfobacteriota bacterium | reverse complement strand
CGGCCTCGGAGAAGCCGAAGAACGCCGGGTCGAGCTCCGGCGGCATCCGCCGCGGCATGCCGAGCGGGTCGATCTGCGCGATCATGTGGCCCCGCACCCGGTAGGCGCGCACGAGCGCCTCGACGCGCGCGTCCACGGCGTTGGGCGCCGCGGCCGACGGTTCGAGGGCGACTACCTTCGGCGCCGCCAGCGGCGCTCCGTTGGCAGCGGACCCTCGACTCGGCGCAAGCGCCACCCGAGAGGCGACGGAGCCCTCGGCTCCGTTGCCTGCGGCGTTGAACACCGATCGCGGCTTGAACGAGGGCCCGAGCCTCGCCTCGGCGGCGCCGTCGCCCAGCTGCTCGAAGTAGCGGCGCCAGTCGGGCGGGACCGACGCCGGGTCCCTCAGGAACTCGGCGTAGAGGCCCTCGGCGAAGACGAGCGCGTCGGGGTTCATCGGGCGTTCTGCACCCATGCGTGTCGCTTCCTTCTAGATGTGGATCGCGTGCCCCTCGGCCGCGAGCGCCGCCTCCCCCATCATCTCCGACAGGGTCGGGTGCGCGTGCACGGTCCGGTGCACCGACTCGACGATGGCCTCGTGCGAGCGGACGAGCGACGCCTCGGCGATCATCTCGGTCGCCTCCGCGCCGACGATGTGCACGCCGAGCAGCTCCCCGGTCTTCGCGTCCGAGACGATCTTGACGAGCCCCTCGGTCTCGCCGAGGGCCGCCGCCTTGCCGGAGGCGGTGTAGGGGAACTTGCCCACCTTGATGTCGAGCCCCTGCTCGCGGGCCTTCTTCTCCGTGAGGCCGACCGACGCCACCTGCGGGTGGCAGTAGGTGCAGCCGGCCATGGAGGCGTAGCTCACCTCGGGCGTCCCGCCGGCGAGGCTCTCGGCAACCGCCACGCCTTCGGCCATCGCCTTGTGGGCCCAGAGCGACCCGCCGATGCAGTCGCCGATGGCGTAGATGCCCTGCGCGGTCGTCTGGAAGCGGCCGTCCACCTTGACGAAGCCCCGCTCCACCTGGACGCCTGCCTTCTCGAGGCCGATCCCCTCCACGTTGGCCTGGCGGCCGACCGCGACGAGGACCGCCTCGGCCTCGACCGTCTCGGTCTTGCCGTCGACCGCGACGGACAGGCGCGCCACGCCGCCCCGCTTCTCGAACGTCTCCACCTTCGCCGACGTGAGGAGCGTCATGCCGCGCTTCCTGAACGAGCGGGCGACGACCGCGGCGATCTCCTCGTCCTCGAGCGGCAGGATCTGGGGGAGCATCTCGATCAGCGTGACCTGCGTGCCGTAGGCCGCGTAGATGTCGGCGAACTCCACGCCGACCGCCCCGGCGCCGACGATCGCCAGGCGCTTCGGCGTGCTCTCGCGCAGCATCGCCTCGGTGGACGAGATGACCGTCTGGCCGTCCATCGGCATGAACGGGATCGCGCGCGGCCGGGAGCCGGTGGCGAGGATGATCCCCTTCGCGGCCGAGAGCGTCTGCTTCGCGCCGTTCGGGCCCGTGACCTCGACCCGGCCGCCGCCGAGAAGGGACCCCGTCCCCTGGACGTGGGCGACCTTGTTCTTCTTGAAGAGGAACTCCACCCCCTTGTTCATCTTGTCGGCGACCTTCCGGCTCCGCTTGACCGCCTCGCTCCAGTCGGCCCGGAAGTTCTCGAACGAGACCCCCCACTCCTTCGCGCGGCCGAAGAGCTGGAGGATCTCGGCGTTGCGCAGGAGCGCCTTGGTCGGGATGCATCCGATGTTGAGGCAGACGCCGCCGAGCCGGTCGCGCTCGACGCAGGCCACGCGCAACCCCAGCTGCGCCGCCCGAATCGCGGCCACGTAGCCGCCGGGCCCCGAACCGATGACGATCAGGTCGTACGCCGTATCAGCCATGGGTCATCGTGTCTCCGGACGCGCGTGCGTCGACGACCTGCTCGCGCGCATGATAGGACGATCGGACGAGCGGGCCGCTCTCCACGTGGCGGAAGCCCATGGCGAGCCCCTCGACCCGGTAGGCCTCGAACTCCTCGGGGGGCACGTACCGCTTCACCGGCAGGTGCTGGAGCGTCGGCCTGAGGTACTGGCCGAGCGTGAGCACCTGGCAGCCGTGCGCGACCAGGTCGCGCATCGTCTGCCGGATCTCCTCGGGCGTCTCGCCGAGGCCGAGCATGACGCCGCTCTTCACGAGCATGCGGCCGCCCGTGCGGGTGTCCGACCACCGCCGGGCCCGCTCGAGGAGCGTGAGCGTCCGTTCGTAGCGGGCGCTCGGACGCACCTCCCGGTAGAGGCGCGGCACCGTCTCCGTGTTGTGGTTGAGGATGTCGGGCCCCGCCTCGAGGACGAGCGCGAGCGGCCCCTCCTTGCCGAGGAAGTCCGGGATGAGGACCTCGACGGAGGTGTCCGGCATGCGGCGCCGGATCGCGCGGATCGTCTCGGCGAAGATGGCCGCGCCGCCGTCGGGCAGCTCGTCGCGGTTCACGCTCGTGATCACCGCGTGGGCGAGCCCCATGCGCTCGACGGCGTCGGCGACCCGCTCCGGCTCGCCGAGGTCGAGCGCCGCCGGCCGACCGGTCTTGACGGCGCAGAACCCGCACCGCCGGGTGCAGACATCCCCCAGGATCATGAAGGTGGCCGTGCCCGACTCCCAGCACTCGCCGATGTTCGGGCAGCGCGCCTCCTCGCAGACCGTGTGGAGGTCGAGGCCTCGCATGAGATTGGTGAGACGTACGTAGTTCGGGCCGCCCGGCGCCTTGGCCCGCAGCCAGGCCGGCTTGCCGCGCAAGGGCGCCCCCGGCACCTCCGGCGGGACGACCGGCAACCGGGCGCGGGTCGGCGCGAACCGGGGTCGGCTGCGCTCTGGATCGGTAGAGATGGGACGCCTCCTCGGGACCGCGGTATGTGGCCACTATCCTGGCCGAATGCAAGCAGAAATTGTAGGCGAGCGGCCCATTTCGCTCAAGGTGCGGCGCCCGGACCCGTACAGAACACCGGTTGACACCCGGGGGTCAGGTCTTTCCATTTTCCACACCTCCCAGTCCGCGAAAGCATCGAGAAGCATTGAGGTTTCACCCCGACCGCGCAGGAAAATGCCCGGAAAACCTGGAGGACCGAATACGATCGGGCAGGAAAACGTTGAGACCTGACCCCCGGTCAGGAGGCGTGGCGGAAGGCGGAGAGGACGAGGCGGGGGAGGTCGAGCGGCTCGCCGTCGGGTGCGGAGGCGGGCGGCGGGAACCCGGCAGCCGCCTCGAAGGGCAGGCGCCCGCCCTCGCGCGGGACGAAGCGACCCGCCCGGGTGATCGGCGCGGTGAGGAGCGCCCGGGCGGCCTCGAGGACGATCGCCGGGCCGATCCCCCCGGCCGGGATCGGCGCGGCGCCCGGCAGCACGTTGACGCCGAAGGCAAGGTCACCGGGGCCCCGGCTCGTCACGAGCAGGGCGATGGTCACCGCCTCGCCGGCCGACGAGTACGTCAGGAGATAGGCGCGCGAGAGCGCGGCCAGCCTGGCGACGTCGTCGCGCAGGACGGGACGGTCCGGGCTCGGCGTGGGCGGCGGAGCGATGGGCGGGTACTCGACCGGCGCCGACGGCGCGGCCTCGGCGCCCGCCTGCACGCGCCGGCGCGCCTCCGCGCACGCCGCCACCAGTCGGCGCCAGGCGAGGTCCCAGTCGGCAGCCGGCGCCCGTGCGCTCACCTCGCCAGCTCGCGCGTCGCCGTCCTGCCCGCCGCGTCGGCGGCCTCGAGGGCGGCCAGCACCTCCGCCTCGCCCGGTCGCACCGGGAGGTTGGCGATGGAGCTGCCCGGCCGCAGGATGAGCGCGGCCAGCCGGCGCCGGCCGGCGGCGTCGAGCCGGCCCAGGCCGAGCGCATCCAGGTCGATCGGCAACCGGATGCGGGCGAGGAAGCCGGCAAGCTCGGCCACCTCCGTGCTCGGGTGGCCGAGGAGGCACGACTGGAAGAGGAGGCCGAAGCCGACCAGCTCGCCGTGGAGCGCCGGGGTCGGCGCGCCGTCGACCCGCGGCCGGGCGTCGGGCTGCGGGTACTCGGCCAGCAGGTGCGTGACGGCGTAGTAGAGGGCGTGCCCGCCCGCCGAGCGGACCCGCTTGCCGCCGAGGCCGCCGATGACGGCGGCGCCGAGGATCGACGCGCGGACCACCTCCTCCACCGCCTCGGTGCATCGGCCCGCCTCGACGTCGCGCGCCGCCTCGACGCCGAGCGACAGGACCGTGTCGGCCACCTCCTCGCAGAGGGCGAGCGCCATGCGGGTGGCCAGCGTGGTCCCCTCGGGATGCGCCGCCGCCCTCCCCTCCACCTGCTTGGCGAGGGCGTCGCCCATCCCTGCGGCGAGGAGGCGGACCGGCGCCTGCGCGATCACCGCCGGGTCGACGACGCAGAGCTCGGGCGCCGGCAGGCGCCGGCTCTCGCGGTGCCGGCCGTCCGCCTCGTAGAGCACCGCGAGCCCCGACGCGGCGGCGCAGGTCGCCGACGACGTCGCCAGCGTGACGAGCGGACGCTTCGCCGTGAGCGCCGCCACCTTGGCGGTGTCGAGGACGCGGCCGCCGCCGACGGCCAGGATCAGGTCGGCCGCCGCGTCGCGGGCGCGCTCCGCGAGGCGCACGCCGTCGGCCTCGGTCGCCAGGCCGTCGTGGCGCGCCTCGACGAGCGACACGCCGGCGCCCGCGCAGGCGTCCACCGCGGCGGCTCCGACCCGTGCGGCGACGACGCCGTCGATGACCAGGAGCCCGCGCGCCCCGTACGGCCGCACGAGCCGCCCCAGGTCCGCAAGGACCCCGGGGGCCTGGACGTAGCGCCCCGGCCCGACGACGAGATCGTCCGACGCCATGGCATCGCCTCCCTGGTAGACTCGATGGACATCGAGCCTAGCGACTTCGCGGTACGCGCGTCAAAGGACGAGGCGGCGCGCGCCGCCGGGGAGGAACGCCGCATGCCCACCGCACCCGTCCGAGACATCGAGATGGCCTACGAGGCCGCCGGCCCGACAGGCGGCGCGCCGGTCCTGCTCCTCCACGGCGTCGGCAACTCCTCGCTCGTCTGGCGGCAGGCGGCGGCCGGTCTCGCGGCGGCCGGCTACCGCGCGATCGCGGGCGACTCCCGGGGCCACGGCGCCTCGTCGAAGCCGGACGGTCCCTACACCATCGAGCAGATGGCCGACGACTGGGCGGCGCTCCACGCCCATCTCGGTCTCGGCCCGGCGCACTGGGTGGGGTCCTCGATGGGCGGCGCGATCGCGATGGCGGCCGCGCTGCGTCACCCGGGCCGCGTCGCCTCGCTCGTGCTCGTCGACACCTGGCCGAAGACCGACGCCGCCTTCGCGGCGGTGCTGGCCGAGCGGCTGCGCGTCCTGCGGGAGGAAGGGATCGACGCCTACGCCCGCCTGGCCTACCCCCAGGCCTTCGGCGCCGCCTACCGCGCGGCGCACCCCGAGGCGTACGAGGGGTACCGCGCGCGGGTCGCGCAGAGCGACCAGCGGGCCCTGGCCTTCGCGGTCGGCGCGCTCGAGCGCCACGACCTCCTCGCGCGACTCCACGAGATCCGGGTGCCGACGACCGTGGCCGTCGGCGAGGCCGATACGCTGCTGCCGCCGCGGCACTCCGAGGCGATCGCCGCCACGATCCCTGGCGCGCGTCTGGTCCGCTTCCCCGACGTCGGTCACCTGCCGATGCTCGAGGCGCCGGAGGCCTTCCTGCGCGAGCTGCTCGATCACCTCCGCAGGGCCGCCGGCACGTAGCAACGGCGCGCGGCCACGGGCGGTGGCGCCGGATCGTCACGGCCCCCAGGGGGCGCGTCTCACCTCGACCCGCCCCTCGCGGACGCGCGCCTCGTAGCGCGGCTGCGGCAGGGTGGCCGGGCCGTCCAGCACCCGGCCGTCCTCGAGCGCGAAGCGCGAGCCGTGCCAGGGGCAGCGGATGGAGCCGTCCTCGACCGCCCCCTCCGCGAGCGGTCCGCCGAGGTGCGAGCAGACCTCGGCGAGCGCGTCGATCCTGCCGCCGTCGCGCACGAGCACCACCGGCTGGCCGGCGACCGTGACGCGGCGCGGCGTCCGGTCGGCCAGGTCCGCCTCGGCCAGCACGTCCACGAAGTCCCGCGGCTCCGGCGGCGCCACGGCGTGCGTCACGCCGATCCGCTCCCCGTAGACCAGGTGCCCGCCGAGATAGGCCGACGCGTTGGCGACGGCGAACCCGATGGAGGCCAGGCCCCGGCCGGCGCTCCGCTTGCCGCGGCGGCGCAGGAGCCACGACGTGGTGTAGAGGGCCGCGGCGCCCGCGTTGAGGAGGGCGTGCATGGCGCCGATGCGGCGCGTGTCCCCGGAGGTGTGCTGCCAGTCGGCGGCGCCGGCGACCGCGGAGGCCACCGCGCCGATGACGCCGACCCCGACGGCGAGGTCGGCGGCAGGGCCGAGGTCCCGCCGCCCGCTCGCCGCCTCGAGGCCGTCGAGCACCGCGGCCAGGCTCCAGGAGCCGATCGGGATCGTGACGAGCACCGGATGGAGCGGGTGCCCCAGCCAGACGCCGTTGAGCACGTTCTCGACGGGCTTCCGGGCCGGGCCGGCCGCGCCGAGGGCCGTGTCGACGGCCGAGCCGAGGCCGCTCGCCACGGAGTCGAGCCAGGTCTGTCGCTTCACGAGATCGACGGCCGTCTCGGGCATGGTACCCCTCCGTTCGCTGCCCGGCGCAGCGAGCATCGCCCGTGCCAGGGTCCGGGGTATCGCCCCGCGCCGAAACAGCCGTCGCACCGCCGCCGGCGCCGGCCTCTGCGCACTTTCGTGCCTCTGCGCAATTGCGCCCGCGGCGCGGACGGGCTATAACCGCCCCCCTCCGCGAGGCGCCCATGCATCCGTCGACCGGACGACAGACCGAAGACCGACCGCGGCGGCCGCGAGGCAACTCGTGGCGCGCCCGGCTCGTGATCGGCTTCCTCGTCCTCTTCGCGACGGTCGGGCTCTGGGAGGCCCGCCACCTCCGGGCGCAGCGCGACGCGCGCGTGGCCGGGGTCATGCGGGAGCAGCGGCTCCTGGCCGAGGGCCTGGCCGCGCAGGTGGAGGCCATCTTCGAGGGGATCCGGCGCAGCCTGGCGGTCGTGGCCGAGTCGATCGGGCAGCACCCGCCCCGGTCGGCGGCCGAGGCGAGGCGGTACCTCGAGGAGGTCCGCCCGCTCGTCGCCTTCGCCGACCTGATGGCGCTCACCGACGCCAACGGCGTCGTCCTGGCGGCCGCGCCCGAGGGCCGGCCGGGTGCAACGATCCTCGATCGGGAAGCGGTGGACGCCGTCCTTCGCCAGGGGCGCGACTGGGCGGTGAATCCGCTCGTCAGGTCCCGCCTCACCGGACGGCTCATCGTCGGCGCGGCCCACGCCGTCCGCGACGAGACGGGGCGGACGACCGGCGCGCTCGTGATCGGCATCCGGGACGAGAGCTTCGGCCCGATCCTCGGCCGCGCGCTCCTCTCCCCCGACGGCGCCGCGGCCCTCATCGACTCGCGGCGGCGCACCGTGTACAGCACGCGGGAGCCGGGCCGGCCCTGGGAGCGCCGCGACCTCTCCGGCAGCCTCCGCGTGGCGGCCGCGCTCGCCGGCGAGGCGCAGCTCCACGAGCGCTACCGGAGCCACGTCGACGGCGCCGTGCGCGCGGGCGCGCTCGTGCCGGTGCGGGGCATCGGCTGGGCGGTGGCCGTCTCGCGGGATCGCGAGACCGTGGCGGCCGCCGTGCGGCGGGAGACGACCGGCCTGGCGGCGCGGGGCGCGGTGCTCCCCCTCGTCCTCCTGGTCTCGGGCCTGCTGGTGATCCGCCGCCTGCTGAGACCCCTCCAGGACCTCTCCGCATGCGCCGACGCGCTCGGCGCCGGGCGGCTCGACGTGCGGGTCCCCGAGGACGACAGCGCGGAGTTCGGCGCGGTCGACCGCGCGTTCAACGCCATGGCGGAGCGGATCGAGCGGCACGTCGCCGCGGAGGAGACGGCGCGTCTGCGCGCCGATTGGCTGGCTGCGGCCTCCGCCGAGCTGGTCGCGACGCTCGACTACGAGGCCACGCTCGAGGCCGCGACGCGCCTGGCGATCGGCCGCCTCGGCACCTGCTCGGCGGTGGACGTGCTCGACGACGCGGACGGCGCGCGCCGGCTCGCCGAGCACCACACCGGTTCGGCGTGCGCGCAGCCGACCGGCGGCGCGCGCCGGTGCCCCCTCGGTCCGCCGCTCACGGTCGACGAGGTGCTCGCCCGCCGGGCCGAGCTGGTCTCGGGGCGGCTCATCCGCGTCCCGCTGCGAAGCCGGGGCCGGATCGTCGGGCGGCTCTCCATGGCCCAGTCCGGGTCGGCGCCCCCGTTCGATCGCGCGGACCTGGCGCTGGCCGAGGAGCTGGGGCGGCGTGCCGCGCTGGCCGCCGAGAACGCCCTCCTCTACGGCGACGCGCGCGAGGCCGAGGCGCGCCTGCGCCGCCAGCTCGACTACACGCGGGCGATCACCCGGAGTCTGGGCGAAGGGGTCGTCGCCCTCGACCCCGACGGCCGCGTGACGTTCGCCAACCCGACCGCGGAGTCGATCCTCGGCCGTCCGGAACCGGATCTCCTCGGACGGGCGTTCCACGAGATCGTCCACCCCGGGGAGCCGGCCGGCGGCCTGCCGGCCGAGCGCTGCGCGCTGTCGGCGGCCCTGGGCGAGGGCCAGGCCCGGTCGTGGACCGGCGACCGCTTCGTCGACGCGCGCGGCATCGCCGTCCCGGTGGACGTCACCTCGTCGCCCGTGGCGACGGAGGGGGAGCGGGCCGGGACGGTGCTCGCCTTCCGCGATACGACCGAGCAGAAGCGCCTCGAGGAGGAGCTGCGCCAGGCGCAGAAGATGGAGGCGGTGGGCCGGCTGGCCGGCGGCGTCGCGCACGACTTCAACAACCTGCTCACCGCCATCGTCGGCTACACCGACCTGATCCTCCAGGCCCCCTGGGACGAGGCCGCGGTCCGCCGCGAGGCGAGCGAGGTGCGGCGGGCGGCCGACCGGGCGACGAACCTCACGCAGCAGCTCCTCGCCTTCAGCCGCAAGCAGACCCTGAGGCCGGTCGTCGTCGACCTCAACGCCGTCGTGGCCGACGTCGAGACGATGCTGCGGCGCGTCATCGGCGAGGACGTCGAGCTGGTCACGCGTCTCGACCCGGACGCCAGGCTCATCCGGGCCGATCCGGGCCAGGTGACGCAGGTCCTCCTCAACCTCGCCGTGAACGCCCGAGACGCCATGCCGGCCGGCGGCCGGCTCGCGATCGAGACGCGGGCGGCCGTCCTCGACGAGCCGGCCTTCCTGCGCCGGGCCGAGCTTCGGCCGGGCCGTTACGTGGTGCTCGTCGTCCGCGACTCGGGCGTCGGCATGGACGCCGAGACGCAGGCCCGCCTGTTCGAGCCGTTCTTCACGACCAAGCCGCGCGGCAAGGGGACCGGGCTCGGCCTGTCGACCGTGTACGGCATCGTCAAGCAGAGCCAGGGTCACATCGCCGTCGAGAGCGCGCCCGGCCGGGGGACCACGTTCGCGATCTACCTGCCGCGCGTCGAGGCGGACGAGGCGCCGGCCGCGCCGTCGGCGCCGGCGCCGCGGCCGACGGGGGGCCGCGAGACCGTGCTCCTCGTCGAGGACGACGACATGGTCCGCCGGTACGCGCGACGGGTCCTCGAGTCGCACGGGTACCGGGTCATCGAGGCGCGCCTCGGCGAGGAGGCCGTCGAGCTGGCCCGCCGCGCCGGGGACGACCTGGCCCTCCTGCTCACCGACGTCGTCATGCCCGGCATGAACGGCCGCGAGGTCGCCGCCCGTCTCGCCGACATCCGGCCCGGAATCCCCGTCCTCTACATGTCGGGCTACACGGAGAACATCATCGGCGAGGGGGGCATCCTCGCCGAGGACACCGACTTCCTCCCCAAGCCCTTCACGGCGGCGGCGCTGCTCGACAGGGTCCGCCAGGCGCTCGAACGCCGGGATTCGCGCGGCGCCGTCCGGTAGGGGCGGCCGCGGGCCGAGGAGCGCGGAACGGACGAGCCCCGTTCTTGCGTCGGGTGGGGGCGCTCGCTAGCGTGCTGGCGAAAGGAGGCTGCCATGCGCTCATTCGCCTGGCTTGCCGGCCTGGGGCTCGGTCTCGTCGGCCTCGCCGCGCCGGCCGTCCCGGCAGGGGCCGATCCCGCGGCGGGCGGCTCGCGGACCCATGCCGGGTCGGTCGTCGCGGTGGACGCGGCGGCCGGCCGGGTCGTGATCGAGGAGATGTCCCCCGGCACGCAGATCCACCGGGTGGACGCGCAGGTGTCGGCCGACACGCGCGTCATCGAGATCCGGCGCGAGCCGGCCGAGGTGGTCGTGACACGGACGCCGCAGGCGCGCGACGTGGCGCTCACGTACCGCTGGGTGGAACGCCCGCTCGGCCTCGGCGCGATCCGCCCGGGCGACTTCGCCGTGGTGGAGCTTGCCGAGGCGCCCTCCGGCGAGAGCCCGGCTGCCGCGACGCGCATCGCCGTCACCGCCCGCTCGCGGTAGCCCTCCGGAGCCTCCGGTCCCGGCTGCCGCGCGAGGCGGCGCTAGAATCGCCGCATGCTCCTCGATCGCTTCCGCGCGAAGGCCGAGGCGACGTCGGCCGCCGTGCTGCTCGCGGCCGACGAGGACGCGGCGGCCGACCTGGTCCTCGCCGCGGCGCCCGCCGCCGCGGGGACCTCGTCGCTCGCCGCGAGCTTCCCCACCGTGGCCCGGCGCCTGGCGCCCCGTCCCGCGCTGCCCGACGCGGCGGCGGAGATCGTCGCCGCGGGCCGGTTCGCGGTGGCCGAGACGGGGTCGGTCGCGCTCGCCGAGGCGGCGGCCGATCGGAGCGCGTGCTGGCTCGCCGAGCGTCTCTGGCTCCTGGTCCCCGCCGGCGCCATCGAGCCGACGCTCGAGGCGGCGCTGGCGCGCGTGGCGGCGCTGGTCCGGGAGGGCGCTCCCCACGTCACCCTCATGAGCGGGCCGAGCCGCACGGCCGACATCGAGCGCGTCCTCACGATCGGCGTGCACGGACCCCGCGAGGTGCGCGTCGTCCTGGTCGGGTCGGTCGCGTGAGCGGCGGCATCGCGCCCTTCGCGGAGCGCTACCGACGGGCCCTCGCCGACGGCCGCCTCGGTGCGAACCTCCTCGCCTTCCAGCGAGCCTGGCGCGAGAGCCGCGACGCGGCCTTCCGCCGCCTCGCCGACGAGGCGCCGGCGCTCGGCGCCGCCGACGCCACGTTCGACGCGGCGCGGCGGCGGATCGTCGCGGCCAAGGACGCCGTGCTCGCCGACCCGCCGGCCTGGCGGCGCGCCTTCGTCGAGAAGGCGCGCGCGGCCGGGCTCGTCGTCCACGAGGCCGACACCGCCCATGCGGCGCGCGAGACGATCCTGCAACTCCTCCGCGCGCGAGGGGTGCGCGTCCTCGCCAAGGGCAAGAGCATGGTGGCCGAGGAGGTCTTCCTCAACGCGCACCTCGAGGCCGCCGGCCTTCGCGTCGTCGAGACCGACCTCGGCGAGTGGATCATCCAGCTCGCCCGCGAGACGCCGAGCCACATGGTGATGCCGGCCATCCACAAGAGCCGGCAGCAGATCGGCGCGCTCTTCGAGCGCGAGACGGGGCGCGAGGTGTCGCGCGACGACGTGCAGGCGCAGGTCGACCTCGCCCGCGCGGAGCTGCGCCGCGTGTTCCTCACCGCGGACGCCGGCATGATCGGCGCGAACGCGCTCGTCGCCGAGACCGGCACCGTCGTGCTGGTCACCAACGAGGGCAACGGCGATCTCGTCAGCAGCCGGCCGCCCCTGCTCGTCGTGATCGCCGGGTGGGAGAAGCTCGTGCCGACGTTCGCCGACGCGGCGGCGCAGCTACGGCTCCTCGCGCGGTCGGCCACCGGCCAGGAGATCACGAGCTACACGTCGTTCATCACGGGGGCCGAGCCGGGGCGCGAGACGCACCTCGTGCTCGTCGACAACGGCCGCACGGCCATGTGGGAGGACCCCACGGCCCGCGACGCGCTCCGCTGCATCCGCTGCGCGGCGTGCGCCGACGTCTGCCCGCCCTATCAGGTCGTCGGCGGCCACGTGTTCGGCCACGTCTACTCGGGCGCCATCGGCCTCGTGAACACGCGCTTCCACCACGGCCTCGAGGCGGCGGCCGGGCCCCAGTCGCTCTGCGTGAGCTGCAACGCCTGCGCGACGGTCTGCCCCTCCGGCATCCCGCTGCCCCGTCAGATCCTCGACGTGCGCGCCCGGGTCGCGGCGGCGAAGGGCCTCCGGCTCCCCGAGCGCCTCGCGCTCGCCGCCTGGTCGCGGCCGCGCCTCTTCGACGCCGCGATGCGCACGGCGGCCCGGCTCGCCCGTCCCCTCGCGCGCGGCCCCTTCCTGCGCGTCCCGCTGCCGCGGCGCCACGCGTGGCGGACGCTCCCGGCGCCGGCGCCCCGGCCGGCCCGCGACCGGCTCCTCGGCCGCGCGATCGAGCCCGATCGCGAGGGCCCCTGGGCGACGAGCGGGGCGCGCGGCCGCACGGTGGCCTACTTCATCCAGTGCCTCGCCGACCGGTTCGCGCCCGACGGCGCCGCGGCCGCCGTCCGCGTGCTCGCGGCCTGCGGCGCCCGCGTGGTCGTCCCGGAGGGGCAGCACTGCTGCGGGCTGCCGCTGCTCGACGCGGGCGACCGCGCGGGCGCGCGACGCCTCGCGGCGGCGACGATCGAGGCGCTCGAGCGGACCCCGGCCGACCACGTCGTGACGGCGGCGGCGAGCTGCGCCGTCGCGATCGCCCACGACTACCCGCGCCTCTTCGACGACGCGCCGGCCTGGCGGGCGCGGGCCGAGCGCCTGGCCGCGCGCACGCTCGACTTCGTGTCGTTCGTGGAGCGCGTGGCCGCCCCGCCGGCGCTCCCCTGCGCCGGGGCGCAGCGCGCCCTCACCTACCACGGCTTCTGCCAGAGCACCAACGTGCTCGGGCTCGGCGACGCCGGTCGGCGCCTGCTCGCCCGCGCGGGATACGCGGTGGCGCCGCTGCCCGAGGGGGAGGTCTGCTGCGGCTTCGGCGGCGGCACGTCGGCCGCCCACCCGGAGGTGGCCCGCGCGATCGCCGCGCGGAAGCTCGCGAACGTGCGGCAGACCGGCGCGGCCTGCCTCGCGTCCGACAACCCGGGGTGCCTGCTGCACCTCCGCGGCGCGGCCGACGCGGCCGGGATGCCGCTCGAGGTCCGGCACGTCGCCGAGCTGGTGGCCGAGCGGCTGGCCGCGGCGACGGACGGCCCCGGCCGGGCCGGCTGACCGCGTTCCGCCCGGTCGCCGCGCACAAAAAAGCCCGGGAAGCCTGCGCCTCCCGGGCACGTCACATGACATACGGAACGACTACGGAGCGACGGGCGGGGCCGCCCGCCCGGCTTACGACTCGACGAACCCCTCGAGACGGTCTCGCAGCTCGGCCCGACGCAGCTTGGCAAGCGCGCGCGCCTCGATCTGCCGGACCCGCTCGCGCGTCACGTTGAGCCGCTTGCCCGCCTCCTCGAGCGTGTGCTCGGGCTCGGCGCCGAGGCCGAACCGCATGCGCAGCACCTGCTCCTCGCGCGGCGTCAGCGTCGCCAGCGCCTTGCGGAGCTGGTCCGACAGGTCGCGCTCGGCGAGCACGTCCGTCGCGGGGACCGTCCGCGCGTCGCGGATGAGGTCGCCGAGCCGGGTCTCCCCCTCCTCGCCCACCGGCGCGTCGAGGGAGGCGACCGGCCGCTCGCTGCGGATGATGTCGAGGACGCGGTCGGCCGGCAGCTTGAGCGCGCGCCCCAGCTCCTCGGGCGTCGGCTCGCGCCCCTGCTCCTGCCTGAGCGCCCGGGCCGTGCGTCCGAGGCGGCCGGCCGCCTCGGCCATGTGGACCGGGAGCCGGATCATCCGTCCCTGGTTGGCCAGCGCGCGGACGACCGCCTGCCGGATCCACCAGGTGGCGTACGTGGAGAACTTGTAGCCCCTGCGGTGGTCGAACTTCTCGATCGCCCGCATGAGGCCGATGTTCCCCTCCTGCACCAGGTCGAGCAGGGCGAGCCGGGACGACGTGTAGCGCTTGGCGATGGACACGACCAGGCGGAGGTTGGCCCGCGCCATGGCGTCCTTCGCCTCCTGCACCTGCGCCTCGATCGCCGCCACCTCCCGCGAGAGCTGCCGAAGCTCCGAAGGCTTGAGGCCGACGAGCGACGCGGCCCGGAGCTGGCGCCTGCGCGGACGCTGCCCCGGCGGGCCCATGCGGCGGGCCAGGCGGTGCAGCCGCTTGACGAGCCGCTCCGCCTCCCGCTCGGCGAGCGGGACGGCGCCCGCCGTGCGGGCAATGGCCGCCCGGTAGCGCTTCGGCTGCGACGCGAGCCGCTTCAGCTTCTTCACGGTCTTCCGGATCGCCTCGCGATCGGCGGCAGGGGCGTCCTCGCCGTCGTCGTCGCGGCCGAAGACCGTGTCGAAGGCGACGAGCCCGAGCTCGATCTGCCGCGCGCGGCGCAGGATGTGCCGCACGCCGAGGCCGCTCTCGGAGACGAGCCGGATGAACCGGTCGCGTCCCTCGCGGATCGTGGACGCGAGGCGGACCTCCTCGTCGGCCTTGAGGAGCCGGATCCCGCCCATGTCGCGGAGGTACGCCTCGGTCGGGTTCGTGGGGTCGATCTCGGCTCGGCGGGCCGAGGACGGCGCCTTCTCCTCCTCGAGATCGTCCCCTTCCTCGAACGGCGAGACCGCCTCCTCGTCGACCGCGACGACCTCGTCATCGGGGACGAGCGTCTCGAGCGGGGCCTCCTCGAGTTCCGCCCAGGGGCGCGCCGGATCGACGGTCTCGGTGAACACTGCCATGATGGTAACTGACCTTCCTTCCTCTCTTGTCACGCCGGCATTCCGGCCGGGTCATTGAGACGGCCGAAAGCCGGATATCTTCGATACGCCCCCGCGGCCGGGTCTGCGGGGGCGGACGCCACAGGCCGGCATCGTAGCCATGATCAGGACGTGCCGGACGGCGGGTGGAGAGCCTGTCTTTATAGCTCTTTTGTGCAGTAACGTCAAGAGGCCTTTCGAGGGGTCCCCGGAGGTGGTGGAGGGGGCGACAGGGGGCCTTGCGCCCAGGGGCGACCGCAGCCTCCGGCGCCTCGATGGACATTCCCCGGCAACCCTGGTAGGCTGGCGTCAGCGTTCGTAGTTGCAGGGCCTGTCGGAAGAGCTCTCGAGACTTCGAAAGCGCCGCGACGTCCCGGTGGGTGGGGCTCGCGGCGTTCGTGTGTCGTGCGACGGAACGCGGCGACCGGATGCCGGTCGCATCAGATCAACCACGCGGTCCGGGCGCAAGGCGTCACGGGCCGTGCACACGACCCACGGAAGCAGGAGAGAGTCGGCATGGCCGAGCAGGGAACGGTAAAGTGGTTCAACGACGCCAAGGGCTTTGGCTTCATCGCGCGCGAGCAGGGAGAGGACGTCTTCGTCCACTTCTCGGGGATCGCCGGTGACGGCTTCAAGAGCCTGGCCGAGGGCGACCACGTCGAGTTCGAGGTCTCCCAGGGGCCGAAGGGCCTCCAGGCGACCAACGTGAGGCGCCGCTAGCGCCGCGTCGGGACCTCGTCGAAGGTCACTCTGCGCCCCACGGCCGCCAGGTCGTGGGGCGCAGGCGTTTCTGGCCGGCGCCGTTTCGCGACACCCGAGCGCCCGGCCGGGGAGCGCCGGCTAGGGGTTGTCCACCCACATGGGCTCGTGCGCGACCAGCGCCGACCCGTCCGGGAAGACGGCGCGCACGGTCACCACGTGGAAGCCGTCGGAGACGTCGCGCGTGTCGAACCGGTCGTCCCGGCCGTCGCCGAGCGTGTACGGCCATCGGCGGTCGATCCGCACCTGCTCGTTGTCGATGTAGAACTCGACCCGCCGGGGGGCCACGTCGAACACGATCGCCTCCGCGAACACCTCCCCCCCGATCGGCGGCTCCGGCGGCGGATTGCCGAGCCCGACCACCTCGATGGAGGCGGCCGCCGCGTCGCTCCCCGGCGGCGGCTCTTCTGCGAGCACCGGCGTCGGCGTCGGCTCCGGCTCGGCCGTCGGCTCCGGCTCCGGTGTCGGCTCCGGCTCGGGCTCGGGCGTCGGGGTCGGCTCCGGTTCCGGAGCCTCCGCCGGCCCGGGCTCCATGGTCGCATCCGGCCCGCCGGCAGGCAGGGGGTCGCCCCCGCCGCAGGCGGTCGCCGAAACCAGCAGCAGGGCGACGAGCCCCGGCCTGATCAGGCCCATCGGCGCGGCTCACCTCCACACCCCTCCCGATGCGAGCATAATGCCCAGAGTCACGAGAGCGCCCGCGGCGAGGGCCGCGGACGCCGGGAGGGCGCATGACGACCAGGATGGGCCTGCTCCTCACCATCACGGAGCCCCGGCCGGAGCACGACGAGGAGTTCAACGCCTGGTACGACACCGAGCACCTGGCCGAGCGGCTCGCCATCCCGGGCTTCCTCTCGGCCCGGCGCTGGCAGCGCGACGGTGCCCCGGGAGAGGGCCGGTACCTTGCCACGTACGACCTCGAGTCGCCCGAGGTCCTCGAGACGCCGGAGTACCTCGCCCACGTCGGGGACAACTTCACGCCGTGGAGCAAGCGGTGCCTGTCCAGGGCGGTGGTCTTCCGCCGCTGGGCCTGCGAGCAGATCCTGCCGGGCCGGGCGGCAGGCCACGCGGACGCGGCGGCCGTCTTCCTCGCCTGCCGCGACGTGCCGGCCGAGCACGAGGCGGAGTTCAACCGCTGGTACGACGAGGAGCACGTGCCGATGGTGCGCCGCGTCCCGGGGGTGCTCGGGGCGCGGCGCTTCCGCGCGTCGAGCGGATCGCCGCGCTACCTCGCGCTCTACGACCTCGCGCACGAGCGGGTGGCGGAGGACCCGGCCTGGTTGGCGGCCGGGCAGACCGGGTGGAGCCGGCGCATCGCCGCCCTCACGGCCGGCTTGCCCCGGCTCCTCGCCGTCTACCGGGCGTACCCCTGAGCGGGCGACCGGCGGCATCCGGCGCCGCCCGACGTCACGACGCCGCGCAGCTCGGACACGACCCGCGACTGCAGGGCGGGGTCGCGCCCGAGCTTGCGATGGACGGGGTTCGCCGATCGTCGCATGCTGAGCCGGTGCGTGGTCGAGCGGGGGTACTGCTCGTCGCCGCCGGCTGGCTGGCGGCGTGCGACGGAGGGGACGTGTATCCGGGTCGGGCCGATGCCCGCAAGGGCGATCCCGCGGAGTTCCGCATCGAGACGGCGTCGCACGACCGGACGAGCCCCGCGGAGCTGACCGTGGCCGCGGGCACGGAGGTCAGGTGGATCAACCGCACCACCGCCGCCGCCTTCGTCCGCTTCGAGGACCCGGTGCCGGAGGTCTGCCTCGCTCCCCACCGCTTCGCGCGGACCCGCGACGCCGGGACGCTCGCGAGCGAGTGGCTCGCGCCCTTCGAGGAGGCCCGCCTCTGCATCGCGGCACCCGGCCGATACCGCTTCGTCGCCACGCTGGCGGGTGTCCGGAGCGCCGAGGCGGAACCGGCCCGGTACGGCACGTTGATCGTCGCGCCCGGGGGCGCGCGCGCCTCCCCCTGACGCTCGAGCGGGCCCCCGGCATCGGTCGGCATGCGAGGGCCTTGCGGCCGGCCGGCGCCGTGACGGCCCGCACGACCGCGCTCCGGCGAAGGCCGATGTCGATCGCGAGAGGCCCGTCGCGTCGGCGCGGCGCCGCTCCGCCTCGGGGACCCGTCCGGGTCGCCCCCTCCAGGCAAGAATCCGGCACGATCCGGTCCGATCCGCGCGGCGGCCGGGCGCTCGCGTCGCGCGTGCTCGGGCGGGTTGACGCGGTGCGTTCGAGGGCGGCCGGGCCGGCGCCGGGGACGCACGCGGCTCGACGCCGCGGGGGCCCGAAGGAGGCGCCATGCAGGTCACCCGGCGCCAGCTCTCGCGCTGGCTGCTCGATCACGGCTTCGTCGAGCTTCCCGGCCGCAAGACCGGGCACCGCCAGTTCGTGCGCGAGGGGGTCAAGGTGACGGTCCCGGGACACGGCCCTCAGGACCTGACGAAGAAGCACCTCGGCATGGTCCTGCGCCAGCTCGAGGGCGCCGGCTTCGACCGGGAGGCGATCAAGCGCGATCTCGGGATCGGCTGATCCCGCGCCGCTCCCCTCCCCTCGCCGCCGCGCGGGGCTCACGCGCCATGCTCGCGGCGCAGGATCCTCGCCGCCTCGACCATGGCGCGCATCTTGCCGAAGGCCACGTCGCGCGGGAGGTACTTCATCCCGCAGTCCGGCGCGAGGATGACGTCCTCCTTCCTGACGTGGGGGAGCGCCCGCCTGATGCGGTCGGCCACGGTCTCGGGCGACTCGACGGTCGTGTCCGACAGGTCGAGGCAGCCGACCATGATCTGCTTGCCGGCGAGCGTCGCCAGGACCGAGCAGTCGAGCTTCGACTGCGCCGTCTCGATCGAGACCTGGCGGCAGGCGCAGCCGGCCAGCTCGGGCAGGAACGAGTACCCGGACGGCCGCTCGTGGATGATCGCCGCGTAGCCGAAGCAGATGTGCACCGCGGTCGTGCCGGTGACCCCCTCGAGCGCGCGGTTGAGCGCCGCGAGCCCGTACCGCCTCGCCTTCTCGGGGCGGGCCTGCATGTACGGCTCGTCGACCTGCACGATGTCGGCGCCGGCGGCGAAGAGGTCCCGGATCTCCTCGTTCACGGCCGCGGCGTAGTCCATCGCCGCCTCTTCCTCGGTGCGATAGAAGTCGTTCTGCGCCTGCTGGGTCATGGTGAAGGGGCCGGGCACCGTCATCTTCACCGGCTTGGTGGTGTGGCGCTTGAGGAACCGGAGGTCCTCCACCTCGACCGGGCGCGTGCGCCGGATCCGGCCGACGATGCGCGGCACCGGGTTCGGGTGCCCCGAGCGGTCGAGCGCGGTGCCCGGGTTGTCGACGTCGACCCCCTCGAGCGCGGTGGCGAAGCGGTTCGAGTAGCTCTCGCGGCGGATCTCGCCGTCGGTGATGATGTCGAGGCCGGCCTCCTCCTGCGCCTTGATCGCCACGATCGTCGCGTCGTCCTGCGCCTCGGCGAGGTAAGGTTCCGGAATCCGCCACAGCTCCCGCGCGCGCACGCGCGGCGGGAACCGGCCGGCGAGCTTCGTGCGATCGATCAGCCACTCCGGCTGGGGATAGCTACCGACGAGCATGGTGGGAAACAGCATGCGCTCCTCCTCTGTCGCGGTCGTCGAGGCGGCGCGCTCGACGCCTCCCCCACTGTAACCGAAACCGAACGAGGCCTGCGTGCGCCGCCGCGGCGCGCGGGAACGAGGGAGGACCATGAACTGGCGGGACCTGATCGTGGACGGCTACGACCGGCTGCCGGAGCTGATGCGCGAGACGCTCGCGGGGCTCGCCGTGGCCGACCTCAACCGGCAGCCCCATCCCGACTGCAACAGCATCGGGTGGACGGCCCGGCACCTGACGCGCGTGCAGGACAGCCAGATCGCCGACCTCATGGGGGCCGAGCAGCTCTGGACGAAGGACGGCTGGTACCGGCGCTTCAGGCGCCCGCCCGACCCGGACGACACCGGGTACGGGCACACGCCCGAGCAGGTGCGGGCCTTCCAGTCCCCCGGCGTCGCGACGCAGCTCGACTACCTGCGCGCAACCGTGCAGCGCACGAAGCGGTATCTCGCGCGGCTCGCGCCGTCCGCCCTCGGCCGGAAGCTGGACGAGCCGTGGTTCAAGCCCCTGCCGACGGTCGGCGTTCGCATCGTCAGCATCCTGGCCGACTGCCACCAGCACGCCGGGCAGGCGGCCTACATCCGCGGCCTGCTCCGGGCCGAGGGGAAGCTGTCGAGGTAGCCCTGGGGGGGTCGGACCGCCCGGTTCGCTCGGGACGACCGGCCTGCGGCGCCGCACCCGCCGGAGACCGGCCGGGCGCCGGCGCGCGGCATCGCGTACAATGAGCCGTCCACCACCACCACCACCGGATCCGAGGCCATGACCGAACGCACACCCCCGAGCGACGCCGTCGTTCGTGCCCTGCAGGACCTCGACATCCCCGAAGCGCGCGCGGTCGAACTCGCCGCCGAGGTCGAGCGGCTGAATGGGACGGTCCGCGCCGAAGCCAGGAGCCTGACCTTCGGCGACGAGCCGGCCGCCCACGCCGCCGTGCTGGAGCGCGGCGCGTCATGACGCCGCGCCTCGACGATCTCCCCCTGCTGGACCTCTCGGAGGTCGCGGCCGCCATCGCCGAGGGCCGGACCACCGCCGTCGCGGCCACCGAGGCCTGCCTCGCCCGGATCGAGGCCTGGCAGCCGGCCCTGAACTGCTTCATCGCGATCGACCGGGAGGGCGCCCTCGCGGCCGCCGCCGCGCGCGACGCGGAGCTCGCCAGGGGCTACCGGCGCGGCCCGCTGCACGGCGTGCCGCTGGCCCACAAGGACATGTTCCTGCGCAAGGGCCGGGTGTCGACCGGCGGCAGCCTGATCCTGCGGGATGCGGTGGCCGCCACCACCTCGACGCTGATGGAGCGGCTCGACGGCGCCGGTGCCGTGGAGGTCGGCCGGCTCAACATGTCGGAGTTCGCCGCCGGCCCGACCGGCCACAACGTGCATTACGGGCATTGCCGCAACGCCTTCGACCGCGCCCACATCGCGGGCGGCTCCTCGAGCGGCTCCGGCGCCGCCGTCGCGGCCAGGCTGGTGTACGGTGCGCTCGGCTCCGACACCGGCGCCTCGGTGCGCCTGCCGGCGGCGGCGAACGGCGTCGTCGGCCTGAAGCCGACCTACGGGCGGGTCACTCGCCACGGCGCCATCGCCCGCTCCTGGAGCCTGGACCACGTCGGGCCCATCGCCCGCACCGCCCGGGACTGCGCCCTGCTGCTCCAGGTCATCGCCGGCCCCGACCCGCGCGACCCGACGACGAGCCACCGGCCGGTCGGGGACCTGCTGGCCCCGATGGAGGACACGTCCCTGGCCGGGATCCGGATCGGCGTGCCGGGGGACGCCATCGCCGGCGCGATCGATCCGGAGGTCGCCTCCGCGCTCGAGGCCAGCCTCCGAGTTCTCGAGAAGCTCGGCGCGGGCGTCCGGGTCGTGCCGCTCCCGGACCTGACGGCGCTCTTCCACGTCGCCGAGACGATCATCAAGTGCGAGGCCGCGGCGATGCACCGGCCGTGGCTCGAGGCGCGGCCGCAGGACTACGGCAAGCACGTCCGGCTGCGCATCGAGGCGGGCTTCCACATCCCGGCGACGCAGTACATCGACGCGCTGCGCCTGCGGGCGACGATGACGGAGCGCTTCCTCGCCGAGACGATGGCGGAGGTCGATCTGCTCCATCTCCCGGTGCTCCCCATTCCCGTCCCGACCCTCGAGGAGACCGACGTCGACGGCGCGGGCGGCGAAGCCGTGGTGGCCGTGGTCGGCAGGATCACCGCGTTCACCCGGCCGTTCAACCTGCTGGGGCTGCCGGCGGTCAGCGTCCCCTGCGGCTTCTGCCGCAAGGGGCTGCCGATTGCGTATCAGCTCGTCGGGCGCCCCTTTGCGGAGGCGCTGCTCCTGCGCGTCGTCAACGCCTACCAGCAGGCGACCGACCACCATCGGAAGGTGCCGGTCCTCTAGGCTGCGGCTGCGAAGCCTCGCGGCGCGGCCCCGGCAGGGCCCCCCGCCGCGCCGCGGCGTCAGGTCGTTGGACCGCCCCGGGCAGAACGGCGCTAGCCGGACGGCCGGGAAGACGTCGGGGCCCGGTCCCGGACGCCCGGCGTGGGCTCGACGGCGCCGCGGGCGGCCGCGAGCCAGCGCGCGTAGTCGGCGAGACTGCCGTCCCGGTCGAACCGCGGGACGAAGCCGAGGTCGCGGGCCAGGCGCTCGACGGCCTGGCGCCCTCGCGGCCGCTCGTCGTGGTACGTGATGGTGGCCGCCTCGTCCGCCTCGGCCACCCGCCAGACGAAGCCGGGCACGGTCTCCGCCACGAGCCGGCACCAGCGCAGCAGCGCATCGCTCCAGTCCGCCTTCACGGCGACGTTGTAGAGGTCGAAGCGGCGTCGCTCCGCGAAGAGGAGCAGGACCAGCGCGTCGGCCAGGTCGCGGCTGTAGATCAGCTCCCGCCGGAGCGGGGCCCGCGGGAGCGTGACCGGCCTGCCGGCCGCTGCCGCGGCCGCCACCTGCCAGAACGGGCTCAGGAGGTCGCGTGCGCCCGAGTCGGCCTCCCACGGCCCGAAGACCGAGCCGATGCGCGCCGCGACCACGTCGAGCCCCCAGAGCGCGCCGAATCGCAGCGCGAGCCGCTCGCCGGCATACTTGGTGATGGCGTAGAGCCCCTCGGGCACCGGCGGCGTCGTCTCCTCGTCCACCACCTCGCGGGCGTACAGGCTCTCGCCGTAGACGGTGAGCGAGCTGGGATACAGGAACCGCCGAACGCCGCGGTCTCGGGCCGCCTCCAGCACAGCCAGCGTGCCCATGAGGTTGACGTCGAGGACGTCGGCCGGCGCCTGCCGCTCGCGTGCGGGCCCGGCGGTGATCGCCGCGCCGTGGAAGACGCGGTCGACGCCGTGGTCGTCGAACGCCCGCGCCAGCGCCTCGCGGTCGCGCACGTCGCCCTCGACCGTCACGAGCCGCCCCGGCCGCCGGGCGACCGCCGCGCGGAAGGCGGGCGGCGGCGCCGACCGGTCGAAGACGACGACCGCCTCGCCGCGTGCGAGCAGCGCCTCGACGAGGTTGAGGCCGACGAAGCCGGCCCCGCCGGTCACGAGCACGCTCATCGCCGCCCCTGCCGCGCGTCCGATCAGTCCCGGCTGCCGGGGACCACTCCCTTCGGGAGCGCCGCGCAGTGGTCGAAGATCTCGCCGGGCCGGGTGAACCACACCCTGTCGCGGCCGGGGTGCTCCACGATGTGCTTCAGCGCGCGGCGCAACGCCCGCAGCCGGTACGGGTGGCCGAAGACCACGGTGTGCAGGGCGATGCCGCAGACCAGGGGCTGCTCGGCCGACAGCTCGAGCATCTCCTCGAACTGCTCGACGATCATCTGCTCGAACTCCACGGGGGTGTGGCGCCGGACCAGGATCTGCGGCGAGTCGTTGATCTCGAGCGGATACGGCACCGACATCAACTTGCCCGACCGGGTCCGCAGCCAGATCGGCTGATCGTCGCACGGCCAGTCCATCAGGAACTCGAACCCCGCCTCCTTCAGCAGGTCCGGCGTCACCAGGCTCTGGGACATCCACGGCCCCATCCAGCCGCGCGGCCGCCTGCCGCCGTGCTTCTCGATCTCGTCGCGCACGTGGGCGATCAACCGCGCCTCGTCCTCCTCCCACATCTGGCCCTGACGCTCCGCGTTCGTGCGGCCATGCCCGATGATCTCGTCGCCGCGAGCGCGGATCGGCTCCACCACCTCCGGGCAGTAGTCGAAGATCGCGGTGTTCACCAGGTGGCACGCCGGAAGGCCCAGGTGGTCCAGCAGGTCGAAGAGCCGCCACACGCCGACGCGGTTGCCGTAGTCGCGCCACGCGAAGGTCCGAGGGTCGGGCTGCGGCAGCTCGGTCGAGACCGAATGCCCCAGCCCGGTCCCGAACGCGAAATGCTCGATGTTGACAGCGACGTAGACCGCCAGGCGCCGGCCTCCGGGCCAATCGTAGTTCTGGCGATGCTTGAGCGCCGAGTAGTCGTAGCGTCCGTGGTGCGGCAAACGCATGTCCGGTTCCTCCCTGGCAGGATGCTGCGGGCTGAGAAGGTCGAGCAGTCGTCGCGGCGGCGCGGGCTCAGGGCTCCACCGTCTCGTACTTCAGTCGCTGCTGCCTGTTCGACTCGACGAAGCGCGCCACGGCGTCGCGGTGGAACGCCCGCTCCGCCTCGCCGTAGTCGACGCGCGGGCGCGGCTCGTCGTCGTAGTAGCCGTAGGTGTCCACGCCTCGCACGAGCATCGCCGTCAGGCGCACGGAGCTGGTGCAGCGCGCGTGCGTCGGGATGTAGCTGATGCCGAGGCCGATCCGCCGGTCGCCCGACCGGTTCGGCCCGGAGGCGTGGATCAGGTGCGTGTGGTGCAGCGAGAACTGTCCCGCCTCGACCGGCATGAACTCGGTGCGGCTGCGGTCGAAGTCCACCGTCAGCGTCTGGCCGCGCGACAGCAGGTTGTGGGCCGAGTGCGTCTCGCCGTGGTGGAGTTGCCCCAGCTTGTGGGACCCGGGCACCACCTCCATGCAGCCGGCCTCGACCGGCGCGTCGGAGAGCGCCACCCAGGCGGTCACCTGCTCCGGCGGCTCGAGGCCGAAGTACGTCGCGTCCTGATGCCAGCCGACGAACGCCGGGTCGTTGGCGTTCTTCGGCCAGACCGACAGGTGGAAGAGCCGGATGTTCGGGCCGATGAGGTCCTCGACCGCGTCCAGCACCGCCGGGTGGTGGACGATCTCGTCCACCCACGTGAAGAGGAGGTGGGGCTTGAAGTTCTGCCCCTTGGTGAGCTGCATGCCCTGGGCCCGCTCGAAGCTCTCCATCCGGCGGCGATAGCCCTGCGCCCGCTCGCGGCCGAAGGCGTCGACGGGATAGACGAATCCGTTCCGACGGTACTGCTCGATCTGCGCGTCCGTGAGCTTCTTGCCCATGGCAAACGGCCTCCTCCTGCCTCCGGCGCCGCGGCCGGCCCCCTTCCGGCACCGGACGGCGTCACATCGCCGTCCACCCCCCGTCGACGAACAGCAGGCTCCCGGTGGTGAACGACGACTCGTCGGACGCGAGGAAGAGCGCGGCGCTCGCGACCTCGTGCGGCGTCCCGAACCGGCCCATCGCGTGGCGCCGCGCCCAGCGCTCGCGCGTGGCGTCGACGTCCGCGTAGCGCGTGAGGGACTTGCGCGACATCGGCGTGTCGATGACGCCCGGCATCAGCGCGTTCACGCGGATGCCCTGGGCCGCGTGGTCGACCGCCATCGTCCTGGTCAGGGCGACGATCGCCCCCTTGGACGCGATGTAGGCCGCGTTGTTGCGGCCGCCGGACACCGCGAGCTGGGAGCCGAGCGTGACGATCGACCCGGCCCCGGCGGCGATCATGTGCGGGAGCACCTCGCGGACCCAGAGGTACGTGCCCTTCACGTTGACCGCGAAGACCCGGTCCCACAGCGCCTCGTCGATCGTCGCCATGGTGCCGCCGACCGAGATGCCGGCGCAGGTCACGAGCACGTCGATCCGGCCCCAGCGCTCGACGATGCGCGCGACGGCGTCGCGCGTCGCCTCCGCGCTGGTCACGTCGGCCTCGAGCGCGAGCGCCTCGCCGCCCTTCGCCTCGATCTCCGCGGCGGTCCGCCGCAGGCCGTCCCGGTCGACGTCGGCGAGGGCCACCTTCGCCCCCTCGGCGGCAAAGCGGCTGCCGATGGCGGCGCCGATGCCCGAGGCGCCGCCGGTGACGGCGGCAACCCTGTCCCTCAGCTTCATCGCCCGCTCACACGCCGAGGTAGGCGCTGCGGATCTTCGGGTCGCGCATCAGCTCGCTCGAAGGCCCCTCGGCCACGTTCCGGCCCAGCTCCAGGATCACCGCGCGACTGGCGATGCTCATCGCCCAGTTCGCGTTCTGCTCGGCCAGGATCACGGAGATCCCCTCCTTCTCCTGTACCTCGCGCAGGATGTCGCCGATCCGCTCGACGACGATCGGCGCGAGCCCGAGCGACGGCTCGTCGAGCAGGAACAGCCTCGGGCGGCTCATCAGCGCGCGACCGATCGCGAGCATCTGCTGCTCGCCGCCGGACAGGCTGCTGGCCCGTTGGCCGGAACGCTCGCGCAGGCGCGGGAAGTAGCCGTATATCTGCTCGAGCCGGTCCTCGAACTCGTGCGGCGCGCGGCTGTAGGCGCCCACCTTCAGGTTCTCGAAGACGGTCAGCCCCGGGAAGACGCGCCGGCCCTCCGGCGAGAAGCCGATGCCCATCCGCATGATGTCCGACGGCTTGCGGCCCTTGAGGCTGCGGCCGTCCCACACGACGTCGCCGGTCGGGTACGGGACCATGCCGAGGATCGCCTTGAGCGTGCTGCTCTTTCCGGCGCCGTTGGAGCCCACGAGGGCGACGATCTCGCGCTCCCCCACCGAGAACGTCACGCCGTTGGTGCCGAAGATCCGCCCGTAGCGGACCTTGAGGTCAGCGATTCCGAGCAGCGGCATGGCGCGTCCCCAGATAGGCCTCGATGACGCTGGGCGTCCGCAGCACGTCCTGCGGCTTGCCCTGCGCCAGCTCCTGACCGTGATGGATCACCACCACGCGGTCGCAGAGGCCCGAGATGAAGCGCATGTTGTGGTCGATCACGACGACGGTGATGCCGAGGTCGCGCACGCGCTTGATGGTGTCGCGGACGTGGTCGGCCTCCTCCGCGCTGAGACCGGCCGCCGGCTCGTCGAGCATGATCAGCCGCGGTTCGGCCGCGAGCGCGATCACGATGCCCAGCGTCTTCTGGTGCCCGTAGGGCAGGCTGCCCGCGACCTGGTCGGCCACCCGGTCGAGCCCGAGCCATCCGAGCAGCCGATCGACCATGCCCTCCGCGTCCGCGCGCATCCGCCTGGCCGTCGCGGTGTCCAGCATCGTCGCGAGGAAGCCGGGATAGAGCTTCAGATAGGCGCCGCGTAGCGCGTTCTCCCGCACGGTGCGCTCGGCGTAGACCACGGTCGCCTGGAACGTCCGCACGAGGCCCAGGCGGGCGAGCGCGTGCGGGGCCATGCCGGTCACGTCCGCGCCGTCGAACGTCACCCGGCCGGAGGTCGGCCGGATCACGCCGCTGATCAGGTTGACGACCGTCGTCTTGCCGGCGCCGTTGGGCCCGATGAGGCCGAGGATCTCTCCCCGGCCGACGGTGAAGCTCAGGTCGCTGACGGCCTTCAGGCCGCCGAAGGTGCACCCCAGGCCCTCGACCCGAAGGAGCGGCGTCATCTCAAGACCTCTCCGCCGCGCGGTCGGCGACGAGCCGTCGGAGCCTGCCGGCGACCTCGACCATGCCGCCGGGCAGCGCCGCCATGACGACGATCAGGACGATGCCGAAGATGACCTGCTGCAGCTCGACGTAGCCGCGCAGCAGCTCGGGCAGCGCGACGAGGAAGACCGAGCCGATGATCGCACCGCCCAGGTGGTGCATGCCGCCGATGACGTTCATCACGACCAGGTTCAGCGACGGGACCATGCCGAAGGCGGTGGGGTCGATGTAGCGCAGGAAGTGCGCGAGCAGCGCCCCCTGCACGCCGACCAGGGCGCAGGCGATGACGAAGACCGTGACCTTGAGGCGGATGACCGGCACGCCCGAGCACTCGGCCACGCGATCCGATTCCCGCACCGCGTCCATCGCCCGCCCGACCTCGGAGGCGAGGATGCGGGCGCAGAGCCCGACGCAGACCGCCGCCGCGGCGAGCGCGAGGTAGTAGTAGCCGACCGGCGACTCGACGGCCGGGTGGGGCGCCGGAACGCCGAAGATCCCGTTCGACCCGCCCGTCAGCGACACCCACTCGACGAAGACCATGCGGATGATCTCGCCGAGCAGGAACGTCACCAGCGCGAAGTACTTGCCGGTGAGCCGCAGCACCACGGGCCCGATCAGCAGCGCGAGGAGGCCCGACGCCGCCGCCCCGGCCAGGAGGCCGAGCGCGAAGGGGACACCCAGCTTCATGACCGTCAGGACGCAGGTGTAGCCGCCCACCCCCATGAAGGCCGCGTGCCCCAGCGAGAAGTGGCCCGTGCGGATGACGAGGTGCAGGCTGGTCGCGCCGATCAGCGTCAGCAGCACGAGCGTCGCCATGGTGAGCAGGAACTGATTGGCGTGCACCAGCGGCCAGAGCAGGAGGACCGCCGCCGCGAGGCCGCCGACGATCCACGCCCGGCGCCGGCCGTGCTTCATTCCGCCGTACCCAGCAGGCCGGACGGCCTGAAGATCAGGAGCGCGATCACCACGCCGAAGGACACGAAGGTCGAGACCGCCGCCCCGTAGAACGTCGAGAGGAAGCTCTCGGCGAAGCCCAGGATCACGCCGCCCAGCGCCGCGCCCGGGATGCTCCCCATGCCGCCCAGGATGACGACGATGAAGGCGACCATCAGGGGCCGCTCGCCCATGAACGGCGACAGGGCGTAGACCTGGGCGTAGAGCCCGCCCGCCAACGCCGCCATGAAGATCGCGATGAAGAACGCCAGGCGATAGATGAACGACGTGTCGATGCCCTGCGTCTCGGCGATCTCCACGTCCTGCGCGGCCGCGCGCATGGCGAGGCCCTGGCGCGTCCGGGTCATGAAGACCCAGAAGGCCGCGAGCACGGCCGCGGCGATGCCCATGACCATCAGTCGATCGGCCGGCAGGATCAGCCCGCCGACCTGGAGGATCCCGCCCAGCGCGGGCGGGATGGAGCGCTCGTAGACGTCCCAGACGATCACGCCGGAGAACATCAGGGCCATGTTCAGGCCGAGCAGGCCGATCATGCTCTGGAACATCTTCTGGTAGAACCAGCGGAACACCAGCCGCTCGAGGACCAGCGAGAGCGCGGCCACGACCAGGGCGGCCAGCGG
>DASVDK010000049.1:0-7334 GCA_036381125.1 Thermodesulfobacteriota bacterium | reverse complement strand
CTGCGGCCCGCGTGAGGAGGTGTCGCCATGCGCACGAAGGAATCGGTGGAGACCTACACGGCCGAGGTGCTCGTCGCGAAGGGCACCGCGACCAGGCCGAGCGGCGCCGCCGTGGCCGCCCTGCTCGCCGCCGCCGGCGGCACGCTCGTCCTCGCGATCGTGAACGTCCTCACGGCGGCATCGCCCGCCGTCAACAGCTGGGTCCACGGCGTCGGCAAGCTCTGGATGCCGGGCGCCGAGGGGATCGGCCCGTACTCGGGCAAGGAGACGCTGTCGCTCGTCGCCTGGCTCGGGAGCTGGGCGATCCTGCACGGGGCGCTCCGGTCGCGGGAGCTGGATCTCGCCCGGTGGCTCCTCGTCTTCCTGGTCGTCCTCGGGGTGGCGACGACGCTGATCTGGCCGCCGGTCTTCGAGTACCTGGCGGGCCACTGAGCGCGCGGCGTGGCGGCGGCGCGCCGGGGGCATCTCGTCTGGCTCCTGGGCGCCGCCGCGCTCGGCTTTCTCCTACCCGCCGCCTTCGCGGGCGCCCTCGGCCTGCCGCGAAACCTCTACCTCGTTCCGTACGTCGGCCTCGTGCTCGTGTTCCTGGCCGCCTACGCGCGATGGGCCGCCGTGCCGCCGATCGAGACCGTGCGTCGCCGGTGGGCGCGGGGCGCGGCGGGCGCGCTCGTGGTGGGGGCCGTCATGCTCCGGCACGTCCGCTCCCAGCCCCCCTCGGCCTCCCCCGAGGGCTTCGGCCTGGTCTTCGCCCTCGTCTGGCCGGGGCTCGTCTACGGCGTGGTCGACGGGCTCTTCCTGTCGGTCATGCCGGTCGTCGCCGCGCGGCGGATGGCAGGAGCCGACGGCCGGCTCGGCCGGGTGCGGACGGCGGCCGCCGCGCTGCTCGCAAGCGCGCTCGTGACGGCGGCGTACCATCTCGGGTATCCCGAGTTCCGCGGCGCCGCAGTCCTGGGCCCCGTTGCGGGCAACAGCGCCCTCACGGCGGCCTACCTCCTGACCGGCAGTCCCGTCGCCGCGGTCGGCGGGCACGTCATCATGCACGTCGCGGCCGTCCTCCATGGCATCGACACGACCGTCCAGCTTCCGCCGCACGCCGGCGGCCCCGAGGGGCGGCGCGAGCCGGCCAGGTTCACCGCCGGGCGGTGACCCGCCCCCCCTCCTCGACGCGGTCGCCCGGGTAGAGGATCACCGTCTCGCCCTCGGTGAGGCCGGAGAGGACCTCGGCGGCGCGCTCCCCCCGGTGGCCGACCTGCACGGCCCGGCGGCGGGCTCGCCCGTCCTCCACGACGAACGCGGCCCAGCCGTCCTCGTCGCGGAAGAGGGCGCCGACGGGGACCTGCAGGACGTCCGGCCGCGCCCAGACGACGATCCGGACGTCGACCCGGTAGCCGTCGCCGAGCGCCGCCTGGCCGTCCGCCGGCCCGGCGAAGTCGAGGACCACGTTCACGCGCTGCTCCTCCACGCCGAGCGCCGAGACCTTCGTGAAGCCCGACGGCTCGACGAGCCGCACGCGGGCCGGCAAGGGCGCGCCGCCGCCCCATCCCTCGAGCCGCGCCGCAGCGCCGGGCTCAACCGCCACCGCGTCGGTCGAGAGGAGGTCGACGACGACCTCGAGGTCGCGCGGGTCCCCCACCTCGACGAGGGGCGCCCCGGCCGGCACGACGGCGGCGCTCTCCTGGACGACCCGCAGGACGCGGCCCGCCACCGGCGACCGCACCTCCACCCGGCCGGCGGGCGTCCTCGCGCGAGCGGACGGGTCGGTCCCGACGCCCATGAGGGTGGCGCGCTCCCGCTCGAGGTCGAAGCGGGCGCTCCGGGCCTCCGACCTCGCCGCCTCGAGCTCCCGCATGCGGCTTGCCGCCTCGGCCTCTGCCGCGTCGAGTTCGGCCACGGGGATGAGCCCCTCGGCCGCGAGCGGCCGCCGCCGCGCCAGCTCCCGCTCGGCGAGCCGGAGGGCGGTCTCGGCCTGCGCGACCCGGGCCTCGGCCCGATCGAGCATCGCCTCGGCCGATCGGACGCGCGCGACCTGCTCCTCGCGGCTGCGGACGTCGAGGAGCGGGGGGACGGCAGGCTCGACGACGGCCAGCGCCTGGCCGCGCTCGACCGGGTCGCCCGGGTCGAGCGTGATGCGCGGGACGAGGCCGGCGACCGGCGCGGACACGACGTAGCGATCGCGCACGCGGGTCTCGCCCTCGCCGCCGACGGTCACCTCGAGCGGGCCGCGCGTCACGGCGCCGGTCTCCACGGCGACCGGGCGCGGCCAGAACGCCCAGGCGAGGAGCGCGAGGACGAGCGATCCGGCGATCCAGGCGGCGATCCGCTTCGGAAGGCGCATGCGTCCTCCTACTCCCGCGTCTTCAGCACGGCGACCAGGTCGAGCCGGTCGAGACGCCGCCGCACGAGGAGGCCCGACAGGGCGGCCGTCGCGACGACGAAGAGGACCGCGTAGGCGTAGGTGGCCGGTCGGATCGTGACCGGCAGCCGGGCGAGGTCCGACCGTGCCGCGTGGAAGACGAGCAGGGTGAGGCCGTAGCCGAGCGCGAGCCCGAGCGGGATCGCCAGCGCGGTCAGCACGGCCAGCTCGCCGAGGAGGATGAACGAGATCTCCCCCCGGGTGAGGCCGATGACCCTGAGCGTCGCCAGCTCCCGGCTCCGCTCGGCGAGGCTCACGCGCGCCGCGTTGTAGACGACGCCGACGGCGATGATCGCGGCGAAGGCGGCCTCGATCACCTGCAGGACCCGGATGGTTTCCGTGATCGTCCTGCGGAAGCTCGCGATCGACTCCACGCGGGCCGACACCCCGGCCACGCCCGGCGTCTCCTTGAGCCGGCGGTAGAGCGCCGGCCGCGCCCGCTCGTCGACGGCGAGGAACGCGCCCGAGACGCGCCCCGGCTCCGGGACGAGCCGGTCGAGGGCCCGCGCCTCCATGTAGGCCGACATCCCCACCAGGTCGTCGACGAGGGCCGAGACCGCGACCTCGCGAACGGGGCGGCGGCCCTCCTGCACCTCCACGGTGACGAAGTCACCGGGACCGACGCCGAGCCGCCGTGCCAGGGTGCTCCCGAGGAGGAGGCCCGCCTCGGGGAGCGGCACGACCCGGCCGCTCGCATCGACGACGCGGCGCAGCGTCGCGCCCGCCGGCAGCCCGGTCACCGCGCCGCGGTAGCTCCGCGGTCCGGCCCGCAGCGTGGCCGGCACCGTGCGAAAGGTCTCGGCGTGGAGCACCCCCGGCAGCCGCGCGACCTCGTACCGGACGCGCGGCGGCATCCCCTCGCGAAAGGTGATCGTGACGTCGTCGCGCTGCACGAGGCCGAACTGCGTGTCGAGGAGGGCCTCCGCCGAGTCGCCCATGGCGCTGCCGACGACCACGATCGCCAGGGCGAGGGCGATCCCGAGGGTCGAGAGGCCGGCGCGCAGCGGCCGGCGCTCGAGGTGCCTGAGGATCATCCGCGTCGGCTGGGAGAGGAGCCGGCCCATGCCGAGCCGGTCGACGAGGATCGGCCGGTACCGGGCGGGCGCCGCGGGCCGCATCGCCTCCGCGGGCGGCAGGGCGGCGACCCGGCGCACGGCGCCGAGGCCTCCCGCGAGCCCCGCCGCGGCGCTGACCAGCGCGCCGACGAGGACGGTGCCGGGGGAGAGATGGTAGACGAGCACCGGGAAGCGGAAGTACCGCTCGTAGTAGGCCGTGAGCGACTGGCCGAGCCAGGCGCCCGCCGCCGTGCCGAGGAGGACGCCCGCGCCGACGATGACGAGGGCGAAGGCGAGGTAGTGGCGCGTCACCGCGCCGTCGGTGTAGCCGAACGCCTTGAGGAGGGCGATCTGCGACCGCTCCGTGGCGACGAGCCTCGCGAGGACGACGTTCAGGAGGAAGGCCGCGACGGCGAGGAAGACGATCGGGATCGCGAGCCCCTGCGTCCGGAGCTGCTCCAGCTCCTGCGCGAGGATGTGGGCCGAGGGCTGGCGGTCGCGGCCGACGGCGCCGCGCCCCCCGTAGGGGGCGAGGATGCGGTCGAGTTCGGCGATCACCCCGGGCTCGGAGGCGCCGGGGGCGAGGGCGAGCACGACGTCGTTGAAGGCGCCGTCCATGTCGAGCGCCGCCGCGAGGGCGCGCCGCGGCATCCAGAGGACGCCGAAGCGCCGGTCGTCCGGCAAGAGGTCCCCGGGGCCCGCCTGGAAGACGTACTCGGGGGAGAGGACGACCCCGGTGATCGCGAGCCGCTGCCAGCGGCCGTTGATCACGGCGGCCACCCGGTCGCCGGGCGCGAGCCCGTTGGCCGAGGCGAACGCCTCGCTCACGGCCGCCTCCGCCGCGTCGGGGCGCGGCAGCCGGCCGCGCCGCAGGTGGAGGCGGTTCAGCGTCGGCTCGCCGGCGTCGGGGATGGAGACGAGTCGACCACGGACCGGCTCGGGGACGCCGGCCACGTCGAGGACGACGGCCGCGACCACCCGCGTCTCGACGGCGGCGACGCCGGGTATGCGCGCGATCTCCGCGGCGCGCGTCTCGGGGGCCCGGGTGAGCGAGGCGAAGACGTCGGAGAAGCGGGCCCGTTCGTAGTACCCCTCCGCCGACCGCCGCAGCGAGTCGTACGTGCTCGTCGCCACGACGAACGCCGAGGTCCCGCCGGCGACGACGAGGGCGATCGCGAGCGCTTGCCCGCGCATGCGGGCGAGGTCGCGCAGGAGCTTGACGTGGAGGGCCCGCACGGCCGGTCACCAGACCAGGTCACGCGGCGACGCCTTCACGGCGTTGCGCCGGTCGCCGGTGATCCTGCCGTCGGCCATCGTCACCACGCGATCGGCCATGGCGGCGATCGCCGCGTTGTGAGTGATGATGGCGGTCGTCGTGCCGAGCTCCCGGTTGACCCGCTCGATCGCCTCGAGGACGACGATCCCGGTGGCGATGTCGAGGGCCCCGGTCGGCTCGTCGCAGAGGAGCACGTCCGGCCGCTTGGCGATGGCGCGGGCGATCGCCACCCGCTGCTGCTCGCCGCCGGAGAGCTGCGAGGGGAAGTGGTCGAGGCGCGCCCCGAGGCCCACCAGGTCGAGCGCCGCGTCGGGAGGGATCGGATCGGCCGCGATCTCGGTGACCAGCGCGACGTTCTCCCGGGCGGTCAGGCTCGGGATCAGGTTGTAGAACTGGAAGACGAAGCCGACGTGCTCGCGCCGGTAGCGCGTGAGTTCGCGGTCGTCCGCGGCCGTGAGGTCGTGGTCCCGGTAGCGCACGAGCCCCGAGGTCGGCCGGTCGAGGCCCCCGAGGATGTTGAGGAGGGTCGACTTGCCGCTGCCCGAGGGCCCCAGCAGGACGAGCAGCTCCCCCTGGTACAGATCGAGGTCCACGCCGCGCAGGGCGTGGACCTCGACGTCGCCCATCCGGTAACGCTTGGTCACGTCGCGGGCGACGAAGACCGGGTCCGCCGGCTCGCCGGCCCGGGCGACCGGCGCCGTCATGCGGTCACGAGCGCGTCCGGCTCGTGCGGCGCGGCTTCTCGCCGGGCCTCACGAGGTCCGAGACCGACAGCACGCCGATCGGCTTCTCGCCGCCCGGCTCGGCCCGCGTCACGACGACCCGGTGGACCCCGGCGTCCCGCATGAGCCGCGCCGCCTCGTGGAGCGGCGTGTCGGCCCGCACCGAGACCGCCGGCTCGCTCATGATGGCGCCCACCACCAGGCCGCGCCACGGCTCGGCGTCGGGGCTGGCGCCCATGACGTCGACCAGGTCGGTCCGGGACACGACGCCCACCGTCCGGCCGTCGTCGTCGACCACCACGAGGGCGCTGATGTCGCGCCCCGCCATGACGGCGGCCGCCTCGTCGGCCGGCGTATCGCGCCGGCAGACGAAGACCCCTCGCTGCATCCGATCCCCGACCGTCTCGGCTCGCATGGCACCTCCACAGGCATGGCCCGGCCGCTGCCGGGCTCACGCGTCGAGCCATGCATCTCCGGTACCAGTGCCGCCGGCCCGCGCCGGCGCTGGTAAGGGGCTTGCAAGGGGACCGGCAGGAGGTAGAGCCATGCGGATCCTGCACCCGACCGATTTCTCCCAGGGGGCCGACCGTGCCCGCGCGCTGGCGGTGGCGATGGCCAGGAGCCTGTCGGCGGAGATCGTGCTGCTGCACGTCATCGGGCCGATGGCGACGCTGTCGGAGGAGCTCCCCACGACGGCGAGCCTCGAGCGGATCCGCAAGGCGCGTCAGGCGTGGGCCGAGGCCGAGATGGAGCGGCGGGTCCTCGAGGTGCGCGCCGCCGGCGTGCCGGCGCGGGGGCTCGTGCGGGTGGGGGAGCCGCCTGCGGAGATCGTCCAGGCGGCCGCCGACGAAGGGGCCGACCTCATCGTCATGGGCACCGCGGGGCTCGGCGGGGTGGGCCGATTCCTCGTCGGCAGCGTCGCCGATCGGGTGATCCGCCGGGCCGGCTGCCCCGTCGTCACCACCCGCGCGGACTCCCGCACCGGCCTCACCGCCTGAGGGGGAAGCGCCGGCTCGGAGTGTGGAATCGCCGCCCGTCCGGGACATGGATGCCACAGCTCGCCGCCCCCGTCCAGGCGGCGCCGCGCGCAAACGGCCCCCGGGCGATGCGGGGCCGGGGAGGCCGGGATGGCCCCGCGCTTGCAAAACGCTCCTGCGGAGGCACGCTCATGACCATCCTGCACCCGACAGACTTCTCGTCCTGCGCGGGCCAGGCCCAGGCCCGCGCCGCGGCGCTCGCCCGCGCCTTCGGGGCCGAGGTCCTCCTCGTCTACGTCCTGGTCGAGGCCATGCTCTTCGGCGAGGGCTTCGTCGGCATGGCGGAGGTCGAGCGCATCTACGACGCCCAGAAGCGGTGGGCCGAGAAGGCGCTGGCCGACCGGGTGGCGGAGCTCGAGGCCCAGGGTATCAAGGCGAGGAGCCTGCTCGTCGTCGGCGTCCCGGCCGACGAGATCGTCCGGGCGGCCGAGCGGGAGCGCGCCGACCTGATCGTGCTCGGCACCCACGGGCGCGGCGCGGTCGGCCGGTTCTTCCTCGGCAGCATCGCCGACCGCGTGGTGCGAACGGCGCCGTGCCCCGTGGTGACCGTGCGCGAGGGTGCGGACGCGACCCGGTAGCCCCGTCCCGGAGCCGTCATGCCCATGCGAATCCTCGTCCCGCTCGAGCGGCGCTTCGGCGTGGACACTGCCCTGCCCGTCGCGTACGACCTCGCGCGCGCCCGCGGCGCCGTCGTCCGCCTCCTCCACGTGGCTCGGCCGGACCCGCCCCGCGACCGAAACGGCCGGCCGTTCGCCGGGGTCGCCGCCGACCCCTCCGACGTGCGCCGCGAGGCGCTGGGGTTCCTCGACATGACCGCCGCCGCGGCGCTCC
>DASVDK010000048.1:0-5237 GCA_036381125.1 Thermodesulfobacteriota bacterium | reverse complement strand
CGCCCTGGCCGCGTACGGCGATCCCGGGCCGACGAGGCCGCCAGGGGAGCGGCGTGGCCTCGGCTCGCCGGGTCGGGAGGACCGGCTCGCCCGTGCTGAACGACTTCATCGGCGCGAGCTGGCACATCGCGATCGCCGTCTTCGTGGTGGCCGTCGCCGCGAGCTTCGTCCTGGGGAAGGTGGCGCGCACGATGGTGGTGTTCATCACGGTCGTGTCTGGTACGCGATCGCGTCGGTCGGCACGTGGCAGGGCTGGTTTCCGCAGGGCAGCGCCCTGCACGTCGACTTCTCGGCGGTCGCCGAGGCGCGCTGGTTCGAGGCGGCGCGGCCGTTCGCGTGGGGGGTGCCGAAGTTCCACGTGGCGTTCGTGCTGGCGATGCTGCTCCCCTTCATCGCGACGATGCTGGAGGTGACCGGAGACTTCTTCGCCGTCGCGCGGACGGCGGAGGTTCCGCCGCCGTCCATCGAGCGCGTCGGGCGCGGGATCGGCACGGAGGGGCTCGGCACGCTCATCAGCGGCGTCCTGGGCGGGACGGCGGTGTCCAGCTTCTCGCAGAACATCGGGCTGCTCCGCCTGAGCGGCGCGGCCAGCCGCTTCGTCTGCGCCGCGGCTGGAGCCATCCTGATCATCCTCGGTCTCGTCGGCAAGCTCGGCGCCGACGAAGAGGTCGAAGGCGAGGTAGTGGACCCACCCGGCGATCGCGAGCGCGCCGGCGGCCTCGAAGAGCGCCTCGAGGCTCACGGCCGAACGGCCCTCGACAGCGGGCCGCCGCCGGAGGGCGACCGCCGCGGGCCGACGAGCATCGCGGCCGCGGCCGAGAGGCCGAACCAGGCAAGGAACACCGGGAGCGACTGCGACCCGGAGGCGACGATCGACTCGCCGCGCAGGGCCTGCCAGAAGAGGATCGCGACGAGGCCGGCGTAGCTCGCGGCGCCGACGAGCACGAGGGCGACCCGCTGCCGCTCGTCACGGGGACGGCGCAGGCGGCGGGTGACGAGCGCCAGGAGGGGCAGGACCTGGAGGGCGTGGAGGCCGGCGAAGTGCGCCGCCCGGAGGTCGCCGTGGCCGGTGCTCCAGTTCGCGAAGGGGAGCCCCGCGCCGCCGTCGGGCGCGCCGACGGTGTGGGCGCCGAGCCCGATCATCGCGCCGCCGAGGAGCGCGCCGGCGATCGACAGCACGAGCCCGAGCCGCACCGCCCAGCCGAGCGCGCGGTCGGCGAAGCGCTGGCGGAAGAGGGCGGCGGCGATGACGGCCGACGCCAGCGTCACGGCGACGATCCCCGCCCCCATGACCTGGAAGAGGGCCTCGTCGAAGGGGGTGGCGTCGTTGAAGTGGCTCCTCGTGCCGCGCGCGGCCTGGAGCGAGATGATCGCGATCTCGAGCCAGAGGCCCCAGGCGACGACGCGGCTCGCGACGCGAAGCCGGCCGGGCCAGACGTCGACGTGCCGGAGGATCAGGGCGAGGCTGCCGGCGTAGATCGCGATCGAGAGGACGAACTTGAGCGGCTTCTGCCAGACCGGCGCGCCGGTGACGACGCGCGGATCGATCACCAGACCGATGACGAGGAGCGGCACGAGGGCCGCCATCCCGAGCGAGAGGCGGACGAGCGGACGGGTCACGTCGGTGTTCATCGGGGCCTCCTCCTGGCGAGGCCGTCGAGGACGGCGTCGCAGACGACGGCCGCGACGCTCCTCGGCTCGGCCTCGGGGACGGAGCCGCCCTGGCGGGCGACGTGGAGGGCGGCGACGCCGTGCACCGCGGCCCAGAGGGCATGCGTGACGACGCCGGGGTCGGTCAGGTCGGGACGGAAGCGGCCGGCGGCGAGCGCGGCCTCGACCGCGCGGCGGAGGATCAGGTAGGCGTCGCGGCCGGCGGCCCCGGACGCGCTCCCCGGTCTCTCGGGACGCGGGGTCATGAAGAGGAGCCGGTAGTGGCTCGGGTAGCGGACGGCGAAGTCGACGTACGCGAGGCCGGCAAGCCGGATGCGCTCGATCGGGTCGGCCTCGTCCCCCACCCTCGCGCGCAGCGCGTCGGCGAAGGTCCGGAAGTCGGCCTCGACGACCGCGTCGAGGAGCGCCTGCCTGTCCGGGAAGTGCCGGTAGAGCGCCGCCGCGGTGTACTCGATCCGGTCGGCGATCCGCCGCATGGTGACGGCGTCGTACCCCTCGGTGACGAACAGCTCGCGCGCGGCGTCGAGGATCTTCGCCCGCGTGGCGGCCCGCTCGCGTTCCCGTCGCTCGACCGTGCCCACCCTCGTCGCCCTCCGTAAACAAGGACAGCATAGTTAACTATGTTCACCAAGTCAACATAATTGTCTCATCGGCCGGGCGAGTACCGGCAGTCGCCTGCCGCCCGCGGGATCAGCGGCCCCTGGCCGCCTCGAAGAAGTTCCGCAGCACCGCGAGTCCGGCGGGGTGGGCCTGGTCGTAGCGCTCGGGGTGGAACTGGACGCCGAAGACGGGGCGGTCGAGCCGCTCGAGGGCCTGAACGGGCGACCAGGGCGAGCTGGCACGGCGGAGGAAACCCTCCGGCACGTCGACGAGGTGCCAGTAGTGCGACTGGAAGACGTCGGCCCTCGACTCGAGGCCGCGGAAGAGCGGGCAGGCGGTGTCGAGCCGGACCTCGAGGAAGCCTCGCTCCTTGCGTTGCCCCGGCGCGAAGCGGGGATCGGGATCGGCCTCTCCCGGCGCGAGCGGGCCGAGCGGACCCCACGCCGCGCCGTGGGCGCGGCCGATCAACTGGTGCCCCGCGCAGATGCCGAGGATGGGGACGGGCGCCGCGCGCACGGCCTCGACGAGCGGCTCGAGCGTCGCCGGGTCGTACTCGGCCCAGTCGGTCGTGCTGCCGCTGATCACGACGGCCGTGGGCCCGACGGCCTCGAGCCGCTCCCGGGAGACCTCGGTGAACCGGACGACGTCGCACCCCTCCCCGGCCGCCTCGGCGAGGCGCGCGCGGCCGGCCTCGCGCCGGGCGAGGTGGCCTTTCGCACGCGCCGGATCGGCGAGGACCCGTTCGTGCTCGAGGTCGACGTAGAGCACCGTCACGGGCGTCGCGACGCCGGCGTCTCCCCCACCGGAAGGTGGGCGAGGAACCACTCGACGATGCTCGGGACGGTGGTCCGGTAGAGCGGGTGATCGGGCTGGATCCAGTCGAGGTGGTGCCCGTCCGCGACCTCGATGAGGGTCTTCGGCTCGCGCGCTCGCGCGTACAGGCGGCGCGCCTCGTCGATCGGGTGAAGGCCGTTGCGCACGCCGTGGACGATGAGAAGCGGCCGCGGGCTGATGCGATGCACCGACCGCTCCGGGCGGAAGGCGTAGTAGGCCTCGGCCGACTGCAGCGAGACGTCGACGCCGAATCGCGAGTGGCGACCGTACATGTCCTCGTCGACGTTCTCGCGGGTGGTCGGGTCGAGCGGGACGACGTCCCACGGGCTCACCCGCTCCGACCGCCCGGTCACCACGCGGCGCACGCGGTCCTCCGCGATCCGGTCCTGCATCGCGAGCCAGTCGACGTAGGGCCGGGAGTCGCGCACGGCCCGCCCGCCGTCACCGATGCCGTTCAGGCAGGCGACCGCGCGGACGCGGGCGTCGTCGGCCGCGGTCTGCACGACGACCCCGCCGCCGAAGCCCCAGCCCAGGAGGCCGATCGCCTTCGGATCGACCTCGGGTTGCTGCTCGAGGAAGGTGATCGCGTTGCGGATGTCCTCGACCTGCTCGAGCGGCAGCATGCGGCCCCGCTCGCCGTCGCTCGTCCCGAAGCCGCGGTAGTCGAAGGCCAGGCAGACGTAGCCGGCGGCCGTGAACGGACCCCAGAGCTTCGCCGGGATGATCTCCTTGAGTCCCTGGAACCCCGAGCAGAGGACCACGGCGGGTCGCCGCTCCCCCGTCCGCAGTCCGTCGGGGCGCTGAAGGAGCCCATCCAGGCGGACGCCATCGCTGTAGAAAACGACCTCTCGTGTCTGCACGTTGCACCTCTCCGGACCGGCCCGCTCCGGGCCTCTGCCAGCGCAGTCTGAATCTAATGATTCGTACAGTCAAGACTCTGGCATCGTATGCTTCTTCGGGAGCAGCGCCACAGGGATTGCTTCATCAAGAACATGGGATTGTTGGGCTTGACATGCCGTTCTGCACATTCTAGGCTGCCCGTGATCCTGGTTACTCATGGTAAGAATCAAATGATTCATCCCGACGACAACTTCCTGGCCAGGCTGGCGGCGGTGCAGCCGTCGCTCTCCCCGCGGATGGCGCAACTGGCGGCCTACGTGAGCGAGAACTACGTGAAGGCGGCCTTCATGAGCACGCGGGAACTCGCCGCGGCAGCCGGCGTGAGCCTGGCAACGGTCGTCCGCTTCCCGGTGCTCCTCGGCTACACGAGCTTCGACGCCTTCCGGGAGAGCATCCAGGATCAGCTCAACTTCGACCTGACCGGCGTCGAGCGGCTCAAGACGCTGCCGGCGGCCAACCGGTCCCCCGCGGCCCTCCTCAGGCGGATCATCGACGCGGACTTCGAGAGCCTGCGCGCCCTCGCCCGCTCGTTCTCCGAGACCCAGCTCGAGCGCTTCGTGGAGGCGCTCCGCGCGTCCGAGCGGGTCACGATCGTCGGCTTCCGCTACGTGAGCCCGCTCACGATCTACTTCGGCTACTCCCTGGGGAAGATCAAGGCGAACGTCGAGTCCTTCACGCGGGCCGACTCGTCCCTCTACGACCGCGTCCGGCTGATGGACAGGACGGACACGCTCGTCGCGATCGCCTTCGCGCGGTACCCGAGCGACCTCGTCGCGCTCGTCCGCTACGCGCGCAGGCTCGGCGTGCGCATCCTCGCCATCACCGACAGCCCGCTGTCGCCCATCCTGCCGCTCGCGGAGGTCGCGCTCTTCGCGAGGGCGAGCATGCTCGACTTCGTCGGTTCCCTGGCCGCGCCGGCCGCGCTCATCAACTGCGTCGTCTCGGAGCTCGGCGTCCGGCTCGGCGACCGCGCCCTGGAGCGCCTGCAGGCGCTCGAGGACGTCGCGGCCGAGATCGGCACCTACGTGCGCAGCGGCACCCGGCCGACGCCCTACCGGGGGAACCTCCTCGCCTGGGAGGACGAACCCGACGGCGCCGAGCGGGCGCCCGAGCAGAGGCCGTGATCCGCCTCGAGCACGTCTCCAAGGTCTTCGCCTCGGGAGGCCAGACCATCCGGGCGGTCGACGACGTCTCGCTCGATGTGCCCGCGGGGGAGATCTGCGTGCTGATCG
>DASVDK010000047.1:0-9320 GCA_036381125.1 Thermodesulfobacteriota bacterium | reverse complement strand
TCCCTCGGCATCAAGCAGCTCGAGCGCGACCCGTGGGAGGAGATCCCGCGCAAGTACAGGCCGGGCACCCGCGTGACCGGCAAGGTCACGTCGGTGACCGACTTCGGCATCTTCCTCGAGATCGAGCCGGGGATCGAGGGGCTCATCCACGTCTCGGAGATCGCGCGCGAGAAGGTGGACGACCCGAACCGGTACGCCAAGGTGGGCGACACGCTCTCGGCCGAGGTGATCAACGTCGACCGCCGGGAGCGCAAGATCGGCCTCTCCATGCGCCAGCTCGGCGCCTCGGAGGAGCGGGCCGACTACCAGGAGTACCTGCGGTCGCAGGGGAACGCGGCCGTGAACCTCGGCGACGTGATCAGCGCCCAGTTGCCGAGGCGCGGCAAGGGCAAGCGCGGAGAGGACGAGTAGGCCGTCGGGGGGGCCGCCTGTGGCGTCCTGGCGTACGCGGCCGCTGCTGACGGGCGCGCTGATCATCGGCGGCCTCGTCGTCGCGTTCCTGGTCGTCGTGGCCGCCGTCTCCGGCGGCGGCCGCGGGCTCGCTCGCGGCGGCAAGGTCGCGGTGGTCGACCTCACCGGGGTCATCGTCGACTCGACGAGGGTCGTGCGCGCCCTGCGGCGGCACGGCGCGAACCCGGCCGTGAAGGCCATCGTCCTGCGCATCGACTCGCCGGGGGGCGGCGTCGGCCCGGCGCAGGAGATCTTCGAGGAGATCAAGCGGCTCCGCCAGAAGGAGCAGAAGAAGGTCGTCGCCTCGATGGGCGCGATGGCCGCCTCCGGCGGGCTCTACGTCGCGATGGCGGCCGACCGCGTCGTCGCCAACCCGGGCACGATCACCGGCTCCATCGGGGTGATCGTGCAGTTCCTCAACCTCGAGGGGCTCGGCGAGAAGGTCGGCGTCCGGGCGGTCGTGGTGAAGAGCGGCCCCTTCAAGGACATCGGGTCGCCGGCGCGGCCCATGAGCGACGAGGACCGCCGGATCCTGCAGGCGGTGATCGACGACGTCTACGAGCAGTTCGTGCGGGCCATCGTCATCGAGCGCGGCCTGCCCGAGGCGGAGGTGCGGAAGTTCGCGGACGGGCGCGTCTTCTCGGGCCGCCAGGCCAGGCAGCTCGGCCTGGTCGACGCCGAGGGGAACCTCTGGACGGCCATCCACGAGGCGGCGGTCCTCGCGAACATCCCCGGGGAGCCCGACGTGATCTTCCCGGAAGAGCCGCGCGTGTCCCTGATCGACCTGCTCACCGGCCGCGCCTTCACGACCCTGCGCGAGCGGCTCGGCACGGGCCTCGCGGCCGACGCCATCTTCGGACCCTCGCTGCGGGTCCAGTACCTGCTCGCCCCGTGATGCGTCCGGGGCGAGGGCACACGACGAAGGAACCACGAGAACGATGACGAAGAGCGACCTGGTCGCCCGGGTGTCGGAGCGGACGCCGGGCATGAGCATGAAAGACTCCGAAACCGTCGTGAACCTCATCTTCGATTCGATGACCGAGGCGCTCATGCGGGGCGACAAGATCGAGATCCGCGGTTTCGGCTCCTTCAAGGTGAAGCAGCGCGAGGCGCGCGAGGGGCGCAACCCGCGCACCGGTCAGGAGGTCAAGATCCCGGCCAAGCGGACGCCGTTCTTCAAGGTCGGCAAGGAGCTGAAGGACCGGATCGACTCCTGACCGCCCCACCTCCGCACTGTCCCCGGGTCCGTCGCCCGGCAGCATCCTCGCGAACGGCGCACACGGCCGCTTCCCCTTGCCGGGGGGGAGGGCAGGTGCCTACACTGAAGACGTCCGTCGTCGGCAGCGTCCCCCCGGAACGTCGCCTCGCGGCGAGACCGGGGCGACCCGACGGACCGGTTCCGCGGTCCGGACACCCGGCACGCGGGAGGGCGATCCAGGAAGGAGGTGCCGAGGGGTGGCTGACGCCGACCTCATGCGCCGCGTGGCGCTCGAGTCGTTACGGGCCGCCACGCAGTCGCTCGACGCACGCACCGCCGAGGAGACCGCGCGGGCCATCGGCCGCCGGGTGGGCGAGGCGCTCGCGGGTCGCTTGGCCGCGGCCGACGCGGCGCGCGAACTCGCCCTCGACGGCCGGGCCGATGGGCTCCCCTCCGAGGTGACCGAAGGCCTGGCGCGAGGCCTCGCCGGGGCGCTCGAGGCGGCAAGGCCGCCGGCTCCGGCCAGGCCGACCCCGCCGTGGACCTCGACCCGCGAGGCGCGCGACCTGGTCGCGGCCACACGGCGGGCGATGCACGACCTCAACCAGCCGCTCACCGTCATTCTGGGCTACGCGGCCATCCTCAAGCGGGCCGACGCCGAATCGGTGCGCCTCGAGGCGGCCGAGCAGATCGTCAAGGAGGCGCGCAAGATGAACGAGATCATCGGCGGCCTCTCGCGGCTCGCCCGCGGCCTCGACGCGGCCTGACCCCATGCAGCACCTCTGGGCCCCGTGGCGGATGGAGTACGTCGGGGGCGGAAACGACGAGTCGGGCTGTCTCTTCTGCCGCGCCTACGAGCCGGGCGACGACCGGGCGCGGCTGGTCCTCTGGCGCGGGCCGCTCGCCCTGGTCATGCTGAACCGGTACCCCTACGCGAGCGGCCACGTCATGATCGCGCCCCGCGCACACACGGCCGACCCGTCGGCCCTCCCCCCCGAGGCGGCCCTGGAGATCATGCGCCTGGTCGCCGCCTCCACGCGGGTGCTCGCCGACGCCATGGCGCCCCACGGGTTCAACGTCGGCATGAACCTCGGCCGCGCCGCCGGCGCCGGCGTGGAGCACCACCTCCACATGCACGTCGTCCCGCGCTGGATCGGCGACACCAACTTCATGCCGGTGCTCGGCGACGTGAAGGTCCTGCCCGAGCACCTGCTGGCCACCCAGGCGAAGCTCGCGCCGCGCTTCGCCGAGGCGCTCGGCCGCGGGATGCCGGGCCCCGGGGAGGTCGGGCGATGAGCGGGATCTTCCGCACGCTTCTCATCGTGGCGGTGGCGGTCCTCGCCGGGGCGCTGGCCGTCCAGAACAACGACCAGACCTCGCTCAGGTTCATCGTCTGGCAGACCCAGACGCTGCCGGTCTGGGTGTTCCTCCTCATCGCGCTGGCGATCGGCGTCGTCCTCGGCGGCGGCAGCCTCCTCGTCGACTACGCGCGCGCGCGCCGGCAGCTCGCCAGGGAGCACCGCCGGGCGGATGAGGCGACCGAGCGCGCCCTCGCGGCCGAGCGCGAGCTCGAGGCGCTGCGCGCCCGCCCGGTCGCCGTCGAGCCGGAGCTGCGCGACCGGATCGAGATCGTCGAGGAGGAGGACCCCGAGTCGACGGCGGTGTCCCGTCCGGGCCGGGGGTCGGGGACGTACGAGTAGGGCACATGGCGCCGCCGCTCACCCCGATGCTCCGCCAGTACCGCGCGATGAAGGCCCAGGCGGGCGACGCGCTGCTCCTCTTCCACCTCGGCGACTTCTACGAGTGCTTCTTCGAGGACGCGGTGACGGTGGCGCGCGCCCTCGACCTCACTCTCACGGCCCGCAACAAGTCGGCCGAGGAGCCGGTGCCGATGTGCGGCGTGCCGGTGCGGGCCGCCGACGGCTACATCGCCCGGCTCGTCGAGCGCGGCTTCAAGGTGGCGGTCTGCGAGCAGGTCCAGGACCCCGCGGAGGCCGCCGGCCTGGTCGATCGCGCCATCACGCGCATCGTCACCCCGGGCGTCGTCACCGACCCGGCCAACCTCGACGCGCGCGCCAACAACTACCTGGTGGCGCTCTGCCTGCAGAGCCCGCGGCCGGGCCACGACGCGCGCCGGGTCGCCGGGCCGCTCGCGGACGGCGGGGCGGCGGCGGTCGGCCTCGCGGCGCTCGACGCGTCGACCGGCGAGTTCGTGGCGTGCGAGGTCGCGGCCGGCCGCGACCTGGCCGACGAGCTGTCGCGGCTCGCCCCCCGCGAGATCCTGGTGCCGGCGCCGCTGGCCGCGTCGGGACTGCCCGACGAGGTCGCGCAGGGGGCGGCCGAGGGGCGCTGGCGGATCGAGCCGCGCGCGGCCGAGAGCTTCGCGGTCCCGGGCGCGGTCGCCAGGCTCGAGGCGCTCCTCGGGGTCTCGGGAGTCGAGGGGCTCGGTCTCGGCGGCCGGCCGCTCGCGACCGGCGCCTGCGGCGCGCTCCTCGCCTACGTGGAGGAGACCCAGCGCGTCGCGCCCCGGCACATCGGCGCGCCGCGGCCCTACGCGCCCGGCGGCACCATGGCGCTCGACGAGGCCACGCGCCGCAGCCTCGAGGTGCTCGCGCCCGCGTCGGGCGGCGATCAGGGAGGCCGGGGACGAGGCGCCGGATCGCTCCTGGCGCTTCTCGACCTCTCGGTCACCGCCATGGGCGGCCGCCGCATCCGCCGCTGGCTCACCTACCCGCTCACGCGGCTCGCCGACCTGGCGCCGCGGCAGGCGCTCGTGGCCGCGGCCGTCGCCGCCGGCCCGGCGCGGGCGAGGCTCAGGAGCGCGCTCGACCGGGTGGCCGACGTCGAGCGCCTCACGGCCAAGGCGGCGCTCAGGCAGGCCAACGCCCGCGACCTCGCGGCCCTCGGCCGCAGCCTGGCCGCGCTGCCGGCCGTGGCCGACGCGGCCTCGGCGATCGCGCCCGAGCTGGCCGCGCGGCTCGACCCGCTCGACGACGTCGCCGCGCGGCTCGCCGCGACCCTCGTCGAGGACCCGCCGGCCGGGCTCAAGGAGGGCGGGATGATCCGCCCGGGGGTCCACGCCGAGCTCGACGAGCTGCGGTCGCTGCGCGAGGAGGGGACCGGCTTCATCGCGAAGCTCGAGGCGCGCGAGCGGCAGCGGACCGGCATCGCCTCCCTCAAGGTCGGCTACAACCGGGTGTTCGGCTACTACATCGAGGTGACGCGGCCGAACCTCCACCTCGTGCCGGACGACTACGAACGGCGCCAGACGCTCACGCAGGCCGAGCGGTTCGTCACGCCGGAGCTCAAGGCCTACGAGGAGAAGGTCCTGTCGGCCGAGGCGCGCATCCTCGACCTCGAGTACGAGCTCTTCACGGAGCTTCGCGACGCCGTGGCGGCCGAGGCGAGGCGGATCGCGGCCGCGGCCGACGTCGTCGCCGAGCTCGACGCCGCCGCCGCGTTCGCCGAGGCGGCGGCCCGCTACGACTACGTGCGGCCGGAGCTGACCGAGGGGACCGAGATCGTCATCGAGGAGGGGCGCCACCCGGTCATCGAGCGGATGCCGCTCGGCGAGCGATTCGTCCCCAACGACGTCCGGCTCGACACGTCGGCCAACCAGATCCTGGTCGTCACCGGGCCGAACATGGCCGGCAAGTCCACCTACCTGCGCCAGGTGGCGTTGATCGTCCTCATGGCCCAGGTCGGCGCCTTCGTCCCGGCCCGGTCGGCGCGGATCGGCCTCGTCGACCGGATCTTCTCGCGCATCGGGGCGGCCGACGACCTGTCGCGCGGCCGGAGCACGTTCATGGTGGAGATGAGCGAGACCGCGGCGATCCTCCGCTCGGCCACGCCGCGCAGCCTCGTCATCCTCGACGAGCTGGGGCGCGGGACCTCCACGTACGACGGGCTCTCGCTCGCCTGGGCGGTGGCCGAGCACCTGCACGACGACCCGGGCCTCGGCTGCAAGACGCTCTTCGCGACCCACTACCACGAGCTCACCGATCTCGCCAGGACCAAGCCGCGCGTCGTCAACCTCACGGTGGCGGTGACCGAGAGCGACGGGCGCATCGTCTTCCTGCGCAAGATCGTCCCGGGCGCGGCCTCGCGCTCGTACGGGATCCAGGTCGCGCGGCTTGCCGGGGTCCCGGAGCCGGTCCTGGCGAGGGCCCAGGAGGTGCTGGCCAACCTCGAGGGGGACGAGTTCACCGAGAGCGGCCAGCCGAGGTTCGCCCGGCGCGGCGCGAGGCGGCAGGCCCCCGCGCCCCAGCTTGCGCTCTTCGGTCGGGACCGGGCATCCTAGGGCATGGGTCCCACGGACCTCATGGAGTCGCCGACGCCCCGGGCCGCCGCCGACGGCGGGGCCTGGCTCCGGGCGTCGGCGCTCCCCGACCCGCCCGAGGTCTGGGACCTGGCGGCGTTCAAGACCTACCTCAAGGACGGACAGGCGACGATCCGCGCCTGCCACCGGGCGGGCGCGAGCGGCCGGCAGGTGGTCGAGATGCGGGCGGCGCTGATCGACGCCCTCATCGGGCGCCTGCTCGACCTGGCCGAGGCGGAGTTCTTCCGGCAGCACCTGCACGTCGCCGAGCGCATCTCGGTCGTCGCCGTGGGCGGCTACGGTCGCGGCGAGATGAACCCGGCCTCGGACGTCGACGTGATGTTCCTCTACCCCTGGAAGGCCTCCCCCTACGTCCAGACGGTCAGCGAGCGGGTCCTCTACGCCCTCTGGGACCTCGGCCTCGAGGTGGGCAACGCCGTCCGGCGGATCACCGACGCCGTCAAGCTGGCCCAGCAGGACCTGACCGTGCGGACCGCCTTCCTCGACTCGCGCTTCCTGGCCGGCAACCGCGCCCTGTTCGACGAGTACGAGCGGGTCATCCGAAAGGAGGTGCTCTACAAGGACGTCGCGAAGTTCATCGACGAGAAGGTGCGCGAGCTCCGGCAGCGCCATGAGAAGTTCGGCGGGTCGGTCTACATCCTCGAGCCGAACGTCAAGGAGGGGCAGGGCGGCCTGCGCGACGTCCACACCGCCCTCTGGATCGCCAAGGCGAAGTACAAGATCCAGGAGCTGAAGGACCTGAAGATCAAGGGGCTCATGACCGAGCGCGAGTTCGCCGTCGTCGATCGGTCGGTCGACTTCCTCTGGCGGGTCCGCAGCGAGCTGCACTACCGCAGCGGGCGCAAGAACGACCGCCTGACGTTCGACCACCAGGAGGCGATGCCCGAGGCGCTCGGCATCCGCGGGACGAAGCGCTCGCTCGCGGTCGAGCGCTTCATGCGCGCCTACTACCTGCGCGCCCTCGCCATCACGGAGTTCGCCGAGCGGATCGTCGCCCATTGCCGGGCGCGGCCGAGCCGCACGCGGACGCTCGTTGGCTACCTCACGCAGCGCGAGGTCGCGCCCGGCTTCAAGGTCTTCAACGGCGAGCTGACCGTGACCTCGCCGACGCTCTTCGAGGAGCGGCCGGCGGCCGTCATGGAGGCGTTCGAGCACGCGGCCCGCCTGAGCGTGCCGCTCTCCGGGTACCTCGAGGGGCTCGTGCGGCAGTCGCTCGGCCGCATCGACGCCCGCTTCCGCCGCGACCCGGCGGTGAACGCGTCCTTCCGGCGGCTCCTCGAGCTCAAGCGCGGCGTCGGCACCGCGCTCAGGGCGATGAACCGCCTGCACGTGCTCGGCGCCTACGTGCCCGAGTTCGGCCGGCTCCTCTGCAAGATGCAGCACGACGTCTACCACGTGTACACGGTCGACGAGCACCTGCTCAAGGCGGTCGACCAGCTCCGCACCTTGCAGAAGGGGGAGTACACGGAGCGCTTCCCCCAGCTCACGGCCATCGCCGACGAGATCCAGCGTCCCGACCTGCTGATCCTCGGCGTCTTCCTGCACGACATCGGCAAGGGGCACGGCCACGGACACGTCCCGCGGGGCGCGCGCATCGCCGTGCGCGTCGGGACCCGGATGGGCTACCCGCCGGAGGACGTGGCGGTGCTGGAGTTCCTCGCCCTGCACCACCTGACCATGAGCCAGCTCGCGCAGAAGCGCGACCTCGACGACGAGAAGCTCATCCGCGGCTTCGCCCGGACGATGGGCAGCCTCGAGCGGCTGCGCATGCTCTACCTCCTGACGTTCGCCGACATGCGCGCCGTCGGACCGGAGGTGTGGACGCCCTGGAAGGGGTCGCTCCTTCAGGAACTGTACGAGAAGGCGGCGGCGGTGCTCGACGGGCGGACGGCCACCATCGCGAGGCCCGAGGAGCGGGCCGCGGCCACGCGGGCCGAGGCCGCGGCAAAGCTCGGCGCCGACGTCGACGACGCGGCGCGAGACGCCTTCTTCAAGTCGCTGCCGCCCCGCTACTTCCTGATCAACGACGCCGAGGACGTGGCGGCGCACGCCCGCGTGGCGCTCCGGCAGGACGGCCGGCCGCTGGCCACCTCCCTCACGCACCGGCCCGATCGGGGCCACTGGGAGCTGGTCGTCAGCACGCTCGACGTGCCGGGGCTCTTCGCGAAGATCGCCGGAGTCCTCGCCGGGCACAACGTGAACATCCTCTCCGCCCAGATCCACACCCGGCGCGACGGCCACGCCCTCGACATCTTCCACCTCGCCTCGCCGGTCACCGACGCGCTCGACGACCCGCGGCGATGGGAGCGGGTCCTCGCCGACCTCGAGGCGGCCGTCACCGGCCGGCTCCGGGTGGCCGACCTCGTGGCGCGGCGCCAGCGCCCCTCCGTCCTCGGCGGCCGCCCCCGCCCCAAGGTCGCGACGCACGTCGAGATCGACAACGAGGCCTCGGACACCCATACCGTCATCGACGTCTACGCGCAGGACCGGATCGGCCTCCTCTACTCGATCACCAGCGCCCTCGCCGCCACGGGGCTCACCATCGCCCTCGCCAAGATCACGACCAAAGGCGACCGGGCCGAGGACGTCTTCTACGTGACCGACATCTTCGGCCACAAGGTCAGCTCCCCCTCGAAGCTCGAGGACATCCGGGCGGCGCTCCGGGGCGCCATCACCGGCGCCTGACCCCCGCGGGGTCAGGCCTCAACGTTTTCCTTGGGGTCAGGCCTCAACGTTTTCCTTGGGGTCAGCATCTGTCTTGAGTGTCAAGCCTGAGGGAGGGCCGGCTGCCAGGGGCGGCCGGTCTTCACCAGGGCGTTGAGGATGATGAGCAGTTTGCGCATGCAGGCGGTCAGGGCGACCTTCTTCAGCTTGCCCGCCGCGCGCAGCCGCGCGTAGAGGGCGCGGATGACGGGGTTGTAGCGCGTGGCCACGAGCGTGGCCATGTAGAGCACCGTGCGCACCGCCGCCCGGCCCCCCCAACAGCGCCGCGGCCCCCGGTGGGTGCCGCTGTCGCGGTTGAAGGGGGCCACGCCGACCAGCGCGGCCAGTTGCCGGCGCGACAGCCGCCCCAGCTCGGGTAGCTCGGCCAGGAGCGTGGCGGTGAGCACCGGGCCCACGCCCGGCACACTGGCCAGCAGGGCCACCAGGGGCCGCCACCGCGGGCTCTGGCGCAGGGTGTGGGTGAGCTGGCGGTCGAGGTCCTTCAGCTGCCGGCGCAGCCAGTCGATATGCAGCTGGAGGTCGCGGTGCAGCGTCGGGGGGGCCAGGCGCAGCCGGTTCTGCTCGGCGTCGAGCATCTCGCGCAGCTGCCGGCGGCGGGTCACCAGGGCG
>DASVDK010000046.1:0-2615 GCA_036381125.1 Thermodesulfobacteriota bacterium | reverse complement strand
TGGGTGCACCCGGAGGCGCCGCTCGCGCACCCGCTCGACGGCGGCGGCGCGGCGGTGCTCGAGCGCGACGTCGAGGCGACGGCCGGCCGGCTCGGCCCGGACGCCGCCGCCTACCGCCGCTTCGCCGGGCCGCTCGTCGCCGCCTGGCCGCGCCTGCTCCCCGACCTCCTGCGCGCGCCCCGTCCGCCGCGCCACCCCCTGCGCCTCGCCCGCTTCGGGCTCGGCGCCCTTCGATCCGCGCGAGGGCTCGCCCGCGCCGCCTTCCGCGGCGAGGCGGCCCGCGCCCTGTACGCCGGCATCGCGGCGCACGCCGCGCTGCCGTTCGACCGGGCGGCATCGGCCGCCGTCGGTCTCGTCCTCCTGGCGGCCGGCCACGCGGGCGGCTGGCCGGTGGTGCGCGGCGGCTCGCAGCGGCTGGTCGACGCGCTTGCCGCCTGCCTGCGCGACCTCGGAGGGACGATCGAGACGGCCCGGCCGGTCGCGGCGCCGCGCGACCTGCCGCCGGCGCGAGCCGTGCTCTTCGACGTCACGCCGCGGCAACTCCTCGCCATCGCAGGCGACCGGCTGCCGCCGGCCTACCGCCGCCGGCTCGAGGCCTTCCGGTACGGTCCCGGCGTGTTCAAGGTCGACTGGGCGCTGGCCGGGCCGATCCCGTGGCAGGCCCGCGAGTGCGCGACGGCCGGGACGGTGCACGTCGGCGGGACGCTCGAGGAGATCGCCGCGTCCGAGGCCGCGCCCTGGCGGGGCGAGCACGCCGAGCGCCCGTTCGTGCTCGTCGTGCAGCCGTCGGTGGCCGATCCGACCCGCGCGCCGGCGGGTCGGCACGTCGCCTGGGGCTACTGCCACGTCCCGAACGGCTCGTCGGTCGACATGACCCGGCGGATCGAGGCACAGGTGGAACGGTTCGCCCCGGGGTTCGGCGACCTCGTGCTCGCCCGCCGCGCCCGCGGTCCGGCCGACCTCGAGCGGGACAACCCGAATCTCGTCGGGGGCGACATCGCCGGTGGGGCCACCGACCTCTGGCAGCTCGCGCGCCGGCCGGTCTTCGGCCCGACCCCCTGGGCGATGCCGGTCGCGGGCTGGTACCTCTGCTCCGCCTCCACGCCGCCCGGCCCGGGCGTTCACGGCATGTGCGGGTACAACGCCGCCCGTGCCGTGCTCGCTTCCGATCGGCGGCGCCGTCGGTCCTGATCGCGACCAGGCCTCGGGGAACGGCGAGGACAAGGGGATCGGCGGCGCCGACAGGCGCCGCCGCGGCTCAGGCCGCCCGCGCCGCCCGCTCCATGCTCGCCGCGCGGAGCGCGTCGATGAAGCTGTCCCCGAAGTAGCGGCGGATGTGCGGCATCCCCTCGAACATGGGAATGCCCGCCTCGCGCCCGGCGAGAGGCTTGCGCGGCAACGGGTTCGTCACGCAGTGGAGGTGCATGTCCGCGTACCGCAGGTGGGCCGGCTGCGAGACGAGCGCCATCTGGCCGCGGTCGGTCCGCACGAGGTAGAGCGGCCAGAGTTCGCAGTCGGTCGGCTTGTACTGATAGGGGTCGAGGCCGGCGCTCAGGGCGAAGGCGTGGACGCCGCAGAGGTTGATCGGCACCCTGCGGCCGCGGAAGTCGACCGTGAGGCGGGTGCGGAAGACGCAGCCGTCGCCGTCGGGCCGCCGGACGAAGGTACACCGGTAGCCCTCCCGGCGCGCCGAGTCGTCGCCCTTGAGGGCGAGCGTCTCTTCGAGGAAGGTCATCTCCGCAGGGTCGCAGGCGCAGGCCGGGCCGCAGGCGGAGACCGGGTGGGAGAGGGTGCCGGTACGCCGCGCCTCGCGCACCGCGCGATCGGCCGTCTCGTCGAGCACGCCCGAGGCGAGGATCCGGTCGAGGTCGCGCTCGTAGCGGGCGATCTCGGCCGGCGTGATGACGCAGCCCCGGTAGCAGCAGGCCGCCGTCATGCTCTTGTCGGGGAGGCACCCTTCGTCGAGCATGAAGCGGAAGGAGCACTCGTAGCTGTCGAGGACGGCCCCCTCCACGAGGACCTCCTCGAACCGTTCGCCCGACGGCAGGGTCACCGGGTGCCGGATGACCACCGGGTCGTTGAGGTCCTCGGTTCTGATCATGGCGAGCGAGCATACCGCCCGCCCCCTCGGGCGTCCACAACGATCGACACCAGGGTGGGGTCAGGTCTTTCCATTTTCCACTCCGGAAAGCGTGGAGACCTGACCCCGTTGGTTCGCGTTGGTTGGGGTCTCACCGGGGGATGGCCCCCGGGGGAGGCGGTCGTCGCCTATGCGTCCCCGTCGGCGGCGCCTCGGAAGTCTTCCTTCCGGAGGCCGTACTGGCGCATCTTCTCGTAGAGGGTGCGGTCGTTGATGCGAGCCGCGCGGGCGACGGCGGCGAGACGGCCGCGGTGGATGGTGAGCAGGCCGCGCAGGTAGGTGGACTCGACCTGCTCGAGCGCGAGCTTGCGCACGTGGTCGAAGGGGAGCGTCAGGTCCACCGCGAAACCGCCGTTGCCGGCGAGCGCCGGCCCGTCGGGCCGGCGCATGACCGGGATCTCGGTGAGTTCCGGCCCGGCGGCCATGATGACGGCATGCTCGATGGCGTGCTCCAGCTCGCGCACGTTGCCGGGCC
>DASVDK010000045.1:0-7200 GCA_036381125.1 Thermodesulfobacteriota bacterium | reverse complement strand
CGGGCGGGTCGTGGCGGTCGGCACGACGGTGACCCGTACGCTCGAGACGCTGGCCGACCCGGCGGGCCGCATCCGGCCCGGCGCGGGCGAGACGGCGCTCTTCATCACGCCGGGCCACCGGTTCCGGGCCGTCGACGCGTTGATGACGAACTTCCACCTGCCGAGGTCGACGCCGCTCCTCCTCGCCGCGGCCTTCGCCGGGCGAGCGCGGCTCCTCGACGCCTACGCCGAGGCGATCGCGATCGGATACCGGCTCTTCTCGTACGGCGACAGCATGTTGATCCGATGAGCTTCGAGATCCAGGCCCGGGACGGCGACGCGCGGGCGGGTCGCCTCGTCCTGCCCCACGGGACCGTCGAGACGCCCGCGTTCATGCCGGTCGGCACGCAGGCGACCGTGAAGGGGCTCGACCCGGAGGAGGTGGAGGCGGCCGGGGCGCAGATGATCCTCGCCAACACCTACCACCTCTGGCTGCGGCCGGGGGAGGCGACGATCAGGGCGCTCGGCGGCCTCCATCGCTTCATGCGCTGGCCCCGGCCCATCCTGACCGACAGCGGCGGCTACCAGGTCTTCTCGCTCGCCGCCCTGCGGACGATCGACGACGACGGGGTGGTCTTCCGGTCACACCTCGACGGCAGCCGCCGCCAGCTCACGCCCGAGGGGGCCGTGCGGGTGCAGCTCGCGCTCGGCTCCGACGTCCTCATGGCGCTCGACGAGTGCGCGCCCTACCCTGCCGAGCCCGAGCAGCTCCGGCTGGCCGCCGATCGGACGCTCCGCTGGGCCGAGCGCTGCCGGCGCACCTGGCTCGCCGAGCGGGAGGCGGACGTGCGGCTCTTCGGCATCGTGCAGGGCGGCACCGACCTCGAGCTACGAGCCAGGCAATGCGAGGCGCTCGGTGCGCTATCCTTGCCGGGTTACGCCATCGGCGGCCTGGCGGTCGGCGAGCCCAAGCCGCTCATGTACGATCTGATCGAGTGGACGGCCGGGAGGCTGCCGGTCGATCGGCCCCGCTACCTCATGGGGGTCGGCACGCCGTCGGACCTCGTCGAGGGGGTGGCGCGCGGCGTGGACCTGTTCGACTGCGTCATGCCGACGCGCAACGCGCGCAACGGCACGTTGTTCACGAGCGAAGGCCGGCTGTCGGTCAAGGTCGCGGCCAACGGGCGCGACGACCGGCCGCCGGACCCGAACTGCGGCTGCTCGACCTGCCGGCGGTTCTCCCGAGCGTACCTGCGCCACCTGTTCACGGCAGGGGAGATGCTCGGGGCGAGGCTCAACACGATCCACAACCTGACCTTCTATCAGCGGCTCATGGCCGATATGCGGGCCGCGATCCGGGAGGGGCGCTTCGCCGCCTTCAGGCGCGCGTTCCTCGCCACGCAGGGGGAGTGATCGATCCATGTTCGACTGGCTGTTCGCGGGTACGGCGTACGCCATGGGCGGGGCACCTGCCGGTCAGGGAGCCCCGGGAGGGCCCGGCGGCTTCTTCGTCCAGCTCATCCCGCTGCTGCTCATCTTCGTCGTCTTCTACTTCCTCCTCATCCGCCCGCAGCAGACCCGGCAGCGGAAGCACCAGGAGATGTTGAAGTCGATCAAGCGGGGCGACGAGGTCTACACCGCCGGCGGCCTGAGGGGCAAGGTCACCGGCACGGCCGAGAAGGTGCTCACGCTCGAGATCGCCGACAACGTCCGCGTCAAGGTCTACCGGAACTTCATCGCCGGCATCGTGACGCCGGGCGAGGACGCCCGGCCCGAGGGAGGCGTCTAGACCGTGCGCGGGATCAGGCTGCGGGTCACCCTCATCGTCCTGTCGGCGGTCCTCGCCGTCATCGCGCTCCTGCCGACGATCATCCCGGATCGGCTGCCCGACTGGTGGGTGCGCAACGCGAGCCGGATCAACCTGGGGCTCGACCTCCAGGGCGGCATGCACCTGCTCCTCGAGGTCGACTCGCCCAGGGCCGTCGAGTCGCGCCTGGCCGCCTACGCCTCGGAGATCCGCCAGGTGCTCCAGCGGCGCGAGGCCGGGCTCGCCGTGGTCGAGCCGCAGGGCGACCGCGTGTCGGTCACCTACCAGAGCGCCGCGCAGGCCGCCGAGGCCGAGGCGGCGATCCGCGACGAGCTGCCGGGGCTCGTGCAGCGGAGCCGCCAGGAGGGGACCGGCGGCCGGGTGACGGTCGTCTACGCGCTGTCGCCCGACGAGGTCACGCGGCTGTCGAGCGACGCGGTCGCCCAGGCGGTGGAAGTGCTCCGCAACCGCATCGACCAGTTCGGCGTGACCGAGCCGGTCATCGCCCGCCAGGGGTCGAACCAGATCGTCGTCCAGCTCCCCGGCGTGAAGGACCCGAAGCGCGCGATCGACCTGATCGGCCGCACGGCGCAGCTCGAGTTCAAGCTCGTCGTGGACGATCCCCAGGCGATGCAGCAGGCGCTCGTCGGCAGCCCGCCGCCCGGCACGCAGCTCCTCCAGGAGCGGAACGTCAACCGCCAGACCGGGGCGGTCTCCGAGCAGCCGATCCTCGTGCGCCGGGAGCCGCTCCTCACCGGCGAGGTGCTGACCGACGCACGCGTGCAGCGCGGGCCGCTCAACGAGCCGACCGTCGGGATCTCGTTCGACTCCCGCGGGACGCGGATCTTCGGCGAGGTGACGAGCGCGCACGTCGGCGAGCGGCTGGCCATCGTCCTCGACGACACCGTCTACTCGGCGCCGGTGATCCGCCAGGCGATCACCGGCGGCCAGGCGGAGATCTCGGGCAGCTTCACGGCGAACGAGGCGTACGACCTCGCCGTGGTGCTCAAGGCGGGCGCCCTGCCGGCGCCGGTCAAGATCGTCCAGAACCTCACCGTCGGCGCCTCGCTCGGCGAGGACGCCATCCGGGCCGGGCTCAAGGCCGGGGTCATCGCGACCGTGCTCGTCATCGGCTTCATGATCCTCTACTACCGGGTGGGCGGCGTGGTCGCCGACCTGGCGCTCGTGCTGAACGTGCTCCTGCTGCTCGGCGTGCTCGCGCTCTTCGGGGCGACGCTCACGCTCCCCGGCATCGCGGGGATCGTCCTCGGCATCGGCATGGCGGTCGACACGAACGTCCTGATGTTCGAGCGGATGCGCGACGAGTTCCGCGCGGGCAAGGGGGTCAGGGCGGGGGTCGACTCCGGCTACGACAAGGCGTTCTGGACCATCTTCGACTCGCACGTCACCACGCTCATCACGGCGTTCGTGCTCTTCATCTTCGGCACCGGACCGGTCAAGGGCTTCGCCGTGACGCTGTCGGCCGGCGTCATCATCAACCTCTTCACGGCGCTGATCGGGACCAAGACGGTGTTCGACATCATGACGCGCAGCCGGGCCGTCAAGGCCCTCAGCATCTGACGAGTCGGGAGACGCACGTGGACCTGTTCGGGGGGCGCAAGACCCGGATCGACTTCATCGGCAAGCGGCGGATCACGCTGGCGATCTCCGCCGTGCTCTGCCTGATCGGCCTGGCGACCTTCGTCGCCATCGCGATGGACCGGGCCAATCTCGGGATCGAGTTTGCGGGCGGGGTCGCCGTCCAGGTCGACCTGGAACGCCCCGTCACGCTCTCCGAAGCGCGCTCGGCGCTCGAGGAGGCGGGCTTCGGCAACGCCGACCTGCAGGGCTCGGAGGGGGGGACGAAGCTCATCATCCGGGTCAAGCGGTCCGAGGTGCCGCTCGACGAGACCGCCGACCACATCATCGGCGCGCTCAGGAGCGGACTGTCGGGCAACGCGTTGACCGTCGAGTCGACGAGCACCATCGGGCCGACGGTCGGCCAGGCGCTCCGGCGCGACGCGGTCGTGGCGATCGTGCTGTCGCTCGTCGGCATCGTCCTGTACATCGCCGTCCGCTTCCAGTTCCGGTTCGGTGTGGCGGCCACGCTCGGGACGGTCCACACGGTGCTGGCCGTGCTCGGCGTCTTCTTCCTGCTCGGCAAGGAGATCAACCTGCTCCTGGTCGTCGCGCTGCTCACCGTGGCCGGCTACTCCCTGAGCGACACGGTCGTCGTCTTCGACCGGATCCGCGAGACCCTCGCGCGAGGCGGCCGCCGCGACCTGGGGGAGGTCATCAACGTGAGCATCAACGACGTCCTGTCGCGGACGATCGTGACCGGCACGACGACGCTCCTCGCCTGCATCTCGCTCTACATCTGGGGCGGCGACGTGCTCAGGGACTTCGCGTTGGCCCTCACCCTCGGCATCCTCGTCGGCACCTACTCGTCGATCTTCGTCGCGAGCCCGATCCTCTACGTCTGGGGCCTGCCGGACCGGCAGCGGAGGCCCACGCCGGCGGGCGAGCCGACCCGCCCGGGGCGCCGCCCGCGGGTCGCCGCGCGCGAGAGCGCGCGCACCCGGTGACGCTGCCGGCCCGCTGGCGGCTCGTGGGCGGCGACGGGGCGGCGGCGGCCCGCCTCGCCGACGCCCTCGGGCTCTCGCCCCTGGTGGCGCGCGTCCTGGTCAACCGGGGGTACGCGGACCCCGACGCGGCCGCCCGGTTCCTCACGCCCCGCCTCGCCGACCTGACGCCGCCCTGGTCCATGCGCGGCATGGCGGCCGCGGTCGACCGGATCGTCGCCGCCATCGGGAGCGGCGAGCCGTTCCTGATCTTCGGCGACTACGACGTCGACGGCGTGACCGCCTCCGCCGTGCTGGCGCTCGGCCTGTCGGCCATGGGGGCGCGCGTCGAGGTCTGTCTGCCCGACCGCGCGCGCGACGGCTACGGGCTCTCGCCGCAGGCCATCACGCGCGGCCTCGCGGCGTGCGACGCGCGGCTGCCGTCGCCCTCCGGGTGCCGCCTCGTCGTGACGGCCGACTGCGGGATCGCGGCGCACGAGGCGCTCGCGTGGGCGGCCGGCCGCGGGCTCGAGGTCATCGTCACCGATCACCACGAGCCGCGTGCCGGGCCGCCGCCGCCGGCGCTGGCGGTGGTGAACCCCCGACAGCCCGACTGCGCCTTCCCGTACAAGGACCTCGCCGCCGTCGGCGTCGCGTTCCTCCTGGTCGCGGCCGTGCGGGCTCGCCTTCGCGAGCGCGGCGTCGACCCGCTGCCCGACCTGCGCGAGTACCTCGACATCGTGGCCCTGGGCACGCTCGCGGACGTGGTCCCCCTCGGCGGGGACAACCGGATCCTGGCGACGCACGGCCTGGCCCAGATCCGGGCGCTCAGGCGGCCTGGGCTGCGCGCCCTCGCGGCCGTGGCCGGCCTCGGCGGTCCCGACGCGCCGGAGGCCGACGCGCGCGCCGTGGCGTTCCGGCTCGCGCCGCGGCTCAACGCGGCCGGCCGGGTGGGCGATCCGACCGTGGCGCTGGCGCTGCTGCTCGCCTCGGACGACCGCGAGGCATCGCGCCTGGCCGCCCGGCTCGACGACATGAACCGGGAGCGGCAGCGGCTCGAGGCCGTGGCGCTCGAGGCGGCGCGCCTGATCGCCGCCGAGCAGGCCGGCTCGCCTGCCATCGTCGCGGCGGGGGTCGGGTGGCACAGGGGGGTGGTGGGCATCGTCGCCGCCCGCCTGGCGGAGGAGGCCGGCCGACCGGCCGCCGTGATCGCCCTGGACGACAGGCCGGACGAGGACGGGGTCGTCCGCGGCCGCGGCTCGGTGCGGGGCGCCGGCGCCGCCGACGTGCACGAGGCGCTCGCGCGCTGCGCCGACCTCCTCGACGCCTGGGGCGGGCACGCGCATGCGGCCGGCTTCACCGTCCGGGCCGACCGGGTGGAGGCGTTCCGCGCCCGCTTCGCCGAGGCGGTGGGGGCGCAGACGGGGGGCGCATCCGGCCCCAGGCTCGTGCTCGACGCCGCCGTGACGCTGGCCCAGCTCGATACCGCGTTCTGGCGCGACGTCGTGCGGTTGCCGCCCTACGGTCCCGGCAACCCCGAACCGCTCTTCGCCGCGCCGCTCGTGGTGCGCGAGCAGCGGCTGGTGGGGGGCGGACGCCACCTCCGCCTCGAGCTTGCCGGCGACGCGGCCGGGTCGTTCTGCGGCATCGGCTTCCGCATGGGGAGCCGCTACCCGTTGCCGACCGCGCGCGTGACCGCGGCCTTCACGCCGGAGGTCGACCACTGGCAGGGACGGCCGCGGCCGCAGCTCGCCCTGCGCGACCTGCATTCCCCCTCCTGACCGCCTCCCGGGACGGTGCGCGCCCGCGCGGATGCAGGCCGGCGCTCGCGCCCCGGGGAGCGCCGGAGCGAGCCGTAGGCTGTCGCTGAACGGAGGAGAGGCCGGGCGGGCGCGGCTAGACGGCTTCTACGGGATCGATCTCGGGAAGCTCGACGACCTGCCAGACGGAGTTGGGCGTGCGGACATGGTAGACCCCGGCTCGCACCCGCGAGACGTCCTCGACCATGGAGGTCCGGAAGGCGGCGCCCTCGGCGCCCGTCCCCGTGCCGCCCGGCGTCTTGGCCGCCAGCACGACGACCGGCCCGACGCCCTTGCGGCCGAGGAGGTAGTGGGTGAGGTCGGGCTCCTCGGTCCAGATGTACCCTTCGTGCTCGTACCCGACGGGGTAGAGCCGCCCGGTTGGCTGACGCGGCGTCAGGTGCTGGATCTTCTCCAGCCGAACCCGAAACCGGTTCTTCGGCGAGAACATCGCGACTCCCTTCTCGGGACTCGGCCGGCAGGGCGAACGTTGCCGGCCGTTGGAACGCAAGTATACATCACCGTCCTGGGACGGCACCACCCGGCAGGGCGGTCGGCCGCTTCTGCGGAGGCGGCTTGCGCCGCCGGCACCCGGCGCCAGCCCGGAGGGGAAGGAGAGGCCGCTGCCTTGCCAGCCAGGTGAGCCGCGTGCCCAGAAGTGGAACGGCGGTTCCTCCCTCGGGCACCTGGAAGCCATGACCGGAGGCCCGAAATCGCGGCGCGCCCCGCGCCGTCTCGCGCCGGCCGTCGGCGAGCCTCCGGTGTGCGCCGGCTTACGCGGCGCGCGTCGAGCAGTGCTCGGCCGTGCAGGGAGGCTGGGCTTGCTGGTACGCGAGTTGCTGCTACCCTGTCCCCGTGGCGTCGCGACGCATGGACGAGGGGAACGCGATGACGACACGTACGGCGGGCAGGACCGTCCGGCGGCTGCTGGGCACGGCGGGCGCCGGCGGCCTGGCGGTGCTGGCCGGGGTCGCCCTGGCGGAGCGGAGCGCGCTCGAGGCCGGGTCGCACACGGTGCCGGTGCCGGCGCTGGCGTCCGTGGGCGCCGACGCCC
>DASVDK010000044.1:0-3719 GCA_036381125.1 Thermodesulfobacteriota bacterium | reverse complement strand
GGCTATCGGGCCGGTTTCCCCGGAACGGGTCGCCGCGGCCGTGGAGGCGGCGCTCGCGCGCCGACTGGGGGTCAGCTTCGAGCCGGGCGAGCTGACCGCCCGGGAGCGCCGCGCCGTCGACCCGGGCACGTAGGGTCACCTGACTTATCGGTCAGGGTCACGTGCGCGGGAGCACCGCCGGGGGCTTTTGCCTTGACACCCCTCCGGGCCTGGATTATTGTCGGCCCGCGTCGAGCCGATACGGCCCAAGAAACCTCAACGAAATCCGATTGTTCCGTGCGAGGTCTCCGACCGGTGGGCCCCGCGCGGACGCGGCGGAGCGCCCCTTGGCCCCAGGCAAGAACGAGCTGATCGACAGCGCCCAACGGTACGTCCAGAAGGGCCAGCTCGACAAGGCGATCAAGGACTACCAGCAGGCGCTCCAGATCGACTCCGGCGACATCCAGACGCGACTGCGCCTCGGCGACGTCTTCGCGAAGAAGGGGGCCGTGCGGGAGGCGATCGAGCAGTACTTCCGCGTGGCCGAGCGGCACGCGGCCGACGGCTTCTACCTGAAGGCCATCGCCGTCCACAAGCAGATCCTCAAGCTCGACCCCGCCCACATCGAAAGCTCCTCCCGGCTGGCGGACCTCTACCACAAGCAGGGCCTGCTGTCCGACGCCCTGACGACCTACCAGCAGGTCGCGGCGGTCTACGACAAGAAGGGCCAGGTCCGCGAGGCGCTCGACACGCTCACGAAGATGGCCGACCTCGACCCGCAGAACGTCGCCATCCGGGTGAAGCTCGGCGATCTGTACCTCAAGGCGAACATCAAGGAGAGCGGCGTCGAGCAGCTCCTCAAGGCGGCCGAGCTGTACGGGCAGACCGGCAAGCGGGCGGAGCAGGACGCGGTGTTCGAGCGGCTCCTCGCCGCGGGGCCGCTGAGCCCCGCCGCCACGCGGGCCATCGTCACCGCGCTCATCGCGGCGGGCAAGGTGGAGCCGGCCCTTTCCCGGGTGAACGCCCTGGTGGCCAGGGCTCCCGACGACCCGGAACTGCGGGAGCTGCAGGCCGAGGCCTGCCACAAGGCGGGTCAGACGGCCAAGGCGGTGGAGGCGCTGACGGCCGCCCTCCAGGGGGCACCCCATCGCGTCGAGGCGCGTCAGCGCCTCGTCGAGCTGTACGTCGAGGCCGGCGATCCGGAGGCGGCGGCCGCCGCGGCCTCGGGCTTCACGCCCGAGGGGGTGCCGCCCGAGCAGCTTGCCGCCGCGGCCGACGCGGTCTCGGCCCTCGCGAGCCGCACGCCGGCGCTCCCCGACGAGGTGCGGGCGGCCCTGCTCCGTCAGCTCGCGGCGATCCACGAGGCGCGTGGCGACGCCGACGGTCGGGCGTCGGCGCTGGCCTCGCTCGCCGCCCTGACGGGCGGCTGGGAGGCGCCCACGCTGGACCAGCCGGGAGGCGTCCCGGCAGAGGCCGCCGTCGATCGGCCTGCCGCGCCGGCCGCGCCCGACGCGACGCCCCTGGAGCCGGCCAGGGCCGCCGACGAGCTGACGATCGAGATCGACGCCGCCGCCCCGCTCGGCGACGCCGCGCCGCTCGACGCGGTCGTGGACACGGCGGCGTCGGAGTTGATGCCCGAGGGCGCCGAGGAGACCCTGCACCCGGTCGCGGCGCAGGGGGCGGACTTCGGCCTCGACACCGCCGTGGACGCGCTCTCGCTCGACGGGGGAGCCGACGGCGCCCTCGACCTCTCGCTCGACCTCGATGCCGGAGCCGACACCGCGCCGCTCGACGGCCCGGCGCTCGACGTCGCCCCGCTCGACGGCATGCCGCTCGACGTCGCGCCGCTCGACACGCCGACGGTCGACGGCGCGGCGCGCGGCGCCATGCTGCCGCTCGAGGACGAGGGGCCGCGCGGCCGCGCGGCCGGGTCGCCCGAGGCGAGCGTCCTGGCGGGCGGCGACGTGGAGCTCGCCCTCGACCAGATCCCGGAGGAGCTCGACGAGGCGGAGTTCTTCGTCCAGCAGGGGCTCTTCGACGCCGCGCGCGCCATCTACCGGCGCATCCTCGCGGTCGATCCGGACCACCCGGTGGCGCGCGAGCGGCTCGATCGGCTCGCAAAGGAGGCGGCCGCGACCGGGCCGCTGCCGGATCGGGAGGCGCCGGCCGCGCCGGAGAGCCCCGCGCAGGCGGCCGGGACCCGGTCCTCGCCCGATCGGGACCTGCCGGGCGCGCCGAGGACCTCGCCCCCGGCGGGCGCCGCGTCGCCTTCGGCGGTACGGCCGGAGGAGGAGGCGCACGAGCAGTTCGACCTCGCCGCGGTGCTCGCCAGCGACGCCGACGGGCTTGCGGCCGGGCTTCTCGGCGATCCCGAGGAGCAGGTGAGCTTCCAGGAGGTCTTCCGGGAGTTCAAGAAGGGCGTCGAGCGGCAGGTGGGGGACGACCCGGAGACGCACTACAACCTCGGCATCGCGTACAAGGAGATGGGGCTCGTCGAGGACGCCATCGCCGAGTTCGAGCGCGCGCTCGCCGATCCGCGGCGCAGCTTCGACTGCTACACGATGATCGGCCTCGCGCACCTCGCCCGGGGCGACGCCGAGTCCGCCATCGCCGCCTTCGAGACCGGCCTCGGTCACGCGGACGGCGACCCGCGCCAGGTCATGGCCCTCACCTACGAGCTGGGCGTCGCCTTCGAGGCCGCGGGCCGCCTCGACGAGGCGCGGAGCGCCTTCGCGACGGTGGCGGCCGCCGATCGGGCGTTCCGTGACGTCTCTCACCGCCTCGCGGCGCTCGGAGCCGCCGAGGAGCCGGCCCACGACGCCGGCGAGACCTTCGACCCGCAGGACCTCCTCCGCGACGACCTGGCGTACGCGCCGGAGGCGCCGGCGCCCGCGGCCGAGGGGGTCGCCGCGAAGCCGGCGCCCGCGCGGCCGTCGCCGGCCGCACCGCGCGCCCCGGCCCGGCCGGCCGGGCCGGTGTCGTCGCCGGCCCGAGCGGTGCCGGGGGCCACGCCCGGCGCGAAGCGTGATAGAATCTCCTTCGTGTAGTCGCGACTCCGCCTCCCCCCCGGCCACCGAGGATCGGTCATGAACCTGCTCGAGTTCTTCGAGCTGTCGAGCGAGCCGTTCGCGAACTCGCCGGACGGCCGGTTCTATTTCGAGAGCGCTCAGCACGCGCAGGTCATGGCCCGTCTGCGGTACGTCACCGACAACATGAAGGGGCTCGCCATCGTCGTCGGCGACATCGGGGCCGGCAAGACCACGCTCGCGCGCCGCTTCATGGAGACCCTGTCGGACGACGAGTACGAGGCAGCGCTGCTCGTCGTCATCCATTCGTCGATCACGAGCGACTGGCTCCTCACGAAGATCGCCATGCAGCTCGGCGTCGCCGAGCCGGCCGCCGACAAGGTCACCCTCCTGGGCCAGCTCTACGGCCGGCTCCGGGAGATCCACGACGAGGGCAAGCGCGCCGTCGTGCTCATCGACGAGGCGCAGATGCTCCAGTCGAGGGAGACCATGCAGGAGCTGCGCGGGCTGCTCAACCTCGAGCTGCCCGGTCGCAAGCTGCTGTCGCTCGTCTTCTTCGGCCTGCCGGACATCGAGCAGACGCTCGCGCTCGATCCGCCGCTGGCGCAGCGCGTCGCGCTCAAGGTTCACCTGCAGGCGCTGCCGCTGTCGTCCACCGAGGAGTACGTGCGCCACCGCCTGCGCGTGGCCGGCGCGCGCCAGATGCCGTTCTCG
>DASVDK010000043.1:0-6951 GCA_036381125.1 Thermodesulfobacteriota bacterium | reverse complement strand
GCTGCCGGCGCCGCGGACGGCACCGGCCGCGCCGCCGCCTCTCGCCGAGGCGGCGCGTGCCAGCGCACCCGGACCGACCCCGGTCCTCTCCGCGGCGCCGCCGCCTCCGGCCGAAGCGCCGCCGGTCAGCCCGCACGCCTCGGTCCGCCGGCTGCCGGCGCCGCGGACGGCGCCGGCCGCGCGCCCGTCACTGGCCGAGGCGGCGCGTGCCAGCGCACCCGGACCGGCCCCGGTCCTCTCCGCGGCGCCGCCGCCTCCGGCCGAGGCGCCGTCGGTCCACCTACCCGCGTCTCCGATCCCGGGCGATGCGACGCCGGCCGCGCCCCCGGCCGGCGACCAGCCTGCCTCGTCGTCAGGGCCGGCCCCCGCCCCCGCCCCGACGCCCCCTCCACGTCCGCCGGTCGTCGCGCCGCTGGCGCCCGACCGCTACCGGGTCCAGTTCACCGCGAGCGCCGAGACGCACGCGAAGCTGCGCCTCGCCCAGGACCTCCTGCGCCACCAGATCCCCGACGGCGACGTCGCGCAGGTCCTCGACCGCGCCCTGACCGTCCTCGTCGAGACGCTGCTCAAGCAGAAGGTCGGCGCGACCGGTCGGCCGCGGGCGGGGACGCCCCCGAGGCCGGGGTCGCGGCACATCCCGGCGGCGGTGAGGCGAGCGGTGTGGGCGCGCGACGGCGGACGATGCGCCTTCGTGAGCCGCCGGACGGGGCGCCGGTGCACCGAGCGGGGCTTTCTCGAGTTCCACCACGTGCGGCCGTACGCGGCGGGCGGCGCGGCGACGGTGGCGAACATCGAGCTGCGCTGCCGGGCGCACAACGGGTACGAGGCGGAACGGATGTTCGGCCCCTGGGGCGAGTCGCAGGTGCGCGAGCCGGCGGCCGTCTACGCCACGGCGTGCCGGGCCTCGGGGCCCGTGCGAACTCGGTTCGAACCGAGTTGGGCCTCGGCCGCTCGCCCGCCGTAGGGCGCGAGGCGGCAGGGCGAGTGTTCACGAAGGAGTGGTGCCCCTGGCCGGAATCGAACCGACGGCACGCGGTCTAGGAACTCTCAAACGGCCGAGTTGCCTCGGGATACGTCGGGATGCGTCGCCCGTCGTTTCGCGCGCTTACGTCTTCGCCCGTCACCTCCCTCAGGCCGCCTCGGGATAGCTCGGACTGCATCGGCTGTGAGAAGTCCCGCTAGAAGATCGGGGCGCCGACGGCCTACGGTTCTTCCGCCCGCGTGGTGCTCAGCCGCCGCCGCAGCGGGCACCGGATGACACGCCGAACGCACCCGGAAGGCCTTCCCGCGGTCTCAGCAGCGGTGTCAGGTCGCCGCTGGCGCGAGCCGGACCAGGTTGGCGAGCCGCACGCGGAACTCGGCCTCGGGGAGTGCCGAGAGGCGCACGATCGCGACCTCCGTGGCCGCCATGTCGATGTCGAGAACCTCGAGCCACCTGCGCTGCAGCGTCCATCAGCGTGGCGCGGGGTCGACGCGCAACCGCGCTTGCTCTGTGCGGCGCGGAGGAGGATCTCGGTCAGGAGCGCGGCCTCGAGGAGACGGAGGTCTTCCGCCGTCCAGTCGCAGGAGATGCAGCATGGCTCGACGGTGGATATCGGCCGTCACCGGCCCACCGCTTGTCTGGTTGGACGGCGGGCGTTAGTGTGCAGGCATCATGGCCCCGGCCTGGAGGTTCGGCCGATGCGGCGTCGCGTCGCAGTCCTCGCCCTCCCTGTCGCCCTCGCGCTCGTGACCGCGCTCGCCGCGTGCACGTCGGCAGTCCCACGCTATGCGGTCTCGGCCGGGACCGTCCGCACGCTCCGCGCGCTGCGGCCCGCTGGTGTCGCCATCGGACCCTTCTCCGCCAGCCTGGAGCCCAGGCGCCTCCACGAGCCGCTCGGCGGCGGACCGTGGCTCTCCGAGCCCGCCGCGGCCGAGCCGCCGCGGCCCGACGCGATCCCCTGCCTCGCGTGGGGCTGGATACGGACGCCGGATGGCGAGCCCTTCGCCGCGTACATCCGATAGGCACTCATCGACGAACTCGTGATCGCCGAGTTGTACGACGAGGCAGCCCCCGTCACGCTCGACGGTCACGTCGAGGAACTCGCAGTCCAGCCGTGGGCGTCCGCGTGGCGCCTCGCGCTCCGGCTCACGTCCTCGAACGGTGAGACCCTAACCGTCCACGAGACCTACGACTACCCGCTCAACGCGTGGACGGAGTCGCCCAGCGAGGGCGCCGTCCGCGCCTTCATGCCGGCCGTTCAGAACCTCATCGCCGCGGTCGTCCGCCATCCGGACTTCCCGGCGTTGCTGCGGTAGGGGCGAGTCGCCATGCGTCGTTGCTCGTGAAGGCGCGTCAACGTCTGCGTCCTCGCCGACTGACTCTCTACCAGGGGCTCGGGCCTTGCCACTTTCGAGACGGGGAAACGTTGAGGTCTGACCCCGTGCGTATCGGTGCGCGAGCCGGCGGCCGTCTACGCCGCGGCACGCCCGGGCGTTGCCCTGGCGCGAACTCGGTTCGAACCGAGTTGGGCCTCGGCCGCTCGCCCGCCGTAGCTCGGAGCCTCCGGGTTCGGGTCGTCGACCCAACCTCGACCCCAGGACGGATGGCAGAGCATTCTCGGCCGTCACCGGGCGGAGCCCGGTGGGGCGAGGCGCGGGGCGGGTCGGCCGCCGCCCCGGCAAACGAGTGGGGTCAGGCCCCAACGTTCGCCGGTCTGGAAAATGGAAAGACCTGACCCCATTACTCGACCGCGGCCGCAGTCTCCGTCGCGATGGGGACCAGGACGATCTCGATGCGGCGGTTCTGCGCCCGCCCCTCGGGGGTGTCGTTCGGCGCGACGGGGTGATGCTCGCCGAAGCCGGTCGCGGCCAGGCGGGTCGGGTCGAGGCCGCCCTGGTCCTGGAGGAACCGGGCCACGGCGGTCGCCCGGGCGGCCGACAGCTCCCAGTTGGTCGGGAACCGCGACTGGAGGGCGGCCGAGATGGGGACGTTGTCGGTGTGCCCCTCGATCTGGATCCGCTTGTCCGAGATGGACCGCAGCACCTCGGCCACCTTCGCGAGCACCTCGCGGCCGCGCGGGTTGATGGCGATGGAGCCGGAGTCGAAGAGGATCCTGTCGACCAGGTTCACGGTGAGCCGATCGCGAAGCTGCGTGATCTTGACCTGCCCCTCGGCGATCTCGCCCTTGAGGTCGGCCACGAGCCTGTCGTAGGTGGCGGTCGCCTCCGCCAGTCGGCGTTCCCGCTCCTCGAGCTGCGCCCGGGTCTCGCCGAGGCTCTGGCGCGTGGAGGTCAGCTCGGCCTCGGCGTCGGCGAGGCGCTGCCGCGTCGCCGCCAGCGCCTCCTGCGCGGCGGCCAGCTCGGTGCGGGCCTCCGCCAGGTCCGCCTTCGCGGTTGCCAGCTCGGCGCCGAGCTCCCGCGTGCGCGTCTCGAGCCGGAGCCGATCGGCCGCGAGGGCGTCGCGCTCGGCCTGGAGCCCGCTCGCGCGGCTCTCGGCCGCGGCCAGCGCGGCGCCCGCCTCGGTGAGCCGCTTCGACAGGTCGGCCTTCTGCCGGTTCAGGTCCTTGACGAGGTCGTCGTACTGGTAGGTGAGCCGCTGGATGTCGACGTCCTTCTCGGACGCCGACGACTGCGCGATGTCGAGCTGCCGGGCGAGCGTATCGCGCTGGTCGGTCGCCTCGGCGAGCTGCCCGGCGAGCCGGGCCGCCTCGGTGCGCGACTCGGTCAACGCGGCGCGCAGGGAGTCGCGCTCCCTGACCGCGGCGGCGAGGCTGCGCTCGGTCTCGCCGAGGCGCGCGTCGAGCTGCGCGGCGCGGATCGCCAGCCCGTCGCTCTTCTGCCGCTCCCTCGCGAGCGCCGCCGCGAACCGCTCGGCCTCCTGGCTCTTCTGGACGAACTCCCGTTTCGAGACGCAACCGGCGGCGAGAACGGCGACCAGGGCGAAGGCAGCAGCGCGGACGACGGTCATGACGACCTCCCGGCGGCCCCGGCGAGCGGCCGGAGCGCCTCCATCAACCAACCGCGGCAAGACGGTCGGCGCGCACGAGTGCGCTCACAGCGTCCGTCCGGCGGCCTCGGCGAACTGCCGGAGCTTCTCCATGAGCGTGGCGAAGCGAGCGGGCTTGAGGGACTGGGGGCCGTCGCTCTCCGCCTGGTCGGGCCGCGGGTGGACCTCGATCATCAGGCCGTCGGCTCCCGCGGCGATGCCGGCGAAGGCGAGCGGCGCGACGTACTGCCAGTGACCCGTGGCGTGACTCGGGTCGACGATGACGGGCAGGTGCGTCTGCTCCTTCAGCACCACCACCGCGCCGAGGTCGAGCGTGTTGCGCGTGGCCGTCTCGAAGGTCCGGATGCCGCGCTCGCAGAGGATGACGTTCGGGTTCCCCTCGGACATGACGTACTCCGCCGCCATGAGGAACTCCTGGATCGTCATGCTCATCCCGCGCTTGAGGAAGACCGGCTTGCGCTGACGGCCGAGGGCCTTGAGGAGGCCGAAGTTCTGCGCGTTGCGGGCGCCGACCTGCAGGATGTCGGCGTGCTCGGCCACCGCCTCGATGTCCTGGGGGTTCAGGACCTCGGTGATGACCGGCATGCCGGTCTCCTTCCGGGCCCGGGCGAGGAGGGCGAGCCCCTCGTGCTCGAGCCCCTGGAAGCTGTAGGGCGACGTGCGGGGCTTGAAGGCGCCGCCCCGCAGGATGTTGGCCCCGGCGGCCTTGACCGACCGCGCGGTCTCCATGAGCTGCGCCTCGCTCTCGACCGAGCAGGGACCCGCCATGATCGCGAGCCTGCGGCCGCCGACGACGACGCCCTCCCCCACCCGCACCTGGCTGGTCTCCGGGCGCCCCTCCCGCGAGGCCAGCTTGTACGGCTTGAGCACCGGCATGATGCTCTCGACGCCCGGGAGGCTCTCGAGATTGGCGAGCTTGACGGCCTTGCCCCGCTCGTCGCCGACGACGGCGATGACCGTCCGCTCGACGCCGCGGATCATCCGCGGGTCGTAGCCGAGGTCGCGGACGCTCGAGACGACGCGCGCGACCTCCTCGTCGGTGGCGTGGGCCTTCATGACCACGATCACGAGATGTCTCCTATCGGGAAGAGCGAGCGGAATCGAGAGGTTAGCGGCAGGTTGGCCGGCATGTCAAGCACCGGCACGGCATGGTCCCCGGGCGGCCTTGACAGTCGCGACGGCCGGGCGGTAGCGTCCTGGGAAGTCTGGCACTCGACCACCGAGAGTGCTACCAACGCATCCGCTCCCCTCGGCCCGGTCCACCCTACGGGAGCAGGAAGGACCATGACGATCCGTCCGTTGCAGGACCGCCTCGTCGTCGGGCGCGTCGAGGAGGAGGAGAAGCCGATCGAGGCCGAGGTCCTCGGCGTCGTCGTGAAGTCAAGGAGCATACCCGAATGGCTGCCAAGCAGATCAAGTTCGACGCCGAGGCCCGCAACAGCATCCTGCAGGGGGTGAACACGCTGGCCGACGCGGTGAAGGTCACCCTGGGGCCCAAGGGCCGCAACGTCGTCATCGAGAAGAGCTTCGGCGCCCCCACGGTCACCAAGGACGGGGTGACGGTGGCCAAGGAGATCGAGCTGGAGGACAAGTTCCAGAACATGGGGGCGCAGATGGTGCGCGAGGTCGCGGCCAAGACCTCCGACGTGGCCGGCGACGGCACCACCACCGCCACCGTGCTCGCCCAGGCGATCTTCCGCGAGGGCTCCAAGGTGGTCGCCGCCGGCGCCAACCCCATGGACGTCAAGCGCGGCATCGACAAGGCGGTCGAGGCCACGGTCGAGGCCCTCAAGCAGCTGTCCACCCCCACCAAGGGCAAGAAGGAGATCGCCCAGGTGGGCACCATCTCGGCCAACGGCGACGAGACGATCGGCCACATCATCGCCGAGGCGATGGAGAAGGTGGGCAAGGAGGGGGTCATCACGGTCGAGGAGGCCAAGAGCATGGAGACCACCCTCGAGGTGGTCGAGGGCATGCAGTTCGACCGCGGCTACCTGTCGCCCTACTTCGTGACCGACCCCGAGCGCATGGAGGCGGTGCTCGAGGACCCCTACATCCTCATCCACGAGAAGAAGATCTCGGCGATGAAGGACCTGCTGCCGCTGCTCGAGCAGGTGGCGCGCGCGGGCAAGCCGCTGCTGATCATCGCCGAGGAGGTCGAGGGCGAGGCGCTGGCGACGCTGGTGGTCAACAAGCTGCGCGGGACGCTGGCGGTGTGCGCGGTCAAGGCGCCGGGCTTCGGCGATCGGCGCAAGGCCATGCTCGAGGACATTGCCATTCTGACCGGCGGGCGGATGATCGCCGAGGAGCTGGGGGTGAAGCTCGAGGCGGTGACGCTCAAGGACCTGGGGCGGGCCAAGCGGGTGACGGTCGACAAGGACAACACGACGCTGGTCGACGGCGCGGGCAAGAAGGCCGACATCGAGGGGCGGGTGAAGACCATCCGGGCCCAGATCGAGGAGACGACCTCGGACTACGACCGCGAGAAGCTGCAGGAGCGGCTGGCGAAGCTGGTCGGGGGGGTGGCGGTGGTCAAGGTGGGGGCCGCCACCGAGGTGGAGATGAAGGAGAAGAAGGCGCGGGTGGAGGACGCGCTGCACGCGACCCGGGCGGCGGTCGAGGAGGGGATCGTGCCGGGGGGCGGGGTGGCCTACATCCGCTGCCTGCCCGCGGTCGAGGCGCTCAAGCTCGCGGGCGATCAGCAGATCGGCGTCAACATCATCAAGCGCGCCCTCGAGGAGCCGCTGCGCCAGATCGCGGCCAACGCCGGGCACGAGGGCTCGATCGTGGTCGACAAGGTGCGCAACGGCCAGGGCAACTACGGCTTCAACGCCCAGGCCGAGCGGTACGAGGACCTGGTCGAGGCGGGCGTGATCGACCCGACCAAGGTCTCGCGCGTGGCGCTGCAGAACGCCGCCTCGGTCGCCTCGCTCATGCTCACCACCGAGGCGATGGTCGCCGAG
>DASVDK010000042.1:0-9904 GCA_036381125.1 Thermodesulfobacteriota bacterium | reverse complement strand
TGATCGAGGCCTCCCGTCTGGCGGCCGGCCGCGCGCCGCTGAACCTGAGGCGACTCCGGCTCGACGGCGTCGTGGCCGAGGCGATTGCCCAGGTGAGGCCGCTCGCCGCGGAGAAGCACGTGTGCGTGGTCACCGCGGTCGCCCCCCGCCTGACGCTCGCCGCCGACCGCCTCAAGCTCGAGCAGATCCTGGTCAACCTCCTCACGAACGCGATCAGGCACTCGCCGCCGGGCGGCACGATCCACGTCGAGGGGACGCCGACCGGCGGCGACCTCGAACTGCGGGTCCGCGATCACGGCGACGGCATCCCCCGCGGCGACCTCGAGCGGATCTTCCTGCCGTTCCAGCAGGTGAATCGCACGGCCGAGGCCGCGCGGACGGCGCGGTTCGGCGCCGGCCTGGGGCTGGCCATCGTGAGGAGCCTGGTCGAGCTGCACGGCGGTCGGATATGGGCGGAGAGTGACGGTCCGGGCCGGGGCAGCGTCTTCGTCGTGCGGCTGCCGGTTGCCGCGGCGCGGCAACGGGCGGCCTGACGCTCGGGACCCGGCGCCGCCCTCACGTCCTCCGGCGCGCGGGGGGCCGCGGGGCGGGCGACGGCTCGCCGGCGCCGGACTCCGGATCGAGCCTGCGCGCGAGGGCCACGACGGCCTCCACCTGGCGCTCGAGGTCGGTCGACGCGGTGTCGAGGCGAAGCTCGGCCGCGGCCGACGACTCGTAGGGGACGTTCACGCCCGGCACGGTCGCCCCCGGCTCCTCGGCGTGCGCGTAGATGCCGCGAGGGGCGTGCCCCTCGCGCCGGCTCCGCTCGCGCGCCACCCGGACCTCGAGCGGGCAGTCGAGCTCGACCTCGGCGAACCGCGGGACGAGACGGCGCGCGAGGTCCCGCCAGGCGCGCCGGTGGGCCGTCGCGTCGACGATGACCGGCTGGCCGGCCTCCACCAGGAGCTTCGCCATGTACGCGAGCGCGCGGTACACGACGTCCCGCTCCGCCTCGCTGTACGTGGGCGCCGGCGTGACGACCTTGCGGACCTCGTCGAGCTCGAGGACGCGGACCGGGCGGCCCGCCTCCGCGAGGCGCCGCGCGGCCTCCCGCGCGATGGTGCTCTTGCCCGACCCGGGCGGTCCGGTGATCCAGACGGCGAAGCTCATCGGCGCCCCTCCAGGGAGGCCTCCACGGCCGCCGGATCGAACGGCCCGGGCTCCGCCATGCGCCGCACGAGCCCGAGGAGGCTCCGCCTGACGCCGTCGTCGAGCGTCGGGTACCACTTGGGGCTCGCGAGGACGAGGCCGCGGAAGAGGAGGAAGGGCGGCAGGACCTCGAACAGCTCCGCGTCGCCGGTCGCGTCGAGGTAGCGGTCGAGGAACCGCTCGAAGCAGACGCGCAGCGGACCGCGGAAGCGCCCCTCGGACACGAGCGCGAAGAAGAGGTAGTTCACGACGAGCGCCGCCACGTCGTCGGCCGGCTCGCCCCACTCGCCCCGGCTGCGGTCGAGGAGCGTGAAGTCGGTCCCCGTCCTGAAGAGGATGTTCCAGGGGTGGAAGTCGCCGTGCGTCGTGGCCAGCCGGTCCACGCGGCCGCGCAGGCGCCAGCGCCAGGAGACGGCGGCCCGCTCGATCGCCTCGCGCTCGACCGGCGGCAGGAGCGCGAAGGCCTCCGGATAGCCGTCGAGCACCCCCATGATGCACTCGCCGTGGCCGACCAGCTCCCGGATCCGCCGGTGGTAGATGTGCGGCGCGTCGTGCCGCTCGCGATGAATCTCGGCCAGGTACGCGGCCAGCGCGTCGACGCGGTCGAGGTCCTCCGGGCCGAGCGCGCGGGCGTCGGCGATCCGCTCGAGGTCGCGCCGGTACTCGGTCCCCTCGGAGAAGTCGACGAGCTGGAACGCGTCGCGCCAGCCGGCCACGGAGACGAGCGCGCCCGAGTCGAGGAGGAACCCGACGTCCCGGCTCGCCACGTGGCGGGGGAGCCGGTTGTAGGCGTCGTGGCCCCAGAGCGCCGCCTGGGCGCGGTCCGACGGGTAGTCGTGTCCGTAGCCCGGCTGCACCCGCTGCCGGGCGAGGACGAACCGCCGCGGCGTCCGGCCGACGGTGCAGTCGATCCTGAGCGGCGTGCCGTAGCCGAACCGCTTCAGGTCGGCCCCCGACGGCCCACCGCCCAGCGCCGAGACCGTCACGTCGCCGACCGGCGCGCCGAGGACCCCCTCGAGGTACCGGCAGAGCGCCGCGGCCTCCGGCACGTGCCGGGGTACGCTCATCGCTCCTCCTCTGCGGCCGCCTCCGCCTCGAGCGCCCACCGGTCCCGGTCGCGGCGGCGAACGATCTCGTCGAAGGACCACAGCTCGTCGTCGAGGTCCTGCTCGACCCCGAGGGCCCGCCCGATCTCGTCGACCATGTCCTGGTCGGGCGTCGCCACGCTCCCGCCGACGGCCTCGTCGCCGTAGAGGTGCGCGTGCCGCCAGTCGGCGTCGAGGTCGCCGCCCGACAGGATCGGTCCCGTCTCGTGGTGGCGCTGCAGCTCCACGGCGATCCGCCCGATCCGGCCGCTCGCGTCGCCCCATCCCCTGCGCCGGCCCGGTGCCGGCCGCCCCGTTGTCCGCCTGCGCGTTCGCCCCATGTGCGCCTCCCTCCCACGGTGACGCACACTCCGGACTGCAATCGCGGGGCCAGCGCGCCGCGCCGGGCGACCGATGCCGTAGCGCCGACTTGCAGCCGCGCCGCGGGCGGGTCGCGGGACATTGCCGCCACACCCGGGTCGGGATCGCCCGCGCCGGCAGGCTCGGCCTCGCGACATCGGCATCGACGACGACGGCATCGGCAGCAGGGCAAGGGCAGCGGCAGGCAGCACGGCGAGGCGTCGGGCCGGCGGGGTCCCGCGCGGCACACGGGACCCCGCGCCGGTGGAAGGCGAGGCTACTGCGTCCGGTCGGCGCCGCCGCCGGGCGCGCCGGCACCCGGCCCCTGTCCCCAACCGGGGCCCATTGCACCGCCCGGCCCCATGCCTCGGCCGGGACCCATTGCGCCGCCCGGCCCCATGCCGCGGCCGGGCGCGCCCGACATCGGCCCGCGCGGGACGTCGGGCAGCGCGATCCCTTTCTCCCTCGCGCGCTGCTGCATCCTGGCGTGCATCTCCTGCCGGTACTGCTCGCGCTCCTGGGGGGTCATGGTGCGCATCTTCTCCTGGTGCTCGGCCCACTCCTCCTGCGTCATGAGCCGGCGCCCCATCCCGGGTCCGAGCATGAAGGTCTGCTCGGCCTGCCGGTCCCACGTCTCGCTCCCCTGCCCCTGCGGCGCCGGCGCCGGTCCCCGTCCCCCACCCGGTCCCTGCGCGAGCACGCCGGTCGCGCCGAGCGCAAGCCCGGCGACGACCAGGCCGGACAGGATCGTTCCACGAGCGATCCAACCCGTTCGCATCCCTGTTCGCATCGTCCTCCCTCCTTCCGCCTTCGTCGAGTCGCGGTCGAGACCGGCGCGCCTCGCGCCTACGGCGGGGGCCCCGGCGCTCCGGCGGGGCCCTGCCGCGCGGTGTCCCCCGTCTCGGTGCCGCCGACGGCCGGCTCGACCTCGACCGCCACGTCGATCCCGTTGCGCACGCTCTCGGTGACGACGCAGAACGACTCGAAGATCTCGAGACACCTCGCCATCCGATCCCGCGCCTGCGCCGCGACCTCGGGAGCCAGCACGACCCGCATCCCGGTCACGCGCAGCCGCCCCTGCTCGTTGCGTCCGAGCGTCGTGTCGACCGTGGCCGTGAGGCCGGCGACCTCGATCCGGGCCCGCGTGAGGCAGAAGAGGAGGCTCGCCGCCAGGCAGTTGCCGACGGCGCCCGCGAGGAGCCTGGCGGGGTTGGGCCCTTCCCCGTTGCCGAGCGGCGGCGGCTCGTCGGTGAGGAGGTCGGGCACGCCCGCCTGGTCGAATCGGATGCGGAACCGGTAGCCCCGCTCGCGACCGACGACCGTGCGGATCGTGCCCTCGCCCATCGTGCCCCCCACGCACTCCGGGTGGACTAGAAGCGGATGAGCGGCTTGATCATGCCGCCCTCCTTGGTCGCCATCATCCGGAACGCCGTCTCGATCTCGTCGAAGGTGAAGCGATGCGTCGTCATGAGCGTCGGATCGACGCGACCCGTCTCGACGAGCCGCATCAGGCGGCTCATCCGCTCGCGGCCGCCGGGGCAGAGGCCGGTGCGGATGGTCTTGTCGCCCATCCCCACGCCCCAGTCGAGCCGCGGCAGGCCGATGACGTCCCCGTGCCCGTGGTAGCCGATGTTCGAGACGGTGCCGCCGGGGCGGGTCGCGCGGACGCACGCCTGGAACGTGGCCTCGGCGCCGAGCGCCTCGATGGCCGAGTCGACCCCCTGGCCCGCGGTGAGCCGGCGGATCGCTTCGACCGGGTCCTCCTTCGTGTGGTCGATCACGACGTCGGCGCCGTAGTGGCGGGCCAGCTCCTGGCGCCGGGGAATGCTCTCCACCGCGATGACGAGCCCGGCCCCGAGGAGCCTCGCCCCGACGGTCGCCATGAGGCCGACCGGTCCCTGCGCGAACACGGCCACCGTCCCGCCGATCGGGATGGCCGCGTGCTCGGCGCCCATGAGCCCCGTCGAGAGCATGTCGGTGCAGTAGGCCGCCTGCTCGTCCGTGAGGCCGTCGGGGATCGGGGCGAGGTTCGCCTCGGCGTCGTTGACGTGGAAGTACTCGGCCAGGTTACCGTCCTTCAGGTTGGCGAACTTCCAGCCGCCGAGCATCTGCGTGCACTGGGACGTGTACCCGCGCTGGCAGTTCTCGCACCGGAAGTCCGGCGTGATGGCGTTGACCGCCACGCGGTCGCCTTCCCTGAAGCCCCTCACCGCGCTGCCCAGCCGGTGGACGATGCCGACCGCCTCGTGGCCGAGGGTGAGGTCGCGCCGGTCGCCGATGGCGCCGGCCACGGTGTGCGTGTCCGAGGTGCAGACGAGCGCCGCGGTCGTCCTGACCACGGCGTCGTTCGGACCCGGCTCGGGCACCGGCTTCTCCACGACCGCGACCTGCCCGATCCCCTTCATGACGAAGGCGCGCATCCGCTCGGCCCCTTCCGGCTAGCGAGGCACCGCCGCCGGCCCGGGCAACGGCTCCGCGAGTGGCGCCCCCGGCGCGCGCACGAGGAGGATGGGGACGCTCGTCCGCCTGATCACCGCGTCGGCGACGCTGCCGAGGACGAGGCGGCCGAGGCCGCCGCGGCCGTGCGTGCTCATGACGATGAGCTCCGTCCCGCCGATGCGGGCCGCCTCGGTGATGGCGAAGACCGGCGGCCCGTACCAGACGGCCGAGCGCACCTGGACCCCTTCGGCGCGGAGGCGCTGCTCGACCCCCTCGACGTACGCCTCGCCCTTGCGCACGACCTCGACCTCGGCGTCGGTCTTGTCGGTCCCCGGCAGCCCCGACGCCTCGACCGCGTGCACGAGCGTGATCGCGCCCCCGGTGAGCTTCGCCAGATCGACCGCGATCGGCAGCGCCAGCTCCGCGAGCGGCGAGCCGTCCAGCGGCACGAGGATCTTCGTGAACATGCGGACCTCCCTCTCGGCGGCGCGCCTTCGCTCGCCTCGTCCCTGGCCGGCTGCATCAAGGATGCCCGCGCGCGCGGTCGCGCAAGCCCCCGTCCCGACGGCAGGGCCGAGGCCGGCTCGCGCCGGGGGCGAGACACGCGCTCCCCGGTGGGACGCGCGCGCCACAGCGCGCCGCGCCCCGGCCCCCGCCCGGCCGGCCGTGACGCGCCCCGGGGCGGGGCCGGCGCCGCCGGCTCAGCCGCCGCGCGGGCGGCCTGCCCCCCGGGCGCGCTTGTCGCGGTACATCCGCTCGTCCGCGATCGCGAGGAGCCGATCGATGGTGGTGGTCGTGTCGGGCACCCGCTCGACGACGCCGATGCTCATCGCGAGCGGGAACGGCCGGCCGGGATGGGGACGTCGCTCCGCGAGGGCGCGGCGGAGGCGCTCGGCCGGCCGGTTGCGAGCCGCCCGCCGGCCGGACGACACGGCGAAGACGGCGAACTCGTCGCCGCCCAGCCGGGCGATCGTATCCGATTCGCGGAAGGTCGCCTTCAGCACGGCCGCCGCCTCGATCAGCGCGCGGTCGCCGGCCGCGTGGCCGAGCGAGTCGTTGATCCACTTCATGCCGTCGAGGTCGGCGAAGAGCACCCAGACGCGCCGGCGTTGCCGGGCCGCCACGCGCAGCTCGTGGCCGGCGAGCGTGAGGAAGCCCCGCCGGTTGTACAGGCCGGTCAGCTCGTCCACGAGCGCGAGGGTCCGGATCTTGCCGAGGAGCCGCTGCCGCTCCACCGCGTAGGCCACGGCACGGGCCAGGAGCGTCGGCGTCGTGTCCGGCTTCGGCAGGGCGTCCTGCGCCCCCGCCTCGATGGCCTTGAGGCCGAACGCGTCGTCGCCGGCCGCCGTCAACACGATCACCGGCAGGTCGGGCCAGTCGCGGCAGGTCCGCCGCAGCGCCTCCAGGTCGCGCCCCTCGGCCCGGGCCGCGTCGATCATCATCGCGTCGACCCGCCCCTCGGCCAGGCGGCGCGCGGCGTCGGCGAGGCTTCCGACGCGGCGCACCTCGACCGGCGCGGGCGAGACGCGGGTCAGGCCGGCCTCGAGGCGCGGCGCGTCGTCCGGCGCGGGCCCGACCAGCAGCAGGCGCATCGGCGAGCGGCTCACGGCGGAAGGGTGTGCAACGGGAGTGCCGAGCGGGCCCTCGGTGCGCTAAGAAGAAGAGGGCCGCGGGAGACGGGACACGCCCGAGGAGGGACGATGCAGTCGGCATCCGAGGCGAGGCGAGCGATCAGGGCCGGCGAATGGACGGGACCGACGGTCGGGCTGGCGCCGCGGTACGCGCAGGCGAACCTCGTCGCGCTGCCGCGGGCGCACGCCTACGACTTCCTGCTCTTCTGCCAGCGCAACCCGAGACCCTGTCCGCTGCTCGAGGTGCTCGACGTCGGGGCGACCGAGCCGGCCTGCGCGCCCGGGGCCGACCTGCGGACCGACCTGCCCCGCTACCGCGTCTGGCGCGACGGGGTCCTTGCCGACGAGCCGACCGACGTGCGGGCCGCCTGGCGAGACGACCTGGTCGCCTTCCTCATCGGCTGTTCCCTCTCGTTCGAGGGCCCGCTCCTCGAGTCCGGGCTCGAGGTCCGGCACGTCTCGGAGCGCCGCAACGTGCCGATGTACCGGACGAGCCGGCCGACCGTCCCGGCCGGCCCCTTCCGCGGGCCGCTCGTCGTCACGATGCGCCCCTTCAAGCCGGCCGAGATCCCCCGCGTCGTCGAGATCACCGGCCGGGTCCCGCGCGTGCACGGCGCGCCGATCCACGTCGGCGAGCCGGCCGCCCTCGGCATCGCCGACCTCGGCCGCCCCGACTACGGCGACCCGGTCACGGTCCGTCCGGGCGAGGTGCCGGTCTTCTGGGCGTGCGGCGTCACGCCTCAGGCCGCGCTGCTCGAGGCGCGACTCCCCTTCGCGATCACGCACGCCCCGGGGCACATGTTCGTCACCGATCTGCCCGGCTCGGGTCCCTTTCCCGGCGACGTGCCGTGACGCCGGCCATTGACGGCGCGAGCGCCCAGTGATAGCAAGCGGCCGCCCGGCAGCCGCCGGCACATGGAGGGATCGGGCCCATGACGCCGAGTCGCCCCGCGGTCCTCGTCACCCTGCTCGTCGCCGGGATGGTGGCCGGCTGCGCCGTCGCCTCCGCCCCGGGCGGTCCGCCCCCGCACGCGCCTGCCCACGGCGCACGAGCGAAGAGGCCGCCGAGGATCACGATCACGCCCACGGTGGTTCTGATCGCGGGGACGCAGGTCGCCTTCGCCGAGAACTACCCGGGCGACCTCTTCTACTTCCAGGGACGCTGGTACCGACCCTACGACGGACGCTGGTGGTGGTCCGTCACGGTGAACGGCGAGTGGGTGGAGATCGCCGTGGGGCAGGTACCCCGCGCGGTGCTCGAGGTGCCGCGGGACTACCGCAGGAAAGCCGTGAAGGGCGGACCGCCGCCCTGGGCTCCGGCGCACGGCAGGCGCGCGAAGGACAGGAGCTAGTCCGACCGGGCCGAGGTGAAGCGACTCCTCGGCGGGAACCCGGTTGACAGCAGCCTTCCGGTTCGTCACTATGGGTCCTACATAACGCGGGGAATCTCGCCCGCGATTCTTATCGAGAGCGGCGGAGGGATGGGCCCGACGAAGCCGCAGCAACCGGCAGCCCCGACGTGGGGTTGTGCTGGTGCTAACTCCCCCGGCCAGGCACGTGGCCGCCCCGACGGGCGGCCGGCGGCCAAGGCCGAAAGATAAGAATGCCGGACGCCTCGGGCGTCGAAGAGCCTCTTCTTATCGCGGGATCTGGTGTGGCCCCTAGATAAGGACGAGGCTTTTTTCATGCCCGTCCGTCCGAGGGACTCCATGACACACGCGCGCACGCGCTATGTGACCGGCCTCAGGTGTCGCGAGTGCGGTCACGCCTACGACATCGCCCCCGTCCACGTCTGCGAGTTCTGCTTCGGTCCGCTCGAGGTCACCTACGACTACGCGCGGATCGCCGGCGCCGTCTCGCGGGAGGTCATCGAGCGGCGGCCCCCGACGATGTGGCGCTACCGCGAGCTGCTCCCGCTCGACGAGGCCCCCACGGTCGGCCGGCAGGTCGGCTTCACGCCGCTCGTCGAGGCGCGGCAGCTCGGCCGCGCGCTCGGCCTGTCGAAGCTCTACGTCAAGAACGACGCCGTCTCCTTCCCGACGCTGTCGTTCAAGGACCGCGTCGTCGCCGTGGCGCTGTCGAAGTCGGTCGAGTTCGGCTTCGACACGGTGGCCTGCGCCTCGACCGGCAACCTCGCCAACTCCGTCGCGGCCAACGCGGCATCGGCCGGGCTCGACTGCTACGTCTTCATCCCGGCCGACCTCGAGGCGGCCAAGGTGCTCGGCACGTCGGTCTTCGGCGCCCGCGTCATCGCCATCGACGGCGTGTACGACGAGGTCAACCGCCTCTGCTCCGAGATCGCCGGCAAGTACGGGTGGGCCTTCGCCAACATCAACATCCGCCCCTTCTACGCCGAGGGGAGCAAGACGATGGCGTACGAGATCGCCGAGCAGCTCGGCTGGCAGGCGCCGGCGCACGTCGTCGTGCCGATGGCGGGGGGCTCCCTCATCACGAAGCTCGCCAAGGGCTTCAAGGAGCTGACGACGCTCGGCCTGATCCCGGCGACGCGGACGCGGGTGTACGGCGCGCAGGCCACCGGCTGCTCGCCCATCACGACCGCGGTCAAGGCCGGCAGCGAGCTGTTCAAGCCGGTGCGGCCGAACACCATCGCCAAGTCGCTCGCCATCGGCAACCCGGCCGACGGCTACTACGCCGCGCGCGCCATGCGGGAGTCGGGCGGTTGGGGTGAGGACGTGACCGACGAGGAGATCGTCGACGCCATCTCGCTCCTGGCCGAGACCGAGGGGATCTTCACCGAGACCGCCGGCGGCGTGACCGTCGGGGTGGCCCGCAAGCTCGTGCGGCAGGGGCGCATCCCGGCCGACGAGCCGGTCGTCCTCTGCATCACCGGCAACGGCCTCAAGACGCAGGAGGCGCTGGCCGGATCGTCGCGCGTTGCCGCGCCGCGGCGCATCCGCCCGCGTCTCGCGGAGTTCGACGCTCTCGTCGCCGGCGACGACGCCGGCAAGACCGCGGCCGCGGTGTAAGGAGACCTCTCGATGGCGATCACGGTCCGCATTCCGACCCCACTCCGCACCCTCACCGGCGGTCAGGCCGAGGTGACCGCCGCCGGCAGCACCGTGGCGGACGTCCTCGCCGACCTCGAGCGCCGGCACCCCGGCCTCAGGGCGCGTCTCATGGACGACCAGGGCCAGCTACGGCGCTTCGTGAACCTCTACCTCAACGACGAGGACATCCGGT
>DASVDK010000041.1:0-5282 GCA_036381125.1 Thermodesulfobacteriota bacterium | reverse complement strand
GTCATCAAGGTGGTCACGACCTCCTCGAGCCCGCCGCACGGGTTCCTCGACGCGAAGACCAACAGCCTCAAGGGGATCATGGTCGAGGTCGCGCAGGCGGTCGGCCGGCGCCTGGGGGTCTCGGTCGAGTTCACCGAGGTGCCGTTCGGCTCGCTCATCCCGACGCTCACCTCCGGGCGGGCCGACCTCATGTCGGCGCCGCTCTTCATCACGCCGCAGCGGGCGGAGGCGGTCGACTTCTCCGACCCGGTTTACGGATGGGGGGAGGGGCTCGCCGTCCGGACCGACAGCGCGAAGACCTACGACAGCCTGCAGTCGCTGTCCGGGTCGACGGCGGGCGTGCTCGTCAACAGCGTGCAGTACAACCTGGTCAAGGACGTGCCGGGCGTCAAGGACGTCCGCACCTACCCGGACTACGTCCAGCTCCTCGCCGACCTTCGAGCCGGCCGCATCGACGTGGCGATGGTCGACCCGCCGTCCATCGCCTACCAGATGAAGCTGCACGGGATCACCGGCGTGAGGCTGGTCGAGGGCTACACGCCGGTCAACGCCTGGAAGATCGGCATGGCGGTGAACAAGGGGGACCGGGAGCTGCTCGGCGCGGTGAACGCGTCGCTGCGCGAGATGAAGGCCGACGGCGAGCTGAAGCGCATCCTCGACGGGTGGGACGTCGGGCATCTGATCGCCAGGTAGCCGATGGACGACATCGCCGTCTTCCTGCCGCCCCTCCTCGAGGGGACCCGGATGACGCTCGCGCTGACGGCGGCGTCGTTCGCCCTGTCGATCGCCGTGGGGCTCGTCGTCTGCGTCTGCCGGCTGTCGCGGGTCGCGGCGCTCTCGCGCGCCGCGACCCTCTACATCGAGGTGATTCGCGGCACGCCGCTCCTCCTGCAGCTCTTCTACATCTACTACGCCCTGCCCGAGGTCGGCATCCGGCTCCCCGCGTTCGGCGCCGGGGTGGCCGGCCTCACGATCAACTTCGGCGCCTACCTCGCGGAGCTCTTCCGCGCGGGGATCCAGTCGATCCCGGCCGGCCAGATGGAGGCCGCACGCTCGACGGGGCTCTCCGAGCGAGAGGCGTTCCGTCACGTCGTGCTGCCGCAGGCCGTCCGGGTGATCTTCCCGGCGCTGGCCAACTACGCGCTCGTGATGGTCAAGGAGTCGTCGCTCGTCGCCGTCCTCTCCGTCCGCGAGCTGATGCGCGCGGGCGAGCTGCTCGCCTCGGCCACCTTCCGCACCATGACGGTCTACACGCTCGTCGGGGCGATCTATCTCGCCGTGAGCTATGCGCTCGCGGTCGCCTTCCGCCGCTGCGAGCGCCGCCTGAAGCTGCCGGGGACGGCGCAGCCCTGAGGCGCCTCGGGACGCGGGGCCCGAGGCGCCCTGCCGGCCCTCCCGGCCCGTGGCCGCGCCGCGGCACCGGAAGTGCCGGGGTTCGGCGGTGCGGGCGCGGCCGGCCCGCGCAAACGCTCGTCGCGCCGGGACATTCGCCGCGGCATGGGACTTGCTCGAGAGCGCACCGCGTGCCGTCGCTCCCGTCGGGAGACCCTTGCCCGGAGCCGGCACGGCACGCGCGGTGAAGGCGATGCAGGAAGGGGGCCAGCGTGCGTGACCGGAGGCGCGGCATGCGGGTCCCGGTCTCGATCGACATCGAGTACGGCGACGGCTGCCCGCCGATCCGCAGGCGGACGACGAACCTCGCGGCCGGCGGCGTCTTCATCGAGACGCACACGCCCCTGCCCGAAGGGCTCCCCGTCAGGCTCCGCTTCTCGCTGCCCGGCGACCCGCGCACCCTGGAGGTGGACGCGGCGGTGGCCTGGTCCGAGCCCGACATCGGCATGGGGCTTCGCTTCACCGGCATCGACTCCGACACCCGTGCGGCGATCCGCGCGTACGTGGCGAGTCGCCTGGGGGAGATGCGCCGGGGACGGCCGGGCCGGCCGGGCGGGCCGCGCGAGGAGCCGCCCGCGGTCCTGGCCGGCTCGAACGGCCTCGCGGCCGCGAGCGTCGACGGCACGCGCCTTCCCGCTCCGCCCCCGGAGGGCGGCACGCTCTACCTCACGCTGGCGGCCGGCGAGGTCCGCGCGCGCGTGGAGAGCCTCCTGCCGGAGCTCGGCGCCCGCTTCTCCGAGCCCTACCGGGACCTCCTCGCGATCCCGCTCTGCCGGGGCCTGCTGCCTCGCCTCGTCACCGCGCTGCGGCGGGTCCTCTCCCCGGCCGAGATCGGCCGGTGTCGCGCGCTCGTCCTCACCGAGGGCGTGGGCCCGAGCCTGGCCGATCTCATGCGGATGCAGCCGCTCGGCACGCTCGTCACGCACGTGGAGAAGGGCTGGCTGCTCGCGATGCTGCGCGACGGACGGCTCCTCTCCGTCTTCCAGCCGATCGTGCACGCGGGGCGTCCGGAGCGGATCTTCGGCTACGAGGCGCTCGTCCGCGGCCGCGAACGCGACGGCTCCATCGTCGGCGCCGAGCGCCTCTTCGACACGGCGCGCTCGGTCGACCTCCTCGTGCACCTCGACCGGATCGCACGCCTCACGGCGATCCGCGGCGCGGTGGAATACGGCCTCGAGACGCGGCTCTTCCTGAACGTGAACCCGGCCTCGATCGACGATCCGCGGGCGCACCTCGAGGCCACCATGGACGCGGTGCGCGACGCGGCGCTGGACCCGTCGCGGGTGGTCTTCGAGGTGGTCGAGAGCGACGAGATCAGGGACCCCGACGGCCTGAGGCAGCTCCTGGACCTCTACCGCGCCGCCGGCTTCGGCGTCGCCCTCGACGACCTCGGGGCGGGCTACAGCTCGCTGAGCGCCCTGACGCTCCTTCGGCCCGACTTCGTCAAGCTCGACATGGAGCTCGTACGGGACGTGGACGGCGACGCGTACCGGGCGGAGATCGTCGGCAAGCTGCTCGAGTCGGCGCGCAACCTCGGCATCCGGACCGTGGCCGAGGGGGTCGAGAGCGAGGGGGAGTGGCGCTGGCTCACCGCCCACCACGTCGACTTCGTGCAGGGCTACTTCTTCGCCGAGCCGGGGCTCCCGCCGCCATCCCCCCGCACGCTGCCGGCCGCGGGCGCGTAGCGACGCGCCGCGACGGGGCCGGCGGCCGGGCGGGGCCGGCGGGGGCCGTCGCGTCCGGTAGGCCGAGGGGCAGGCACGGCGCTTGCGACCCCGAGGGGAGGGGCGTGCGGACGCGTCCCGTCAGTCGCACCTCGGAGGGGTATGACATGCAGACCCGCTACTTTGCCCTCGTTGCCGGCCTGGTCTACGCCCTGGCCGGCATTGCCGGATTCGTCCCCGCATTCCGCACGGCGCTGAACGGCGCAGCTCCGGCGCTCGCCATCGATACCGGCGCCGGACGGCTGTTCGGTCTCTTCCCGATCAACGTGCTGCACAACCTCGTGCACCTGGGCCTCGGCATCTGGGGGCTCGCGGCGTACGCCCGCTACTCGGCGGCGCGGACGTTCTCGCGAGGTCTCGCCTGGATCCTCGGCGTGCTGGCGGTCATGGGGTTCTTCCCGGGGCTGAACACGCTGTTCGGCCTCACGCCGCTCTTCGACCACGACATCTGGCTGCACGGCGCCACGGCGCTGATCGCGGCCTACTTCGGCTACCGGACGCCCGAGGTGGTCGAGGCACGGCCGGGGGTCGCCGGGGGACGGCGCGACCGTCAGGCGGCCTGACCGGCTGCCGATGCGCGGGGCAGGCGGACGACGAAGGTGCTGCCGAGCCCCGGGCCCTCGCTTTCGGCCCAGACCCGCCCGCCGTGGAGCGTGACGATCTGCCTCGTGATCGCGAGGCCGAGCCCGGTGCCCCGCGCGCGCGGCGCCGCGCGCCGCGACACCTGGAAGAACGGCTCGAAGATGCGCTCCAGGTGCTCGGCCGGGATGCCCTCGCCGGTGTCCCTGATGCGGATGACGACGTCCGCGGCCCCGGCGTCCGCCTCCACGGCCACCCGGCCCCCTCCGGGCGTGAACTTGATCGCGTTGGCGATCAGGTTGACCAGGATCTGCTCGAGGCCCAGGGGATCGCCGCTCACGACGAGCCCGGGGGACACCTGGGCCGAGAGCGTCACGCCGGCGTCTCGCGCCTGCGGACGCAGCAGGTCGAGCGTCCGGCCGACCAGCGCCGCGACGTCCACCGCCTCGGTCGCGGGCGGGCCGGCGTCGGCCGCGAGCTTGGAGGCGTCGAGGAGGCGGTTCACGAGGGCGAGCATCGCGTCGAGGCTCCGGCGGGCGATCTCGACCAGGCCGGCGGGCGACTGCTTGAGCGACCCGTCGAGCGCGCGCGGCAGGAGCCGGATCGTCGCGAGCGCCGAGGTGAGCGGCGTGCGCAGCTCGTGCGACGCGCGGGCGAGGAACGCCTCGCGCGCCCGGATGGCCGCCTGCGCGTCGTCGTAGAGGCGCGCGTTGTCGATGGCCGTGCCGACGCGCTCGGCCAGCGCCTCGGCCATCGGCAGGTCGGCCGCGTCGAAGCGGCGACCCGACGAGCGCGTCCGGACGAACGAGATCGTCCCGATCACGCGAGCCCGCACGACGAGGGGCGCGACGATCGCCGACCGGGCGCCGAGGGTGCGGAGCATCTCGAGGTGCTCGGGCGCCTGCGCGAGCGAGGCGATCATCGCGTCGTCCACCGTCTCGACGATCTGCGGCCGCCGCGTGCGGATCGCCTGGACGAGCGGGTGCGCGGGATCGCGGTGCGGCGGGAAGCGGCGGCGCATCTCCATCAGGACGGCCGCCTTCTCGCGCTCCACGTCGGCCGCCGCGACGCACCGGAGCGACCCGTCCGGATCGAGGAGGTCCACGGCACAGCCGTCGGTGAAGGCCGGCGTGAGGAGAGCCGTCACCGCGTCGAGCGTCTCCTTGAGGTCGAGCGACGCCGACAGGCGAGCGCTCGCCTCGGCGAGGAAGCGTTGCCGCTCCTCGGCCACGCGCGCCGCCGTCACGTCGTCGAACGTGAGGACGCCCGCGGCGATGCGGCCGTCGGCGTCGCGCACCGGGGCCGCGCTCACCCGGATCACCCCGAAGGTGCCGTCCCCGCGCTGGATGCGGATCTCCTCGCCCGTCACCACCTCGCCGCTGGCCACGGCGCGCGCGAGCGGCCACTCGTCCGGCGCGTACGGGCGGCCGTCCGGGTGGAAGCCGCGGTAGTCGTCGAAGTCGGACGACGCCTGGAAGGGGCGCCGCCAGATCACGTCGACCTGCCGGTTCGCGAAGCGGATGCGGCCGCCCGGCGCGTCGGCCAGGATGACGCCGGCCGGCATCTGCTCGAGCACCGCCTCGAGCC
>DASVDK010000040.1:0-3536 GCA_036381125.1 Thermodesulfobacteriota bacterium | reverse complement strand
CGCGGGGGCCGCCGCGGCCGGCTACGCGCGTCGGCTCGCCGACCTCGCCGGCGGTCCGCGTGCCGACCTGGTGGTGGTCGAGCGGCAGCTCTTCCCGTACTGGCCGGCGGCGTGCGAGCTGGCGTGCCTGCGAGGCGAGGTGCCGGTCGTGATCGAGTTCGACGACGCGATCTACCTCACGCCGGGTCACCGGGCGAAGCTCGGCCGCCTGCTCGCCGCGGCGCGGCTCGCGATCGTCGGCAACGCGTCGCTCGCCGACTTCGCCGGCCGCTTCGCGCGCGAGGTGGCGGTCGTGCCGACGGTCGTCGACGTGGATCGCTACCGGCCGCGGCTGCGTCACGAGGACGGCGAGCGCTTCGTCGTCGGCTGGATCGGGCTTCCGTACAACTTCCCGTCGCTCGAGCGGCTCGCCGCCCCGCTCGCGCGCCTCGCACGCGAGGTCCCGCTCGAGCTGCACGTCGTCTCGCGCGGCGCGCCCCGCCTGCCGGGCGTCACGGTGCGGGAGGTCCCGTGGAGCGAGGCGGCCGAGGCCGACCTGCTCGCCCGGCTCGACGTCGGGGTCATGCCGCTGCCGGACGACGAGTGGAGCCGGGGCAAGTGCGGGCTCAAGCTCCTCCAGTACATGGCGGCCGGCGTGCCGGCCGTCGCCTCGCCGGTCGGCGTCAACCGCGAGATCGTCGCGGACGGCGAGAACGGCCGCCTGGCGTCGACCGAGGCGGACTGGTACGCGGCGCTCCGCGACCTCGCGCGCTCCCCCGCGCTGCGGGCCCGCCTCGGCGCCGCCGGCCGGCGGACGGTCGAGCAGCGCTACTCGCTCGAGGCCTGGGCGCCGCGGGTCGCGGCGCTCTACCGGTCGGCTGCCCGATGACGCTCGCGGCGCTCGCCTTCGCCATCTCGCTCGCGCTCTCGCTCTGGCTCGTGCCGCGGGTGCGCGAGGCCGCGCTCCGGATCGGCTTCGTCGACCGGCCCGACGGCCGTCTCAAGCGCCAGCGCGAGCCGGTGCCGTACCTCGGCGGGCTCGCCGTCTACGTGGCGTTCCTCGTCTCGGTCGCGCTGACGATCGACCTCAGCCGGGGACACGAGGTCCTCGGCCTGCTGCTCGCTTCCGGCCTGGTCGTGGTCTTCGGCCTCGTCGACGACCTGGGCGCGCTGTCGCCCTGGGTGAAGCTCGCCGGGCAGGCGCTGGCCTGCGCGGTGCTGATCCGCTCCGGCGTCTACGTCAAGCTCGCGTTCGTGCCGATCTGGCTCGCCCTGCCGCTCACGCTCCTCTGGCTCCTGGCGACGACGAACGCCTTCAACCTGATCGACGTGATGGACGGCCTCTCGGCCGGGGTAGGGGCCGTGGCCGCGGTCGCCATGTTCGCCCTCACGGCGGCGGCCGGCCGGCCGGTCCCCTCCATCATGTGCCTCGCGCTGGCCGGCGCCCTGGTCGGCTTCCTGCGCTACAACGCCGAGCCGGCGCGCATCTACCTCGGCGACACGGGGAGCCAGCTCGTGGGGCTGCTCCTCGGCGCGCTCGCCATCAACAACAGCGTCACCGAGCGGACCGTCACCGCGGCCCTCGCGCCGGTCGTCATTCTCGGCGTGCCGCTCTTCGACATGCTGTTCGTGATGCACGTCCGCCAGATGCGCGGGCTGCCGGTCATGCTGGGCAGCCCCGACCACGTCGCGCTGCGCCTCAGGAAGTGGCGCCTCACGACGCGGCAGACCGTGGCGGCCAACTACGCCGCCGGCGTCGTCCTCGGCGCGAGCGGCGTCGCGCTCACGTACGTGCCGACCGAGGAGGGGGCGCTCTGGCTGCTCCTCGTGCTCCTCCTCACGGCGTGCGGGCTCGCGCTCTGGCTCCGGCGGATCGACATGACCCTGTGAGCGGCTCACGGAGGGACCATCCCATGCGCGCAATCACCACGATCGCGGCGGCCGGACTCCTCGTCGCCCTGACGGCGGGGCCGGCGCACGCGTACCTCGATCCGGGCAGCGGCAGCATGCTCCTGCAACTCATCCTGGGGGGCGTCGCCGGCCTCGTCGTGCTGGTGAAGCTCTACTGGCAGAAGCTCAAGGCGCTCGTCGGCCTCGGCCGCACGGAGAAGGGCAGGCCCTGACGTGACCGTCGCGTTCGAGCCCGGCTCGTACCGGGACCGGTCGAGCCGGGTCCTCGTCGAGGGGGACCGGGTCCTGCGCGCCCTCGGCCCCGAGGCGCTGGCCGACTGGGAGGCGCTCGAGGCCACGACGTTCTTCGCGCGCGCCGTGCGCGAGGGGCGGGTCGTCCGGACCGAACGCCTCGCCGGCGCCGCCGGCCTGCTGCCGCCGGGCGACTGGCGGGCGGTCCTGCGCCACGAGGCGGTCCCCTTCGTGTCGTACCCGTACGAGTGGTCCTTCGGGATGCTCAGGGACGCGGCGCTCCTGCACCTCGACCTCCTCCTCGAGGCGCTGGACGAGGGGATGACGCTCAAGGACGCCTCGCCCTACAACGTCCAGTGGGTCGGGGCCCGCCCGGTCTTCATCGACGTGGGCTCCTTCGAGCGGCTCGAGCCGGGCGACGTCTGGGTGGGGTACCGGCAGTTCTGCGAGCTGTTCCTCTACCCGCTCCTCGTGCAGGCGCTCCGGGACGTGCCGTTCCAGCCCTGGCTCCGCGGGCGCCTCGACGGGATCCCGGCCGAGGTCGCATCCGGCCTCCTCACCGGCCTCGACCGCCTCCGGCCGGCCGTGCTCCTCCACGTGTGGCTCCAGGCGCGGCTCCAGGCGCGCTTCGGCGGCGCCGCGGTGCGCGACGCGCTCCGCTCGGCCGAGTTCAGCCGGGCGGCGATCGCGGCCAACGTCCGCCGGCTCGCGCGAACGATCCGCGGGCTCACCTGGCGCCGGTCGCGCTCGACCTGGTCGGAGTACGACCGGACGCACGGCTACACGGAGCCCGACCACGCCCGCAAGGCGGCGTTCGTGTCGGAGGCGGCGCGCGCGAGGTCTCGCCGGCTCGTCTGGGACCTCGGCTGCAACACCGGCCGGTTCGCGCGGCTCGCCGCGGAGACGGGGGCGTACGTCGTCGCCATGGACAGCGACCACCTGGCCGTCGAGCGCCTCTATCGGGCGCTCCGGGAGGAGGGGCATCGGGGCATCCTGCCGCTCGTCGTGGACCTGGTCGACGCCTCGCCCGGGCTCGGGTGGCGCGGCCTCGAGCGCAAGCCGCTCGCCGCGCGCGGCCGGCCCGACCTCGTCCTCTGCCTGGCGCTGATCCACCACGTCGTCCTCGGCGCGAACGTGCCGCTCGCGGAGTTCGTCGACTGGCTCGCCGGCCTCGGCGGGGACGTGGTGATCGAGTTCGTGACCCGCGACGACCCGATGGTCGGGCGGCTCCTCATGAACAAGGACGACCGCTACCGGGACTACGACGTCGAGCCGTTCGAGCGGGCGCTCGAGGCGAGGTTCGCGGTGGAGGGCCGGGAGGCGCTCGCCTCGGGGACGCGCATCCTCTACTACGCCGCGAGAGGGCGACGATGAGAGGTCCGACGCGATCGTGGCTCGGCCGCGCGGCCGAGATC
>DASVDK010000039.1:0-15350 GCA_036381125.1 Thermodesulfobacteriota bacterium | reverse complement strand
GGTCGAGCCGCCGGGGACGCCGCTAGCGCGCGAACCGGCCGACCTCGGTCTCGAGGTCGCCGGCTCTCTCGCGGAGCCGATCGACGACCCGCTCGAGGCGGCCCACGCGGTCGCGCGTCGTCCGGGCGATGGCGTCGATCTCGCCGAGCGCGCGGACCACCTCGCGCGCCTGCCGCTCGTCGTCGGCCGCCGCGTCCTTGATCTCCCGCACCATGTCGGCCACGCTGTCCATCGCGTCGGCCAGCCCCCGCCCCTGCTCGGCCTGGTCCTGTGTGGCCGCGTTCACGGCACGCGCGATGGCCGAGAGCTGCTCGGCGACCTCCCGCAGCCGTGCGGCGCCGCCGCGCTGCTCCGAGGTGGCCCGGCCGATCGCGCCGGCAACCGCCGCGAGCTGCTCCATGGCGGACCGGATCGCCTCTCGGCTGCGGGCGTGCGCGTCGGCCGCGGCGACGATCTGGCGCACCTCGGCCCCCGACGCGGCGCTGCTCGCCCGGATCTGATCGAGGGCCGCCTGCGCGCGGCCGGCCGCAGCGGCGGCGGCGTCGCTCTGCGCCGAGCTGGCCCGGACGGCCTCGACCGTGGCGGCGGCGTCGGCCTCGATCGCCGTGATGGCGTCGGTCACCTCCTTGACCGATGCGCCGGTGCGCTCGGCGAGCGCCTGGATCTCGTCGGCGACCACGGCGAAGCCGCGACCGCGCTCGCCGGCCTGCGCGGCGATGATGGCGGCGTTCAGCGCGAGGAGGTTCGTCTGCTCGGCGACCTCGTCGATCAGGGCGAGGATGCGGCTGATCTCCGACATGCGGCCCCTGAGCCGGCTCATCGCGTCGACCGCCCTCAGCCCGCCCGCCCGGCTCTCCTCCACGTGGGCCGCGAGCGCGGCGACGGCCGCTCGCCCCTCGTCGGCGTCCGCAACCGTGCGCCCCGAGGCCTCGGCGGTCCGCCGGGCCTGGGCGGTCACGTCCTCGAGCGCGTGCTCCATGGCGGCGACCGCCTCGGAGGTGCGGCCGACGATCTCCCGGAAGGTCCCGGCCGTGTCGTCGAGGGCCGCGCTGGCTGCGGCGATGTGCGTCGCGAAGGTCGAGGTCTCCTGGGAGGCGCCGAGGAGCTGCTCGGCCGCTCCGGCCACCTCTTCGGTGCGCGTGCTGAGCGCGGCGACCGAGACGGCCGAGCTCTGCGCCGACGCGAGCACCCGCTCGACCTTCGCCCTCACCGCCTCGAGCGACGCCTCGACGCCTCGCATCGAGGCGGCCGTGGCATCGGTCAGACGGACCTGGCTCTCGGAGCCGGCCACGACCTCGTCGAGCGTCTCGCGGATTTCGCCCGACGCGGCGCCGAGCGTCTCGGCCGAGCCGGCGATCCGCCCGATCATGGCCGACAGGTGATCGGCCATGGCGTCCAGGCTCCGCCCGAGCAGGGTCAGCTCGTCCCGGCCGCGGACCTTCGGCCGGACGCGAAGGTCGCCCCGGCCGACGGCGTCGGCGGTGGCGGCGAGCTGCCGCACCGGGCGCACGAGGAGACGCGCGAGCAGGGCGGTGACGAGGACCGAGACGATGGCGCCGAAGCCGAAGACCGTGAGCGTCTCGCGCGCGGCCCGGCGGATGGCGGCGTCGATGAGCGCGTGGGCCATGCCGACGTGGAGAACCAGCGGCTCGTCGGTGATGACCGGCTGGACGACGTCGAGCACGCCGCCGACCGCCGGCACCGAGAGGTCGCGTACGGCGGCCACCGAGGGGTTCGGCACGCGGATCGCCTCGAGGAGGCCGGGCGGCAGGTCCTGGCCGAACGTGCTGACGACGGCGCGCGCCTGCGCGGCATCGGTGACGACCACGTAGGCGACGCCGGGGATGCGGCGGAACTCGTAGAGCATGGCGTCCACGGTGACGCTCTCGCGGTCGAGGATGGCCGGCCCCGCCGCCGCCAGGCTCGCGGTGATCGCCTGGCCCTTCGATCGGAACTCCGCCCGCAGCACCCGCTCCACGTGACGCTGGACCGTCAGGACGGTGCCCGCGGCCACGACGAGGAGCGCCGCGCAGATCGCCAGCGCGAGCTTGCCGGCCAGGCCGAAGCGGATTCGGGCGCCCCCTCCCGGAGGCCCGGCACCCTCGGCCGCATTCATGGTGAAACGCATGTGGCTCGATCGATGCAACTAGCGGACCGTCGTGAGAATGCCACGCCCGAACCCCCTGCTAGCGCGCCCTGGCGGCGCGCGAGGCGCACGAGGGTGACGAAAGTGGCCGTGCGAGGTGACGCTCTGCGTCACCTCGCCTGGGAGGGAACGTCGATGCGTACACGCGCGCGGCTGGCAAGCGCTCTCGCCGCGGCGGCCGCCCTCGCCGTCGGCGCGACGGCAGGGGTTGCCGCCGAGGTGGCCGTCTACTGGGAGCGCGGCTCCTACTGGCCCGGGACCGCGTTCGACGACTTCACGAGGACGACCGGCGTCAAGGTGACCTTCCCGATCAAGGGCGAGAAGAACGAGGGCTACGAGGCGATCAAGGCCGAGGGGGCCGCCACGCGGGCGGACCTCATCATCACGAACAACGTGGCGAACCTCGCCGACCTCGCGAAGCGGCGCCTGCTCTCGCAGGTGGAGTCGCGCACGATCGCCGCGAACGTGCCGGCCTACCTGCGCGACCCCGACCTCTACTGGGTCGGCCTCACCGCCCGGACGCGGGCGATCGTGTACAGCACCGAGCGGGTGAAGCGGGTGGAGCTGTCGACCTATGCCGCACTCGGGAAGTCCAAGTGGAAGGGGAGGCTCTGCCTGCGCAGCGGCACGAGCCCGTACAACACCTTCATGCTCGGCACCTGGATCGCCCGGATGGGAGAGTCCGCGACCGAGACCGTCGTCAAGGGCTGGCTCGCCAACGACCCGCACATCTTCGACGGCGACACGGCGCAGCTCAAGGCGATCGCCACCGGCCGCTGCGACGTCGGCATCGCGCACACCTACTACCTGGCGCGCCTCCTGGCCAACGACCCGAAGTTCCCGGTGGCCGTCTTCTGGCCCGACCAGCATGGCGCCGGGGTCAACGTCGGCGTGGCCGGCGCCGGCGTCACGGCGCACGCCAGGCACCGCGCCGACGCCGTCCGCCTCCTCGAGTTCCTCACGTCGCCCGAGGCGCAGCGCGCCCTCGCCGACGCCAACTTCGAGTTCCCGGTGAACCCGCGGACCAGCCCTCACCCGATCCTCGCCGCCTGGGGGCCCTTCAAGCCCGACCAGACCGGCGTGGCGCTGGCCGCGGAGCATCAGGAGGACGGCCTCGCGCTCGCCCAGCGGATCGGCTACCGGTAGCTACCGGTTCCCGGGCCAGACCGTCAGCGGCAGGCCGCCGGACGCCGCGACGCCCGGCGGCCTCCGCTCGGACCCGCCGACGAGCCGCTCTCCGAGCGCGATCAGGAGACGCCCGACTCGCGCCCGCACCCCGCCGGCCGGCCGTCCGAGCCCGCGCAGGCGGCGCGCCCGCTCGCCGATCCGCTCCGCCTCCACCAGCCGCTCCGACACCACCAGCTCCAGGTACGGGTCGCGAAACATCCCCTGCCTCCCATGTAACGTGCTAGACTGGATTGACGCGTTACACGGTACGACGATCAGATGTAACGTGTCAAGTCATTTTTGATCGTTACATGATCCAGTTGGAGGAAGGATGACGCACCCAGAGGCCGAGCCGAGCTTCGACCTGTCGGCGGGGTGGCTCGCCCTGGACTTCGCGAACACGCTGAGCTTCCCCTCGACCGCGGCCAAGGACCGGCTGACCGGGTACCGGGATCTCGTCGCCTTCGCCCGACAGGCGGGCGCCGTCGACGACGGGGAGGCGGCGCGTCTGCAGCGGGAGGCCGAGGGTCGCCCCGAGGAGGCGGCCCGGGCCCTCGAGGCGGCGCGGCGCCTGCGCGGCGCCATTTTCCGCCTCTTCAGCGGTGCCGTGGCCGGCCGCTCCCCCGATCCCGGAGACCTGGCGATCCTGAACGAGGTCCTGCTCGGCGACCGGACCCGCCTGCGGCTCGGGACCGTCGGCGGCCGGTTCGTCCTCGAGGCCGTCGAGCCGGACGGCGGGCTCGACCGCGTGCTCGCGCCGATCGCCCGCTCGGCGGCCGAGCTGCTCGCCTCGGAGACCGGCCTGTCGAGCGTGCGGCAGTGCCAGGCCTCGCCCTGCGAGTGGCTCTTCAGGGACACGACGAAGAACGGCAGCCGCCGCTACTGCGACGTGCGAACCTGCGGGACGCGGATGCGCGTGCGCCGCCACCGCGAGCGGCACCGGCGGCAGGCTCGGACGGGAGGCTAGGTCGGGGTCCGCCCCCCGTTTTCCAGGGGCCGCAGCCGAGCCGCACCGGGGCAGGCCTCTGAACCGGCGCCCGTGCGGACGCGCAGCCCACGGACCGGCGTCACGGCACGCTCGGGCCGCGGCCCGGGCCGCCGGCGCGGGCCACATCGACGCGATGCGCTAGCGATGACGTGCTAGCGATCGAGCGGTGGGAGGACCGGGCCGTCGAGGGGGGCGTCGAGCGACGGGGGGAGCGGCTCCCCGCGCCGCCGGGCGGCGGCCGCCCGCTCGGCGCGCATCTGCGCCGCTCGCCAGTCGGCCAGGGCCCGCTCGTACCGGGACATGACGGCGTCGCGCCGGGCGCCGAAGCGGACCTTCTCGGCGATCATGCCGCAGAGGAACGCGACGACGACGAGAAAGGCGGTGGCGGCTAGGCGCATGGTCCGGCCATCCTAGCGCGGTCGCGCGGTCAGCGCGGCGCGGCGAGCGCCTCGCGGATCGGCCCGTCGGTGATGGTCGCGTTGAACCAGTTCGGGTAGATCGGCGCCGGCGCCGTCAGGGCGTCGAGCCGGGCGACCTCGTCGGCCGACAGCATCAGGTCGGCGGCGCCGAGGTTGTCGTCGAGCTGCGCGCGGCGGCTCGCGCCGACGAGCACGCTGGCCACGTAGGGCCTGGCGAGGAGCCAGGCGAGCGCCACCCGTGCGGGCGGCACGCCGCGGTCGCGGCCGATCTCGACGAGCCGGTCCACCACGTCGTAGCCTCGCTCGCGGTCGAACGGGATCACGTCGAAGCCGGAGAGGCGGCCGCCGCCCCCGGTGGGGTCCTGCCGCGTGTACTTTCCCGTGAGGAAGCCGCCCGCCAGGGGGCTCCAGACCAGGATGCCGACGCCGGCGTCGAGGCAGAACGGCACGAGCTCGTGCTCGATGTCGCGGCCGACGAGCGAGTAGTAGACCTCCGCCGCCCGGAAGCGCGCCCGGCCGGTCGCCTGCTGGAGGCCCACCGACCTCGCCGCGAGCCAGGCGGGCCAGTTCGAGAAGCCGACGTAGCGGACCTTCCCCTGCCGCACGAGCGCGTCGAGCGCCTCGAGCGTCTCCTCGAGCGGCGTGTACGGGTCGAGACGGTGGGCGAGGTACAGGTCGATGTAGTCGGTCCCGAGGCGCCGCAGGCTCCCCTCGGCCGCGGCCAGCACGTGTCGCCGCGAGAGCCCCGTGTGCACCAGCGCGTCGCCCGTGCGGAACCCCACCTTCGTGGCGATCACCACGTCCGGGCGGCGGCGGCCGATCGCCCGGCCGAGCATCGCCTCGGACTGCCCGCCGGCGTAGGCGTCCGCCGTGTTGAAGAAGGTGACGCCCGCGTCGAGCGCCCGCGCCACGAGGTCGTCGGCGCCGGCCTGGTCCACCTTGTAGACCGAGGCGAGCGCCCCACCCTCCACCGAACCGAACGTCATCGCCCCGAAGGCGAGCCGCGAGACGACGAGCCCCGTGTCGCCGAGCCTGGCGTACTGCATGCGGGCCTCCTCACGCCGACCGTGCGCCCGGCGGGTACGCCGTGCTCGGACCGCACCGCCGCTCGCAGGAAATTCACGCCCGGCCCACCCGTTCGCTATGCTCGACTGCCGTGTCCGGGCACATCGTGGTCGTCGGCTCCTGCCGCGTCGACCTGGTGGCGCGCGTGCCGCGCCTGCCCGCGCCGGGCGAGATCGGCGCCGGCTCGGGCCTCGCCGAGGAGGTCGGCGGCAAGGGGGCCAATCAGGCCGTGGCGGCCTGCCGCCTCGGGGCCGCGGTGCGCCTCGTGGCGCGCGTCGGCCGGGACGCCCGCGGCGACGCGGTCCTCGAATCGCTCCGCGCCGAAGGGGTCGACGTCGACGCCGTCGGCCGGGCGGCGGCGCCGACCGGCGTCGCGCTGGTCACCGTCGAGGAGGCCGCCGGCGCGAGCACCGTCGTGGTCGTGCCGGGCGCCGACCACGCCCTCCTGCCCGACGACGTCGAGGGCGCGGCGCCCCTCTTCGCCGGCGCCGCCGTCGTCGTCACGCAGCTCGAGGTGCCGGTCGACACCGCCGCGCGGGCGCTGGCGCTCGGCCGGCGCTACGGCGCGCGCACCGTCCTCAACCCGGCTCCCGCCGTCCCGCTGCCGGGCGGCCTCCTGCCGCTCGCCGACTACCTGATCCCGAACGAGAGCGAGCTTGCGCGTCTCGTCGGCGGCCGCGCCGCAGGCCCGACGGAGATCGAGGCGGCGGCGCGCTCGCTCCTCGCGAGCGGCCCCGGCGAGGTCATCGTCACCCTTGGCGCCCGGGGGGCGCTTCGCGTGACCCGGCTCGGCAGCGCCCTCGAGGCACCGCCCGAGGCGGCGGCGGTCGACACGACGGGCGCCGGCGACGCGTTCGTCGGCGCCTTCGCGCAGGGCCTCGCCGCCGACCTCGATCCCCTGGCCGCCGTCCGGCACGCCAACCGCGCCGCGGCGCTCTCGGTCACGCGGCCGGGCGCCCGGTCCTCCTTCGCCCGCGCAGAGGAGATGCGCCGATGACCGACTACCGCCCCGACGCGCCCTGCCCGCTCGACGGCGTGCGCGTCCTCGACCTGACGCGCCTCGTGGCCGGCAACATGCTGACGCTCCAGCTCGCCGACTTCGGGGCGGAGGTGATCAAGGTGGAGGCGCCGGGCAAGGGCGACCCGTTGCGCGACTGGCTCGAGGGGGGCCTGCCGGCCTACTGGAAGGTCTACGGGCGCAACAAGAAGAGCGTGACGCTCGACGTGAAGCGGCCCGCCGGGCGCGACCTGCTCCTGCGCCTCGCGGCCGTGGCCGACGTGCTGGTCGAGAGCTTCCGGCCCGGCGTGCTCGAGGCGCTCGGCGTCGGCCCCGAGGCGCTCCACGCGCGCAACGCGCGCCTGGTGGTGGTCCGCGTCTCCGGCTGGGGCCAGACCGGCCCCTACCGCGACCGCCCCGGCTTCGGCAGCCTGGTCGAGGGGATGTCGGGCTTCGCCGCCAAGACCGGCTTCGCCGACCGGCCGCCGGTGCTCCCCAACATGGCGCTCGCCGACATGGTGGCCGGGATCCAGGGGGCGATGGCGACGCTCATCGCCCTGCGCGAGGTGGAGCTCAAGGGCGGCCCGGGGCAGGTGATCGACCTGTCGCTGCTCGAGCCGCTCGTCGCGAACCTCGGGCCGGACGCCGCCGCCTTCCGCATCACGGGGGTCGTGCCGCCGCGTTCGGGCAACCGGGCGTCGATCACCGCCCCGCGCAACATCTACCGGACGTCGGACGGCGCCCACGTCGCGCTGTCGGCCTCCACCCAGGCGATGACCGCGCGGCTCTTGCGCGCCATCGGCCGCCCCGAGCTGATCGACGACCCCCGCTTCCGGACCAACGCCGACCGCCTCGCCCACGTCGACGAGCTCGACGCGATCGTCGGCGGCTTCATCGGCCGGCGGACCCTGGCGGAGAACGTCGAGTTCTTCGAGCGGGCCGAGGTCACGATCGGCCCCGTGTACGATGTGAGCCAGTTCGTCGAGGACCCGCACGTGCGCAGCCGCGAGGTGCTCGTCGAGCTGCCCGACGACGAGATGGGGCGGCTGCCGATGCACAACGTGGTCCCCCGGCTCTCGCGCACCCCGGGCGCCATCCGGCGGCCGGCGCCCCGCCTCGGGGAGCACAACGCCGAGGTGCTCGGCGCGGTCGGGCTCACGGTCGAGGATCTCCGCCGTCTCGAGGAGGAACAGGTGATATGACCTACCGCTCCATGCTCTTCGTGCCCGTCCTGGAGGAGCGCTTCATCGCGAAGGCCCACACCCGCGGAGCCGACGCCGTGATCCTCGACCTCGAGGACTCGATCGCGCCGACGGCCAAGGCGCGCGCCCGGGCGGCCGTGCGCGGCGCGGCGGCCGAGATCGCCGCGAAGGGGGTGCCGACCTTCGTGCGCGTCAACCACCCGGGGCCGCTCACCGGCGACGACATCGTCGCCGCGGTGGGGCCGCACGTCGCCGGGCTCGTGATCCCCAAGGTGGAGTCGGCCGACGAGGTGCGCGCGGTGGCGCGGGCCGTGGAGGCGGCGGAGCGGTCGAGCGGCCGCAGCGGCCCGCCCACGGTGCTCGTGCCGGTCGTCGAGACGCCGGCCGGCCTCCTTCACGCCGAGGCGATCGCGCGCGCGGACGGGCGCCTCGCGGCGCTCGCCTTCGGCAGCGAGGACTTCGCCGCCGCGATGGAGGTGGAGCCGAAGCCGGAGACGCTCGCGGTCCCGGCCCAGCTCGTGACGATCGCCGCGCGTGCCGCCGGCCTCGCCCCGCTCGGCCTGGCCGGCTCGATCGCCGAGTTCCGCGACGCCGAGGCGTTCGCCGCCGTCGCCCGCCACGCCCGGAGCGTGGGCTTCCTCGGCTCGCCCTGCATCCACCCGGCGCAGGTGCCGGTCCTCAACGCCGCCTTCGCCCCCTCCCCGGCGGAGGTGGACTGGGCCGGCCGTGTCGTCGCGGCCTACGACGCAGCCCTCGCCGAAGGCCGCGGCGCCGCCTCGGTCGACGGCCGGATGATCGACGTGCCGGTCTACGAGCGGGCGAAGCGGGTGCTGGCGCGGGCGGGCGCCGGCGCGCGCTAGCGCGTTCCCGCCCCGGCATGACCTGCCGGGTCATTGCGCGCACCCCGGCGCCTCGGCACGATCGGACCGTCGGCCATCGAGCGCGGGAGGTCCCGGTGAACGGACGCACGGTACCGAAGGCAGGCGCGAGCGAGGCGGCGGCCCCTGGAGCAGGCGACCGGGGCCCCGAGGCCGTCGTCGTCGTGTCCATCCACGTCAAGCCCGGCTACGAGGAGGAGTTCCTCCGCCTGGTCACGCCGGTGCCCGACGCCATGCGGCACGAAGCGACGTTCGTCAACGCCGTGCTCCACCGGGACCCCGAGGACTCGACCCGCTTCATGTTGTACGAGACCTGGGCGGACCGCGACGACCTGTTACGAGTCCAGGTCCATCGCGAGTACCGGAAGGCCTACTGGGCTCGGCTCCCCGAGATCCTCCGGGAGCCCCGGCAGATCCAGGTCTGGCAACCGGTGCGCGGGGACTTCGCGTTCTTCTCGGCGGCGCACCGCTCGCACCCCATCGCCCTCGCGGGTGCACGACCCGAGCGTATCGGTCATCGCGCGATCCGCACCGGCTAGCGAGCGGGGGGTGCACCAGGCAGCTCCCGGCGAATCGGTCGCCCGAATCGGCCGGCGAGCCATCACGCGGCCCTCCCGACCGGAGACCGGCCTGCAAGCGGTCGTCCTGCGCAGCCGCAGGTTCGTGGGAGCGCAAGCAGGCATGCGCGAGGACCAACGAACGCGGACCGTGCGACTACCACCCCCTCGTCACCCGCCTGACCTCCTCCGCGATCCGCGCGCGCGGCACGCCGGTGAGGTCGCCGTCGGCGTAGACGCAGCGCCCCTCGACGTACACCTCGCGGATCGCCCGCGGGTCGAGGGCGTAGACGAGGTGGTTTGCCGCGCGCTGGGGCGGGAGCATCGACAGGTGGTCGAGGTCGACGGTGACGAGGTCGGCCCGGTAGCCGGCCTCGAGGCGGCCGACCGGCAGGGCCAGCGCCGTCCCGCCCCCCTCGGTGCCCATCCGGAACACCTCCGCCGCCGTCATGGCGGTCGAGTCGAGCGCGGCCACCTTCTGGAGGAGGGCGGCCATGCGCATCTCGCCGAAGACGCTCACCTGGTTGTTCGAGCAGCCGCCGTCGGTGCCGAGGGCCACGGTCACCCCGGCCGCGATCGCCTTGCGGAGCGGCGTGATGCCGTCGCCGAGGAACATGTTGCTCGACGGGTTGTAGGCCAGCTTGCCGCCTGCGCGGCCGAGCAGCGCCCACTCGCCGTCGTCGAGCCAGCAGCCGTGCACGACGAGGGTGCGCGAGGTCACGGCGCCGTGGCGGTCGAGGTAGCGCAGCGGCGTGGTGCCGTGCTCGGCCCTCGTCTGCTCGACCTCGTACGGCGCCTCCGCGCAGTGCACGTGCAGGGGCGCCCCGGTCTCGGCCGAGACGGCGGCGCCCGCCTCGACCATGGCGGGCGAGGCGGCGTGCGGGCTGTGGGGCGCGGGATGCACGGCGACGAGCGGGTCGCCGGCGACCGACCGCGCCAGCTCGAGGCAGCGCCGCGCGGCGTCGTCGGGCGTCTCGCGGTACTTGGCCGGCCCGCGCGGCCAGTCGTAGAAGGCGCGCGCGAGCACCAGGCGGATGCCGAGGTCGCGCGCCGCGCGGATCACGGCGTGCGCATTGTCGTTCCCCTGGTCGTGCAGGTAGAAGAAGTCGGCCACCGTTGTCACCCCGTACGTCAGCATCTCGCCGAAGGCGAAGAGGGCGCCGACGTACACCTCCGCCGGGCCGAGGCCGAGCGAGTAGCGGTAGATCCCCTGATCGCGCCAGTCGGCGAAGGCGAGGTCGTCGCCGAACCCGCGCACGAGCGACTGGAAGGCGTGGTTGTGGGCGTTCACGGTGCCCGGCAGGAGGGCGCGCCCGGGGAGGCGCGTCCCGCGGCCGTCTGCCCGGCCCACCTCCACGATGCGGCCGCCCGCGAGGGTGAGCGCGAGGCCGGACCTGAGGCTGCCGCCGGTGTACAGGAGGTCCGGCTCGAGGACGAGGTGGTGCGGGGGGTGCGGGACCATGGGGCCCTCCTGCGCGGGAGCGGGCGCGGGAACCGAAACCGGACCGGCGCGGTTCTCTTCACATACGGTCCGTGCCGCGATGGTAGCCGGCACGGCGCCGCTTCGCCGTCCTCCTCCTCATCATTCGGCCCCGGCGGGGTGGCCTCCGCCGGGGCCGCCCTTCTCTCGTACGCCGTTTGCTATAAACAGACGGACACCCTCGGAGACCAGCCGAAGCACCCGGGCACGGCCGACGGCCGGCATGTGAAGGGTCACGCATGACCACGACGATCGACACCCCGCGCCACCAGTCCCACGAGATCCTCGACGAGGTCGTCATCCGGTTCGCCGGCGACTCCGGCGACGGCATGCAGCTCACGGGCGACCAGTTCACGACCACCTCCGCGCTCGTCGGCAACGACCTGTCGACCCTGCCCGACTTCCCGGCCGAGATCCGGGCGCCGGCGGGCACGCTCCCCGGCGTCTCGGGCTTCCAGGTGCACATCGCGGACCACCGGATCTACACGCCCGGCGACCAGCTCGACGTGCTCGTGGCGATGAACCCGGCCGCCCTCAAGGTCAACATCGCCGACCTGAAGCCCAACGGCGTCCTGGTCGTGAACACCGACGAGTTCACCGAGCAGAACCTCAAGAAGGCGGCCTACCCGGCGAACCCGCTCGAGGACGGCAGCCTCGACCGGTTCCGGCTCTTCAAGGTCGAGCTGACGACCCTCACGCGGCGCGCCCTCGAGGGCCTCGGGCTCGACACGAAGAGCCAGGACCGCTGCAAGAACTTCTTCGCCCTCGGGATGATGTACTGGCTCTTCAACCGCCCGATGGAGCCGACGCTCGCGTGGGTCCAGAAGAAGTTCGGCGCGAAGCCGGCCCTCGCCGAGGCGAACGTCCGCGCGCTCAAGGCCGGGCGCGCCTACTGCGAGGCGACCGAGCTCTTCCAGATCACCTACGAGGTGCACCCCGCGAAGCTCGAGCCGGGCCTCTACCGCAACATCCACGGCAGCACGGCCCTGGCGCTCGGGCTCATCGCGGCGGCACGCCAGGCGGGGCTGCCGCTCTTCCTCGGCGCCTATCCGATCACGCCGGCCTCCGACCTGCTGCACGAGCTGGCGCAGCACAAGGCGTTCAACGTCATCACGTTCCAGGCCGAGGACGAGATCGCCGCCGTCTGCGCCGCCATCGGCGCCGCCTACGGCGGCACCCTCGCCGTCACCGCCACGTCGGGCCCCGGCATGTGCCTCAAGTCGGAGGCCGTGGGGCTCGCGACCGCGGTCGAGCTGCCGCTCGTGATCTGCGACATCCAGCGCGCCGGCCCCTCCACCGGCATGCCGACCAAGACCGAGCAGGCCGACCTCCTCATGGCCATGTTCGGCCGTCACGGCGACTCGTCCATCCCGGTCCTCGCCGCCTCGTCGCCGGCCGACTGCTTCGAGACGGCGATCGAGGCCTGCCGGCTCGCCATGCGGTACATGACGCCGGTCGTGCTCCTGTCCGACGGGTACCTCGCCAACTCGTCGGAGCCGTGGCTCCTGCCCGACCTCGAGCGGCTGCCCGACCTGCGGCCGACGTTCGCGTCGGACCCGAAGGGATTCCTCCCCTACCTGCGCGACGAGACGACGCTCGCACGGCCGTGGGCCATCCCGGGGACGCCGGGGCTCGAGCACCGGGTGGGGGGCCTCGAGAAGGCCGACCGCACCGGCAACATCTCCTACGATCCGCGCAACCACGAGACGATGGTGAGCCTCAGGGCCGAGAAGGTCGAGCGGATCGCGTCCGAGATCCCCGACATCGAGGTGCACGGCGACCCGGGCGGCGGCCCGCTCCTCGTCCTCGGCTGGGGGAGCACGCGGGGCGCCGTCACCGGCGCGGTCGAGGCGCTGCGCGCCGACGGGTACAGGGTGAGCCGCGCCCACCTGCGTTACCTCAACCCGTTCCCGCGTAACCTCGGCGACGTGCTCGGCCGCTTCGAGACGGTCCTCGTGCCCGAGATGAACATGGGACAGCTCGCCATGCTCCTGCGCGCGAAATACCTCAAGCCGATCGTCGGCTACAGCAAGGTGCAGGGGAAGCCCTTCACGCGCCAGAACATCGCCGATCGGGCGCGGCAGATCCTGGAGGCCTCGCGCAATGGCCGTTGAGACACCGACGCCGGCGAAGCTCACGAAGAAGGACTTCCAGACCGACCAGGAGGTCCGCTGGTGCCCCGGGTGCGGGGACTACGCCATCCTCTCGGCCGTGCAGACCGTCATGCCCGAACTCGGCATCCCGCGCGAGAAGTTCGTCGTGGTGTCGGGCATCGGCTGCTCGTCGCGCTTCCCGTACTACATGAACACATACGGGTTCCACTCGATCCACGGGCGGGCGCCGGCGATCGCGACCGGGCTCAAGGTGACGCGCCCCGACCTCGCCGTCTGGGTGATCACCGGCGACGGCGACGCCCTGTCGATCGGCGGCAACCACCTGATCCACGCGCTCCGCCGCAACGTCGGCCTGAAGATCCTCATGTTCAACAACCGGATCTACGGCCTCACGAAGGGGCAGTACTCGCCCACCTCCGAGGCGGGCAAGAAGACCAAGTCCACGCCGTACGGCTCGGTCGACAACCCCTTCAACCCCATCTCGGTCGCCCTGGGCGCCGGCGCCACCTTCGTGGCGCGGTCGGTCGACGTCTTCGTGGACCACCTGAAGGAGACGCTCCGGCGCGCCGCGGCCCACCCGGGCTCGGCCTACGTCGAGATCTTCCAGAACTGCAACATCTTCAACGACAAGGCGTGGGCGTCGCTCACCGAGAAGGACCGGCGCGACGAGGCGACCCTCCAGCTCCGTCACGGCCAGCCGCTCCTCTTCGGGAAGGACCGCAAGAAGGGGATCCGGCTGAACGGCGTCGACCTTGAGGTGGTGGAGATCGGCGTCGACGGCGTCACCGAGCAGGACGTGCTCGTCTGGGACGAGACGCGCCGGAACCCGGCCTACGCCTTCCTCCTCTCGCAGATGCAGGGGCCCGGCTTCCCCACGCCGATCGGCGTCTTCCGCCGCATCGAGCAGCCCACCTTCGAGAGCGGCGTGAGGGCGCAGATCGACGCCGAGATCGCCCGGAAGGGCCCGGGCGACCTCGCGCAGCTCATGCGCGAGGGGGACGTCTGGACCGTGCCCGACCAGAGCCGCAACTAGCGCTTCACGATTTTTCGCTGGACGAGACGGGCGCGATCGGGCTAGGAACGCCTCCCACTTCGGGAGGATGCTCATGTCCGTTCGCGTCCACATCGCCGGGGCGGCCGTCGCCGTCTCGGCGACCCTGGTGATCGCCGCCGTCGCGGCGCCGCTGCTCGAGGCGCACCGCTCGCCGCTCGCCTCGACGCTCTACGGGGTCCTCGCCCTCGTCTGCCACCAGCGGCCGTCCCGGTCCTGGTTCCTCATGGGAAGCAACCTCGGCCTCTGCGTCCGGACGTTCACGCTGCTGGCCGCGGCCGCCCTGGCCGGCGGGCTTGCCCTGTGGCACCGGGAGTCCCGCGTGCGGCTCGCCCGCGTTCCGCTCGGCGCCGCCCTGCTCCTCATCGCGCCGCTCGTCGTCGACGGGACGGGCCAGCTCGTCGGGCTCTGGACCAGCACGAACGCGAGCCGGTGCGCGACCGGCCTGCTGGCCGGCGTCGGCCTCGTGCGGCTCGCGCTCGCGGCCGCGGCGCCCGTCGTGGCGCGGCGGGCGGCCGCCGCCGCGCTCGCGGCGGTCCTGGCGACGACGGCGGCGGTGCCCGCGACGTTCGCGGCCGAGAGCGGCCGGGTGACGCTCAGGGGCGGCACTCCGGTCTTCCTCGTGTTTCCCGACGTGGTGAGCAGCGAGTCGGTGTCCGAGGGCCAGAGCATTCCGCTCCGGGTGCTACGCGACGTGAAGGTCGACGGCCGGGTCGTCATCGCGGCCGGGGCCCGGGCGACCGCACGCGTCACGAAGGTGCAGCCGCGATCGGGCTGGGGGACCCCCGGGCGGCTCGAGGTCTACGTTTCGGACGTCGAGGCCGTCGACGGCCAGCTCATCCCCCTGAGCGCCAGGCAGGAGGCCGAGGGGCGTGACAGCGGCTCGACGGCCGCCGTGACCGGAATCGTGCTGGGCGTCCTCTGCCTCCCGTCGGCCCTCTGGGGCTTCGCCATCAAGGGAGACGAGGGCCGCATCCCGCCGGGCGCCGAGGTGAAGGCGTTCACCGAGGGCGAGGCGTACGTCGAGGTCGCCAGGCGAGACTCCTGAGACATCCCCGCCTCCGGCAACGGCGAGAGCCGACCGCGCCCCGTCGAGGACGGCGACCCGCGGCGCCCGGCCACACCCGGCCGGGCGCTCGACCGCGCCGTGCCGCGGGTACGCGGGGCCGGCCGGCGTCTCGTACCCACGACCCGCCGTTCGAGGCGCCGACGCGCGCACCGTTCACCGTGTCGCCCACGCCCTCGATGGCACCCAACCGCGCGAAGCGCGCCAATCGGGACGCGAC
>DASVDK010000038.1:0-6456 GCA_036381125.1 Thermodesulfobacteriota bacterium | reverse complement strand
GAGCGCCCAGGAACGAGCGACCCCGGGGGCACCATGGTGCCCCCGGGGTCGCTCGTTCCTGGGCGCTCGTTCTTCGGCGCGGGGTGCGGGTCGACGATCAGCGCGGGCCCCTCGTGCCGCCGCCCGGGGGGTCGGGGCCGTCGTCACCGTGGCCCGGGATCCCCGGGGGCGGACCGGGCGTCGGCGGGCGCTGTCCCCAGCCGTAGCCGGCGCCCGGATGCCCGGCGCCTCCCGCCGAGCCCGGCGCTGTCGCGTCGGCGGCGCCACACGCGGCGGCCGGCTCGCCGCCACCAGCCGAAGCAACCTGGCAGTTGGCACCGGAGAACGCGGCGCCCGCTCCGTTGCGGAGATGGAGCATCACGAGCACGAGGCCGACCGCGACGAGCGCGACGACGAGCACGTACTCGACGAGCGCCTGACCGGGCCGCCGGCGCAATAGGGATCCGCGGGCACGTGTCGGCAAGGTGGTCCGGCTCCGATACCGGGCAGCGGTGTCCTGTGAGAAGCGCGCTCCACGGTAACGTCACGGCCAGGCCAGAGCAATGTCGATACACGCCGGTGCGCGTGGTTCCGGCCGCGAGTCGGCCGGAACGGGGGTCGAGGCCGCGTGTACGAGGGGCGACACCGTACGAGAGAAGGATCGAAGGTGGCGTCGATGCGGCGCGAAAAGGCAGCGACCGGCGGGCCGGTCACGGCGGCAGCTCCCTCCGCGGCGATCCGGCACATCCGGCAGCGGAACGGCCGGGACTGCGGAATCGCGGCGGCGGCCATGCTGGCAGGCGTAAGCTACCGCGAGGCGGCGGCGGCGGCGGACCCGTCCGGGCGCCCGGGCGACGGGCTTCGGGCGATGGAGGTCGCGCGGATGCTACGGCGGCTGACCGGTCGGCTCGTCCGGGTGTCGGACGCGGGGGACGGCTGTGCGCTCGCCGCGCACGTTCCGACCGCGGATCCGGCGATCGTCCTGATCCACGAGCCTGGCGACACGCGCGGGCATTTCGTGGTCGTCTCCGGCGGACTGGTGTACGACCCGGAGCGCGACGCGCCGAGTGCGCTGGAAAGCTACGTGCACCGGCGCTGGCACATCGCCGACATTCTGACGGTGGAGGTGGAGGCGGCCTGAGGGCGCAATGGTCGCCGGCATGGCCGGACGCGGGGACGCCGCCGTGCCGCCGATCCCGCGGGGCCGGACCGGCCTCAGACGTTGAACCGGAACAACATGATGTCCCCGTCCTGCACGACGTAGTCCTTCCCCTCGCTCCTCATCAGCCCCTGCTCGCGGGCGGCGCGCAGCGAGCCGGCGCGAACGAAGTCATCCCATCCGATCGTCTCGGCGCGGATGAAGCCGCGCTCGAAGTCCGTGTGGATCTCGGCCGCAGCCTGCGGCGCGCGGGTCCCGCGACGGATGGTCCAGGCGCGGACCTCCTTTTCGCCCGCGGTGAAGTAACTGATCAGGTCGAGAAGGTGGTACCCGGCGCGGATCAGGCGGTAGAGCCCGGGCTCGTCGAGGCCGAGCTCCTCGAGGAACATCGCGCGCTCGGACGGCTCGAGGTGCAGCAGCTCCGCCTCGATGCGCGCGGAGAGCGGGACCACCTCGGCGGGCTCGCCGTCGGCCTCGATGGCGGCGCGCAACCGGTGCACCAACGGGTTCCCTTCCCCGGGCTCGCCCTGCCCACCGGCGCCGAGGTCGGACTCGGCGACGTTCGCGACGTACAGCTCGCGCTTCGCGGTCAGCAGGTTGAAGGTGCGGAGCAGCCGGGCCTCCTCGTCGCCGGACAGGTCCACGGCGCGCGCGGGCCGTCCCTCCGAGAGGACCGCCTGCACCTTGCGCAGGAGCGCGAGCTCCGCCTGCGCCTCCCGGTCGCCCCCCTTCGCGGCGCGCTCCGCGCGCTGGAGCCGCTTCTCCACGAGCTGGAGGTCCGAGAGGGCGAGCTCGAGGTTGATGATCTCCCGGTCGCGGACCGGATCGACCTCGCCGAGCACGTGCGTCACGTCGGGGTCCTCGAAGCAGCGCACCACGTGGACGATCGCGTCCACCTCCCGGATGTTGGCCAGGAACTGGTTGCCGAGCCCTTCGCCCTCCGAGGCGCCCTTCACGAGGCCCGCGATGTCGACGAACGTGACGACGGCGGGAACCCGGGACTTCGGCCGCACGCGCTCGACGAGCAGGTCGACGCGTCGATCCGGCACCTCGACGACGCCGACGTTCGGATCGACGGTGCAGAACGGGTAGTTCTCGGCCGACGCGCCGGCGCCGGTGAGCGCATTGAAGAGCGTGGACTTGCCGACGTTCGGCAGTCCGACGATCCCGAGCTTCAGATTGGGCATGTCGCCTGCGGACGGCGTATACGGTTTTTGATGCCAGCCCTTAAGTTTAGCGGAATTGCGCGCCGTTTTCCAGCGCGCGGGCACCGGCTGCGCGGCGTGGCGTGGGGGGAGGCGGCGCCGCGGTCAGGCGGCGCCCATGACGGCGCGGATCACGAGCGGGTAGGCCTCGTAGACCGCGCGAGCCTGGTCGAGGTCCAGCCGCTCACGGTTGGTGTGGGCGAAGCGCTCTTCCCCGGGCGCGAAGCCCACGGTCGGGATGCCCTGCTCGCCGCAGGTGTGTCCGCCATCGGTGGCGAAGGTCCAGGGCCGGAGCGCGGGCTCGCGGCCGAGGCCTGCGCGGACGGCATTGGCGGCGGCGACGGCGACGGGGTGATCGGGGGCGAGGAGGTAGCCCGGGGTGAACAGGTCACGCTCACACTCGAGGCCGGTGTACGACCGCTGGTGCTCGGTCGCGAAGCGGACGTCGAGGGCGCAGCCCTCGGGGAGGCGAATGCGCGGCCGAAGGAAGTCCTCGAGCGTCCGCCGGGTGTCCTCGGCGGAGAGCCCCGGGATGGTGCGCCAGTCGACGATCACGCGGGCGCGGTCGGGGATGACGTTGCGGCTGCGGGGGAGCGTCTCGACCGCGGTGGGCGCGAGCGTGGCCTTGCCGAGGATCGGCGCAGACGGGAGGCGGGCGGCGAACTCCTGGAGCGCCGGGATGACCTCGGGGAGCGCGTCGAGGGGGTTGCGAGCCCGCTCCGGAGCGCTGGCGTGGCCGGCGACGCCCTGGAGCTCGACGATGAGCTCGGCGCGTCCGCGGTGGCCGATGCAGACGTCGCCATTGGTGGCTTCACCGAGGATGACGGCGCCGGGGCGCAGCGTACCGGAGCGCACGAGCGCATCCATGCCCCAGCCGCCGCGCTCCTCGAAAACGGTGTGGGCGACGACGACGTCGCCATCGGCGGGGTGATCGAGGAAGTGGGCGGCGGCGTAAGTCTGGAGCGCGAGCGGTCCCTTGATGTCCATGGCGCCGCGGCCGTGGAGGAAGCCGCCGTCGACGATGCCGCCGAAGGGCGGGTACTCCCAGGAGGCGGGGTCGCCGACATCGACCATGTCGAGGTGCGAGGAGAGCATGACGGCGGGAGCGGCGCCGCGGCCGGGCGCGACGCCGATGACGTTGCCGAGCTCGTCGATGCGGACGTCGGCGAAGCCGAGGTGGTCGAGCTCGCGGCGGACGCGCGCGGCGAGGTCGCGCTCGTTCCCGGGGAGCGACGGGATGCGGATGAGGTCCGCGGCGAAGGCGACGACGCGCTCGAAGGAGAGGTCGCGGGCGCTCATGCGAGGAGTGACCGGATCAGCTCGCCGACGTGGTGGAGCAGCGTCATCTGATCGGCCTCGGTCCCCTTGATGCCGTGGACGCGGACGAAGAAGGGGGCGAGCACGAGAGACACGACGCTCATGAGCTTGATGAGGATGTTCATGGACGGGCCCGAGGTGTCCTTGAACGGGTCGCCGACCGTGTCGCCGACGACGGCGGCGCGGTGGCTTTCGGAGCCCTTGCCGCCGTGGGCGCCGCCCTCGATGTACTTCTTGGCGTTGTCCCAGGCGCCGCCGGCGTTGGCCATGAAGAGCGCCAGGAGGACGCCGGCGAGGGTGGCGCCGGCGAGGACGCCGCCGAGCGCGTGGACGCTGACGAGCCCGACCACGACGGGGACGACGACGGCGACGAGCCCCGGGGCGATCATCTCGCGGAGCGCCGAGCGGGTGGCGATGTCCACGCAGCGGGTGGAATCCGGGGGCGCGTTCCCCTTGAGGAGGCCCGGGATCTCGCGGAACTGCCGGCGCACCTCGTCGACCATGGAGCCTGCGGCGCGGCCGACGGCCGTCATGGTGAGGGCGGCGATGAAGAGGGGCACGACGCCGCCGATGAAGAGCCCGATGACGACCTCGGGGTTGATGAGGTCTAGGCCGGTCTGGTCGAGGCCGACGGCGGAGGTGTAGGCGGAGAAGAGCGCGAGCGCGGTCAGCGCGGCGGAGCCGATGGCGAATCCCTTGCCGATCGCGGCGGTGGTGTTGCCGAGCGAGTCGAGCCGGTCGGTGATATTGCGGACGTCGGGGCCGAGGCGGCTCATCTCGGCGATGCCGCCGGCGTTGTCGGCGATCGGGCCGTAGGCGTCGACGGACATCGTGACGCCGACGGTGGCGAGCATGCCGACGGCGGAGATGCCGATGCCGTAGAGGCCGGCGAAGTAGTAGGCAACCCAGATGGCGAGCGCGATGAGGAGCACCGGCGCGGCGGTGGACTCCATGCCGACGGCGAGGCCCGAGATGATGTTCGTGGCGGAGCCGGTCTGGCTGGCGGCGGCGATGCGGCGGACGGGCCGGGCGGCCGTGTAGTACTCGGTGACGAGGCCGATGAGGACGCCGGCGACGGCGCCGGCGAAGATCGCCCAGAACGGTCCGCTGACCAGGTAGAGCTTGGTGCTGGTCGGATCCTGGATCTGGAACCCGAGGAGCCGGACGACGACGTACATGACGCCGACGAAGACGAACGAGGCGATGAACGTCAGGTTGCGGAGCGCCGCGGCGGGGTTGAGGCGCTCGAGCAGCTTCATGAGCCCGATCCCGATGAGCGAGCTGACGAGGCCGACGAGCATGGTGAGGATCGGGAGCGCGACGGCCGCCTGCCGGCTGAGCTCGTAGAGCGGGCTGGTGGCGCCGATCGCGATCGCGGCGACGACGCTGCCGACGTAGCTCTCGAAGATGTCGGCGCCCATTCCGGCAACGTCGCCGACGTTGTCGCCGACGTTGTCGGCGATGGTGGCGGGGTTGCGCGGATCGTCCTCGGGGATGCCGGCCTCGACCTTGCCGACGAGGTCCGCGCCGACGTCCGCGGCCTTGGTGTAGATGCCGCCGCCGACGCGGGCGAACAGCGCGATGGAGCTGGCGCCCATGGCGAAGCCGCTGACGACCTCGGAGAAGGCGAGGAAATCGGCGTCGGCGATGGCCGTTCCGCCGAGGAAGAAGTACCAGACGCCGAGGCCGACGATGCCGAGGGCGGCGACGGAGAGGCCCATGACGGCGCCGCCGAAGAAGGCGACGCGGAGCGCGCGCGTGGCGCCGGCCTGGAGGGCGGCGGCGGCGGTACGCACGTTCGCGCGCGTCGCGGCGTTCATCCCGAAGTAGCCGGCCAGGATCGAGCTGGCGGCGCCCGTCACGTAGGCGCCGGCGGTGAGCCCGTTCGTGGCCCACCCCAGGAGCCCGGCGACGAGCACGATGAAGACGATGAGGACGGAGTACTCGCGGCGAAGGAATGCCATCGCGCCGTCGTGGATCCGGGCGGCGATCTCCTCCATGAGTGGCGTGCCCGTGGGTTGCCGGCGGATGTAGATGTAGAGGCCGAGCGCAGCGAGGAGGCCGAGCAGGCCGACGAGCGCCGACCACTCCGCGGAGATCAAGAGTCCGTTCACGCGAACCTCCGTTGGACGCCGCGCGGGCCGCGGGCGTGCCGACCGCGGCACGTCCGGTGCCCGCGCGGCGCGGCGGAAAGGGGCTGTTACCGGTTACACTCGCGCACCGCCACGTCCGTCCCGTATTTCAACCAGGTGGTGATGCAGGCGACGTAGTCGGGGATGCGCTCGCGGATCTTCGCCTCGTCGTCGGGCGCGAACGGGGCGAGGACCCAGGCGGCGAGATCGATGTCGGGCGGCCGCATGCCGACACCGATCCGCAGGCGCGGGTAGTCGCGCGTTCCGAGCGCCGCCTCGATGGACTTCAGGCCGTTGTGCCCGCCGGCGCTGCCCCGCGCGCGGAGGCGCGCCCGGCCGACGTCGAGGTTGACGTCGTCGACCACGACGAGCAGGTCGTGCGCGACGTCGACGCCCTCGCGGGCGACCAGGGGCGCGAGAGCGGCGCCGCTCCGATTCACGTACGTCAAGGGCTCGACGAGCCGGACGGGCCGATCATCGACGAGGCCGGCGGTGGTGCGGACGGGACCGACCACATGGAACTCGGGGAAGGCGAGCTCGCGCCGAAGCGCCTCCACCACCCACCACCCCACGTTGTGTCGCGTGGCCTCGTACTCCCGGCCGGGGTTTCCGAGGCCACACACGAGCTTCACGGCGATCGGCGCGGGGAGGCCTAGGCCTCCTC
>DASVDK010000037.1:0-7045 GCA_036381125.1 Thermodesulfobacteriota bacterium | reverse complement strand
CGGAGGGCAGCGCCCTCGGGCGAGCCCGGAAGGTTCAGGTGCAGACGGCGGTACTTGTGCGCGGGCAGCCGACGACGCGGCTGCTCAAGACACGACGGTTCCGGCCAGCCGCCTATCGACGGGTTGGCACGCTGCTCCGGGGTGACGTGTTCGGCCTGGAACTCGGAAGAAGTCGTCGGCCGCCTGCCCCTCGTCGTTCGCGATCACGTAGCGCTGATTGCCATGCACGGACGGTCACGGAACGGCCGCCCTGAGGGGCGGGTCACCACCCCACCGCACCGGCACTCCGGTCGTCGTATCTCGTTGAGGGCAACTTGAGGGCAGAGAGGTCCTCGGAGACCACCTTTCAGGCCACACCCAGGGAGGGGGCATATGCGGGAACCCGCGTCAGACGCGGGCGAGAGGTGGCGGAGGGAGTGGGATTCGAACCCACGAGGGCTTGCACCCTAGCGGTTTTCAAGACCGCCGCCTTCAACCGCTCGGCCATCCCTCCGGGGGTCAATGGTAGCGCGAGATAGACTGTCGCAGGCAACCGGCCGGCAGGCAGGCCGCTTCACGCGGGGGCCTCGACATGACGCGCAAGCAGCCAGGCGACCTCAGGAGCGCGCGGTGGTTCGCGCCGGACGACCTCCGGTCCTTCGGGCACCGCTCGCGGATCATGCAGATGGGGTACGCGCCGGCCGACTGGGTGGGGCGGCCGTTCATCGCCATCGTCAACACCTGGTCCGACGCGAACCCGTGCCACGCGCACTTCAAGCAGCGCGTGGAGGACGTGAAGCGCGGGGTCCTCCAGGCGGGGGGCTTTCCGGTGGAGCTGCCGGCGCTGTCGCTCTCGGAGAGCTTCGTGAAGCCGACGACGATGCTCTACCGGAACCTGCTCGCGATGGAGGTGGAGGAGCTGATCCGCTCCCACCCGGTCGACGGGGCGGTCCTCATGGGGGGCTGCGACAAGACGACGCCGGGGCTCCTGATGGGGGCGACGAGCGCGGGGCTGCCGGCGGTCTTCGTCCCGGCCGGCCCGATGCTGCGGGGCAACTGGCAGGGCAAGGTCCTCGGCTCGGGGTCGGACGCGTGGAAGTTCTGGGACGAGCGGCGGGCGGGCCGTCTTTGCGACGCCGACTGGCAGGCGATGGAGGCCGGCATCGCCCGCAGCTACGGCACCTGCATGACGATGGGCACGGCGAGCACCATGACGGCGGTCGCGGAGGCGATCGGCATGTCGCTGCCGGGCGCCTCCTCGATCCCGGCGGCGGACTCGGGCCACGCCCGGATGGCGGCGGCGGGGAGGCGCGCGGTGGAGCTGGTCTGGGAGGACCTCCGGCCCGGGCGCATCCTGACGCGGGCGGCGTTCGAGAACGGGATCGCGGTGGCGATGGCGATCGGCGGCTCGACGAACGCGATCATCCACCTGATCGCCATGGCGCGCCGGGCGGGCGCCGACGTCGGGCTCGACGACTTCGAGCGGCTGAGCCGCCGCGTCCCGGTCCTCGCCAACATCCGGCCGAACGGCGACCGGTACCTGATGGAGGACTTCTTCTACGCCGGCGGCCTCCCCGGCCTGATGAGCCGGCTGTCGGAGCATCTGCACCTGGACGCGCTGACGGTCACGGGGCGGACGCTCGGCGAGGACCTCGCCGCAGCGGCGGTCTACGACGACGACGTCATCCGTCCGGCCGACCGGCCGGTCTACCCGGAGGGCGCGCTCGCCGTCCTCCGCGGCAACCTCGCGCCGGGCGGCTGCGTGATGAAGCCGAGCGCCTGCGACCCGCGGTTCCTGCGGCACGCGGGGCCGGCGCTGGTCTTCGACGACTACCCGGCGATGAAGGCGGCGATCGACCGCGAGGACCTCGACGTCACGCCCGACCACGTGCTCGTGCTGCGCAATGCCGGCCCGCAGGGGGGCCCGGGGATGCCCGAGTGGGGGATGCTGCCGATCCCGAGGAGGCTCGTGCGGCAGGGGGTGCGCGACATGGTGCGCGTGTCGGACGCGCGGATGAGCGGGACGAGCTACGGCGCCTGCGTGCTCCACGTGGCGCCCGAGGCCTACGTCGGCGGCCCGCTGGCGCTCGTGCGCACGGGCGACGTCATCGCCCTCGACGTGCCGGCCCGCACGATCACCCTCCAGGTCCCGGAGGCCGAGCTGGCGCGCCGGCGCGCCGGGTGGCGCCCGCCGGCACCCCGGTTCGGCCGCGGCTACGGCTGGATCTTCGCGCGCCACATCCGGCAGGCGGACGAGGGGTGCGACTTCGACTTCCTCGAGACCGGCTTCGGCCCGGCCTGCGGCGAGCCGGACATCTTCTGAGCCCGGGCACCGCCGGCCGGGGGCGCGGTCGGGGCCGCCGGCGGGCGGCCCCCTGGAGCAGTCCCTCCCCGCCGGCCCGAGCGTCAGCGCCGCCCGGCTCCGACGGGACCGCAGTAGGCGATGAGGTCGATCTCCACGTCGCCGAGTCCGGCGAGGGCGAGCACGCCGACGGTGGTCCGGCCCGGCAGGCGCCCCTTGGGGAAGTACGACGCGTAGACCTCGTTGACGGCGGCGTAGTCGCGGAAGTCGGTGAGGAAGATCCGCCCCATGACGATGCGGTCGAAGCCGCTCCCCGCGTGCTCGAGGACCATCTTGAGGTTCTCCATGACGCGGCGGGCCTGGTCGACGATGGGGCCGCGGCCGACCTCGCCGGTGGCGGGGTCCTCGGCGAGCTGGCCGGTGACGAAGAGGAAGTCGCCGGCGCGGACGGCGTGCGAATAGGGCCCCACGGGGGGCAGGACGCCGCCGGGCAGCGTGATGTACTCGAGCATGGCATCGCTCCTTCGCGGCCCGCCTTCGGGGAGGGCCGCCTTCGGACGCTTCGGGACCTGCGGCGCCAAGCGTAGCGAGCGAGGAATTCCCGGGCACGCCCGGTCGCCGGCCGGATGAAGAACTCCGCGGTCCCGGTGACCTCGACGACGCGCCCCCTGGTCATCCCCTCGCGGGCGACCTCCCGCATGACGGCGAGGACCTCGCCGACGAGTTCGGGGTCGAGGGCGCTGGTCGGCTCGTCGAAGAGGAGGAGCTGCGGGCGCATGGCGAGGGCGCGCGCGATGTGGCGCCTCGGACGGCGGCCCGAGCGCCTCGCCCTGGCGGGAGGCTGCAGGCAAGCCCCGGCCCCCTCGCCGGCCGTGCGGTCGTCAGAACCCGACGCTGACGCCCACCCGAACCACCCAGGGGCTGTCGTAGGGGTCGTTGCGTGCGTCGCTGTCGTAGAGGACGTTGTACAGGGCGGTCAGGTTCGCCGACACGCGGCGCGCGACGGGCAGGGACACACCACCTCCGAGCAGCAGGGCCTGGTTCACGTCGCGGGTCGTGGAGAGGTCGGCGCGGACGTACTCGAAGTTGACGACCTCGTACTCGGCGTGCAGGAAGAGCGGCCGCACGAGCACGTGGCGGGCGAAGACGCTCCCGCCGTAATCGCTGGTGTCGATGTCGTGCTCGAAGCGGTCGTCGCTGCGGTAGCGGTAGAGGACGCTCACCCCGGCCGAGAGCCGAGGCGTCACGTTGAGCCCGACGAACGGCGCGATCTCGACGTAGTCGACGTCGCCCGTGGACACGCCGAGGTTGCCGCCCCAGAAGAGGCGGCTCGTCAGCACCGACTCCTGGGCGGCCGCGACGCCCGCCTCGCCGGGCCCGGCGAAGAGGAACAGGATCGACAGCAAGGCCCACGCGCGACCGCGGCCTGTGGACATGGACCACCTCCCGGCACCGCCCCGGCGCGGCCAGCGAAGATCGGGTCGAGACGGCTCAGCTTGCCGTCCGGCCCCTTCGGTCCGCTATCGGGGAAATCCCCGATACCGGACCCTGCGGATGGGTCGCGCCCCCTCGGAGCCGGCGGCGCCGCGGAGCCGGCGGCGCCGCGCATGCGCGCCCGGCGCCGCGGGATCAGACGTCGCCCCGACCGGGCTCGAGCGCTCGCGCCCGCTCCCGGAGCACGAACTTCTGCACCTTGCCGGTGGAGGTCTTCGGCAAGGGTCCGAAGAGGACCGTCCTCGGCACCTTGAAGTGGGCGAGGTTCTCGCGGCAGAAGGCGATGATCTCCTCGGCCGTCGCCTCGGCGCCGTCGCGGAGCGTGACGAAGGCGCAGGGCGTCTCGCCCCAGTGCTCGTCGGGCCTCGCCACGACCGCCGCCTCGAGCACCGCGTGGTGGCGGTAGAGGACCCCCTCCACCTCGATCGTCGAGATGTTCTCGCCGCCCGAGATGATGATGTCCTTCGAGCGGTCCTTGAGCTGGATGTAGCCGTCGGGGTGCATGACGCCGAGGTCGCCGGTGTGGAACCAGCCCCCCTTGAAGGCCTCGTCGGTGGCGGTCGGGTTCTTGAGGTAGCCGCGCATGATGATGTTGCCGCGCATCATCACCTCGCCCATCGTCCGACCGTCGCGCGGCGTCTCGGTCATGGTGGCCGGGTCCATGACGGTGAGCCCGTCGAGCACGTGGTACGCCACCCCCTGGCGCGCCTTCTGCGCGGCGCGCGGCTCGAGCGCCAGGGCGTCCCACTCGGCCTTCCACTCGCAGACGGTGGCCGGGCCGTAGGACTCGGTGAGGCCGTACACGTGCGTCACCTCGAACCCCGCCTGCTCCATCCGCTGGATCACGGCCGGCGGCGGCGGCGCGGCGGCGGTCATCACCCTGACCGGCCGCGGCAGGGGCCCCCGGTGCTCGGCCGGGGCGTTGAGGAGCATGTTCATGACGACCGGCGCGCCGCAGAGGTGCGTGATCCCCTCGCGGCGGATCGCCTCGAAGATGGCCGGCGCCTCGACGCGGCGCAGGCAGACGTGCGTGCCGGCGAGCGCCGTGATCGTCCAGGGGAAGCACCACCCGTTGCAGTGGAACATGGGGAGCGTCCAGAGGTAGACCGGGTGGTGGGTCATCTGCCAGGCCAGCATGTTGCCGATGGCGTTGAGGTAGGCGCCCCGGTGGTGGTAGACGACCCCCTTGGGGTTCCCGGTGGTGCCGGAGGTGTAGTTGAGGGCGATGGCGTCCCACTCGTCGTCCGGCCGCCGGCCGCGGTAGTGGGGATCGCCGCCGGCGAGGAACGCCTCGTACTCGACCTCGCCGATCCGCTCCCCCCCGCGAGCCGCCGGGTCGTCCACGTCCACGACCAGGACCTTCCGCCTGGTCGAGCCGAGCGCGGCCGCGATCGTGGCCGAGAACTCCCGGTCGGTAAGGAGGACCTTCGCCTCGCCGTGCTCGAGGATGAAGGCGATGGTCGCGGGGTCGAGGCGGACGTTGAGGCTGTTGAGGACCGCGCCGGTCATCGGGACGCCGAAGTGGGCCTCGAGCATGGCCGGCGAGTTGGGCAGCATGACCGCCACGGTGTCGCCCTTGCCGACGCCCGCGGCGGCCAGGGCGCTGCCGAGCCGCCGGGACCGGGCCGCCAGCTCCGCGTACGTGAAGCGCCGGTCGCCGTGGACCACCGCCAGGCGCTCGGGATGGACCGCCGCCGTGCGGTCGAGGAACGTCAGCGGGGAGAGCGGCTCGTAGTTGGCCCCGTTGCGGTCGAGCCCCAGGTCGTAGATCGTCTCGCCCAGGAAACCGGTCATGGGCGCCTCCCGATTGACAGTGCCCCCCCGGGCCGCGTAGGCTGCCGCTACTCGTTACCCTCGCGGCTCGCCGTCGGCCGCGGTGATGCGGCTCTGGCCGCCCAGGTAGGGGCGGAGCGCCTCCGGGACCACCACCGTCCCGTCGGCCTGCTGGTAGTTCTCGATGATGGCGATGAGGGTCCGGCCCACCGCGAGGCCCGAGCCGTTCAGCGTGTGGACGAAGCGGAGCTTCCCCTGCGCGTCGCGGAAGCGGATGTTGGCCCGCCGCGCCTGGAAGTCCTCGCAGTTCGAGCAGGAGGAGATCTCGCGGAAGGTCCCCTGCCCCGGCAGCCACACCTCGAGGTCGTAGGTCTTGGCCGAGGCGAAGCCGAGGTCGCCCGTGCACAGCTCGACGACCCGGTAGTGGAGGTTCAGCGCCTGGAGCACCGCCTCGGCGTTGCGGGTGAGCGTCTCCAGGTCGTCGTACGACCGGTCCGGGTGGCTGATCTTCACCAGCTCCACCTTGTTGAACTGGTGCTGGCGGATGAGGCCCCGGACGTCCTGGCCGTAGGAGCCGGCCTCGCTGCGGAAGCAGGGCGTGTAGGCGGTGAACGAGCGCGGCAGGTCCTTCTCGGCCAGGATCTCGCCGCGATAGATGTTGGTGACCGGGACTTCGGCGGTGGGGATCAGGTAGTAGTCGAACCCCTCGAGCTTGAAGAGCTGGTCCTTGAACTTGGGCAGTTGCGCCGTCCCGACGAGCGTCGCGTCGTTCACGATGAAGGGGGGGAGGACCTCCTGGTAGCCGTGCTTCCCGGTGTGCAGGTCGAGCATGAAGTTGATGAGCGCCCGCTCGAGCCGCGCCGCGCCGGGCCACTCGAGCGTGAACCGGGCGCCCGTCACCTTCGCGCCGCGCGCGAAGTCGAGGATGCCGAGCGCCTCGCCGATGTCCCAGTGCGCCTTCGGCTCGAAGTCGAACGTGGGCCGCGTCCCCCAGCGCCGAACCTCCGGGTTGTCCTCGCTCGTGCGGCCGTCCGGGACCGAGGGGTGCGGCAGGTTCGGGATCGTGAGCGCGATCTCGTTGCGCTCGGCCTCGAGGGCCGCAAGCTCGGCGTCGAGCTGCTTGATCCGGTCGCCCAGGGCGCGCGTCTCCTCGCGCATGGCCGACACGTCCTCGCCCGCCTTCGCCTTCTTGCCGATCGCCTCGCTCGCCTTGTTGCGCTCCGCCTTGAGCCGCTCCACCTCGAGGAGGATCGGCCGGCGGCGGGCATCGGCCTCGAGCAGGCGCGCGAGGGCGGCGTCGGCCTCCGCGCTGTGCCGGCGAGCCAGTCTGGCCTTTACCCCCTCCGGGTCGTCACGGACGAGCTTCATGTCGAGCATACGAGGGATAGTAGTGAGTGTGCCGGCCTCCCGCAACACGGCGCCCCGCGGGCCCGCCGGCGGCTCGCCGGCCTCGCGGCAGCCCTGGCGGCGCTCTTCGCGACCCCGTCCGGGGCGCTC
>DASVDK010000036.1:0-29795 GCA_036381125.1 Thermodesulfobacteriota bacterium | reverse complement strand
AGGAACGACCGGCCGCCTCGTCCCACTCGTAGAAGATCGTCCCGTCGGGCCGGCCGCGGTAGGTCGCCGACTTGAAGCCGGGCGTCAGGTACGCGCGGATGCCGAGCCGGCCCGCGACCTCGACGACCGACTCGTCGGCCGCCCCGATCTCCACCGCGGTCGTGCAGCCCGACCGGAGCAGCTCGACGAAGGTGAGGGTGGCGCCGATGCGGCGGTCCTCGCGGGGGAACATGGACGCCGTGCCGGGACGGGCGACGTAGTAGTTGAGGAAGCCGGCGTGGAAGACGTCGCGCCGGCCGGCGTCGGCGATGAGGCGGCCGCCCGCCTCCACCTCCGCGTGGCAGTGGAGGTTCACGAAGCCCGGGATGACGAGGCGGCCCTCGGCGTCGATGCGGCGGTCGACCGGCCCGTCGTAGCGCCGCCCGACGAAGGCGACCCGGTCGTCCTCGAGCACCAGCGCGCCGCGCGGGACGAGGCGATGGCTCCCCTCGGCCCAGGCGACGACGTGGCCCCCCTCGATCAGCGTGCGCATCAGGCGACCCCGCAGAAGTCGAGCACGACGCTCGCGATCACCCTGGTCACCTCGCGGACGCTCTCGAGGTCCACCCACTCGTCGGCCGCGTGGAGGTTGCCGCCGATCGGGCCGTAGCAGGTCGCCGGCTTGCCGAGGTGGACGGCCCAGAAGCGGGTGTCGGTCACGCCGGTCACGGTGGTGTACTCGGCCGGCCGGCCGGTCACCTGCGTGTGCGCGCGCGCCACCTGCTGGATGAACGGGTCCTCCTTCGGCACGACGTAGCCGTGGTCGTGGTGCCCGTACCAGGTGAACTCGATCGGGTTCGTCCGGAACCACTCGTCCTCGCGCTGCCTCGCGGCCATGAAGGCGAGGAACTCCCGCTTCGCCTCGTCGGGCGTCACGTCGGGGTAGCAGGCGAAGCGGGTGACGAGCGTGACCTCCGAGGGGACGGACGAGGGCCAGACGCCCCCCTGGACCACGCCCGGGTTGAAGTTGAGCGGGTGGTCGTGCTCGGCGAACGCGGGGTGCCTGCGCGCGTTCCACTCCCGCTCGAGGGCGCGCAGCCACCCGTGGTACTTGACCATCTGGTCGATGGCGTTCACCTGCTTCGACGCCCCCATGGCGTGCCCGGCCCGGCCGCGGATGACGGCCCGCACCCAGAGGACGCCGACGTGGCCGATCAGGATCTTCTGGTCGAACGGCTCGGGGATGAGCGCCGCGTCGCCGGCGTATCCGCGGGCGATGCAGGCGAGGGTGCCGTTGCCGGTCGCCTCCTCCTCGATCACCGACTGGACGAGGAGGTCCCCCTTGAGCCGTATGCCGGCCTCCCGGATCGCCTGCACGGCGAAGGTCATGGCCGCGACGCCGCCCTTCATGTCCTGCGTGCCGCGGCCGTACATGCGGCCGTCGCGCACGATGCCGGCCAGCGGGTCGACCGTCCAGTGGTGGACCGGCTCGATCGGCACGATGTCGGCGTGGCCGTTGAGGACGAGCGTCTTGCCGCCCCCCCGGCCCTTCCAGATGCCGACGACCTGGGGCCGGCCCTGGAAGCCCCACTCGATCGGGGAGAAGCCGGGGCGCCTCGCGATCTCGGCCACGTCGGCGTCGAACGTGTCCACCTCGAGGCCGATCGCGGCGAGCTTCTGCCGCATGGCGAGCTGGACCGACCGCTCGGCGAAGAGCTCGCTGCGGTGCGACACGATCTCCCGCAAGAAGGCCACCTCGGCCGGCCAGTTCTCGTCGATGCGGGCGAAGACGCGCGCCGTTGCGTCGTGCATGGGCTACCTCCTCGTTACGCCTCGGCGACGGCGAGACCGTCGCCCCGCGGGTCGCCCGCCCCCTCGACCCGGCCGTCCGCGTGGACGGCGACCGCCTGGCAGAGGGCGAGGAGGCGGTGGTGATCGTCGAGGGGGTTCAGGCGCCACCCGCGAGCCTCGAGCGCGGGGCCGGCCGCGGCCGCGAGCGAGCGCTCGACGTCCACCACGCCCCCCTCGTGGTGGGCCCGCCACTGCGCGACGGCGCGGTCGATCGGCAGACCGGCCACGAGGTGGTTCAGGACCACCCAGACGATCGCCGTCGGGATGCGCGGACCGCCCGAGGCGCCGAGGGCGAGGCGCACCCGCCCGTCCCGGACGAGGACGGTCGGGCACATGCTGCTCGCGGGGCGCCGGCCCGGCTCGATCGAGTTGGCCGTGCCGGGGACGGGGGTGAAGAGCAGCATCTGGTTGTTCAGGACGATGCCGGTCCCCGGCACGGTGATGCCGGAGAAGTTCATGTTCGAGTAGGTGAGGCTCACGGCGTTGCCGTCGCGGTCGACGACCGAGAGGGAGGTCGTCTCGGGGCCCTCGGCCGCGAGGGTCGCGGCGAACTCGGCGCCGGTCCAGCGCTCGACCGGAACCGGCGTGAAGAGCGGGTCGCCGAGGTGCGCCGCCCGCGCCGCCTGGGCCGCCCGCATCACGCGGAGCACCCGATCGAGCGCCGCCGGGTCCTGGCGTGCGAGGGCGTTGCCGTCGAGCCGGCCGTCGAGCGCCTGGAGCGCCGCGACGACGAGCGCACCCGCCGACGGGGGGGACATCGACGAGACCCGGCAGCCGGCGAAGACCCCCTCGGCGGGCGGCCGCCAGCGGACCCGATAGGCGCGCAGGTCCTCCGCATCGAGGAAGCCGTTGCCGCGGCGGATCTCGTCGAGCAGCGGGCCGGCGAGGCTGCCGGTGTAGAGCGCGTCGGCCCCCTCGCGGCCGACCGCGTCGAGGCTCCGGGCGAGGTCCGGGCTCGCCATCGGCTCGCCGGGCCGCCGCGGGCCGCCCTCGCCGTGGAGGAGGCGGCGCGACTCGGGGAAGCGGGCGAGGTAGTCGCCGTTCTCCGCGATCCGCTCGGCCAGGTAGCGATCGACGCGGAACCCCTCGCGCGCCACCCGGGCGGCCGGCGCCACGAGGTCGGCCCAGGGGAGGCGGCCGAAGCGGCGGTGGGCCGCCTCGAAGCCGCGCAGCGCCCCCGGCACCGCCACCGCGCGCGCCCCGAGCTCGTTGGCGCGGTCCTTCACCCGGAGCCGGAAGTCCTTGAGGAAATCGCCGAACTCCGGCACGAACTCGTAGCGGGCGGCCCGCGGGGCGGCGCCCATGAAGTCGAGCGCGTGCGCGGCGCCGCTCTCCCCGTCGTGGACGACGAGGAAGCCGCCGGCCGCGAGCCCGCAGTCGATCGGCTCGACCACGCCCATGACGAGCGCGGCCGCGATCGCGGCGTCCACGGCGTGGCCGCCCGCGGCGAGCACCTCGGCCCCCGCCCGCGCGGCGGGCGGCGAGGCCGCGGCGACCATCCCCCTCACAGGTGCCTCCGCCCGGGCAAGAGCCGGCGCATCACCCCCTCGGGCATGAAGAGGATCAGGGCGACGAGGGCGGCGCCGTAGATCAGCAGACGCCAGTCGCCGAGCACCCGGAGCTGCTCGAGCGAGAGGGTCAGGGCGAAGGCGCCGACGACCGGGCCGAGGAGCGTCCCGGCGCCGCCGACCAGCGTCATGGCGATCAGCTCGATCATGATCGCTATCGAGAGCACCGTCGACGGCGTGAGGACGAGGAAGGTATGGGCGTAGAAGGCCCCGACGGCGCCGGCGAAGAAGGAGGACACCGCGAAGGCGAGCACCTTGTACCGGGTGACCGCGACGCCGAGCGAGTCGGCCGCGTCCTGGGACTCGCGGATGGCGAGGAGCGCGAGCCCCACCCGCGACCGCACGAGCCACCCCAGCGTCACGACGGTGAGCGCGAGGATGCCGAGCATCGCGTAGTACGACCCGATCCGGCTGCCGGCGCCGAACCGCAGCGGGCCGACGTCGGTGAGGGGCGGGATGCCGACCAGGCCCAGCTCCCCGCGCGTGAGGCCGACCAGGTTCGAGGCGGTGATCCTGGCGATCTCGGCGAAGCCGAGGGTGGCGATGGCGATGTAGGGCGCGGCGCGCAGCCTGAGGGTCGGCACGGCGATGAACGCGCCGAGGGCCGCCGCGGCGAGGCCGCCGACGACGAGGCCGAGCCAGGGGTCGAGGCCGGCGCGCATGGCGAGCAGGGCCGAGACGTAGGCGCCGAGGCCGTAGAAGGCCTGGTGGCCGAAGCTGAAGATCCCGGCGAAGCCCATGAGGAAGTTCCACGACGAGGCGAGCACGGCGTGGAGCATGCAGAGGATGAGCACCGTGACCACGTAGTCGTTCGGCAGGACGGCCGGCAGGACGACCAGCACCAGGAGGCCGGCCAGCCAGATGACCTGCGGCGTCCGATCGGGCTTCACCATTCCCGCGTCCCGAAGAGCCCGGCCGGGCGCACCCAGAGCACGCCGATCAGCACGATGAAGGAGACGACGTCCTTCCACTCCGACGACCAGAGGACGACGGCGAGGCTCTCGACCGTGCCGAGGATGACCCCGCCGAGGATCGCGCCCTCGAGGCTGCCGAGCCCGCCGAGGACGCAGACCACGAAGGCCTTGCCGAGGAGCGCGGCCCCCATCCAGGGGCTCACGGAGAAGATGGGGGCGAGCATGGTGCCGGCGAGGGCGGCGAGCGCGGCGCTCAGGCCGAAGGTCATCGCGTAGACCCCCCGCACGTTGATCCCCTGGAGCGTGGCAGCGTCGCGGTCCTGCGCGGTCGCCCGGAGCGCCATGCCGAGCCGGGTCGTCTTGAGGATCGACACGAAGGCGGCGATGACCAGGCCCGAGACGAGGAGGATGAGGACCCGGTGCCAGGCGATCCGGACGCTGCCGAGGGCGAGGGTCCCCTCGACGAAGTAGGGGAGGCTCTGGATCCGCTCGCCGAGGAGGCGCAGGGCGAGGTTCTGCAGGACGATCGAGATGCCGAGCGTCGCGATGAGCGGCGACACGTCCCAGCCCGGCTTGTCGAGGAGCGGCTGCACGAAGGCCCGCTCGACGAGCCAGCCGGCGAGGTACACGGCGGCGACGCAGATCGGCACGGCGACGCCGAGCGGCAGGCCGGTGTAGAGGAGGAGGAGGTAGAGCCCGTAGCCCCCGAGCATGTAGAACTCGCCGTGGGCGAAGTTGAGCATCTTGAGCGAGCCCCAGATGAGGGAGAGCCCGCTCGCCATGATGGCGTAGATCGCCCCGAGGACGAGGCCGTTCAGGATCTGCTCGACGACGATGAACCAGGGCACGGCGGACCGACTCCTACAGGCCGAGGTAGGCACGACGCACGTGGGCGTCCTCCAGGAGGTCGCGCCCCGCGCCTTCGAGGACGATCCGCCCGGTCTCCATCACGTAGCCGCGGTCGGCGATCTCCAGGGCGAGGTGGGCGTTCTGCTCGACCAGGAGGATCGTCACGCCGCCCTGCGCCACCTGGCGGATGATGTCGAAGATCAGGTCCACGACGTTCGGCGCGAGCCCCAGCGACGGCTCGTCGAGCATGAGGAGCGACGGCCGGCCCATCAGGGCGCGCCCGATGGCGCACATCTGCTGCTCGCCGCCGGAGAGGGTGCCGGCGAGCTGGTGGCGCCGCTCGGCGAGCCGGGGGAAGGTCTCGAAGACCCGCTCGAGCGTCGCCTCCCGGTCGGCCCAGCGCTCGGCGCGGAAGGCCCCCATGAGAAGGTTCTCGCGAACCGTCATGTTGGCGAAGAGCCGCCGCGCCTCGGGCACGTGGCCGATGCCGGCGGCCGCCACCTCGTGGGCGGGGCGCGTGTCGAGCCGCTTGCCGTCGAGGAGCACCCGGCCGCGCCGGGGCCGGAGCAGGCCCGAGATGGTCCTGAGCGTGGTCGTCTTGCCGGCGCCGTTGGCGCCGAGCAGCGTCACGATCTCCCCGCGACCGACGGTGAGGGAGACGTCCCAGAGCGCCTGCGCGTCGCCGTAGGCGGCGTCGACCGACTCAAGCGCGAGCACGCCGTCCACCCAGATACGCGGCCACGACCTGCTCGTTCGCCGCGACCTCGGCCGGGCTCCCCTCGGCGAGCTTCTGCCCGTAATGGAGCACCACGATCCGGCCCGACACGCCCATGACCGCGCGCATGACGTGCTCGATCATCAGGATGGCGAGCCCCGAGGCGTTGAGGGCGCGAATGGCCGCCATCATCTCGTCCACCTCGGGCGGCGACAGGCCGGCCACCACCTCGTCGAGGAGGAGGACCTCGGGGTCGGTGGCCAGCGCGCGCGCCATCTCGAGCCGCTTGCGCTCGCCGATGGTGAGGCTCGAGGCCAGCGCCCCGGCCCGCCCGGCGAGCCCCACCCGCGCGAGCGCGGCCTCGGCGCGGGCCCGTCCCTCGGCGAGCGTCGAGCGGCCGTGGTGCCCGAAGACGCCGCCGACCATGGCGTTCTCGAGCACCGTGAGGCCGGGGAAGGGCTTCGTGATCTGGAAGGTGCGGGCCAGCCCGAGGCGGCAGCGCGCGTGCGGCGCAAGCCGGTCGATCGGCGCCCCCTTGAAGCGGACCTCCCCCCGATCGGGCCGATAAACGCCGGCCACGACGTTGAAGAGCGTCGTCTTGCCGGCGCCGTTCGGCCCGATGAGGCCGAGAACCTCCCCCGGTGCGAGCGCGAGGCTCACGTCCGAGAGGGCCTTGAGGCCTCCGAAGCTCTTCGAGACGCCCCGTACCTCGAGGAGCGGCTCGGCCGCCACCGGCCTACCGCGTCCAGGGCTGCGTCTGGTACTCGCCAGCCTTGACCGTCGCCGGCCAGACGATGACGTTCCTGCCGTTCTGGATCTGCGCGGTCGGCACCGGGATGTACTCCGGCCCCGCCATGACGGTGTGGTTCTTCGGGTCGAACTTGTAGCGGCCGAGGAGCCCCCGGCGGTCGAGCGTCGCGAAGGCGTCGGAGATCTTCTTCGGGTCGAGCGAGCCGGCCCGCGTGAGCACGTCGGCGATGTTCATGATGCCGTCGTAGCCGTACGCGTTGTCGCTGTTCGGCTTCGACGTGGTGCCCTTGAGGAACCTCTCCTGGATCGCCTTCGCGAAGGCGACCTGCGCCTTGATGTTCTCCGGGTCGAAGAGGAGCGGCGTCCAGAGGATCCCCTCCGCCGCCTTGCCGGCCTGCGGGATGAACTCCGACCGCGTCGGGTAGTAGATGGCGAGGTGCAGCGCCGAGACGCCCTGCTCGACGTACTGCTTGGCGAACGCGATGCCGGACGAGTTGCTCGTGAAGCAGCTCACGACGACGTCGGGCGCAAGCCCGCGCACCTTGCCGAACTGCGGGTAGAAGTCGGTGTAGCCGAGCGGCACCGTCTCGGTCGCCACGACCTTCCAGCCGACCTCGGTGAAGAGCCGGCCGGCGTCGCTCGCGTTCGAGCGGCCGTAGTCGGTGTCCTCGACGACGAAGGCGACCGTCTTCGTCCGCGGCGTGAACTTGCCCTCCTTCACGAGGTCCATCGCCGTCTGGAAGACGGTCCTGGCGTACGCGTCGGAGTTGAAGTCCCCCTTCCAGTAGGTGGCGTACCGCTCGGGGTTCGCGGCCACCTTGTCGGCGATCGCCCCGGAGACCGGCTCGATGGAGTAGATGGGGATGCCGTACTTCGGGGCCAGCTCCATGACCGCCATGGTGACCGAGCTGGCGTAGGAGTCGCCCACGAGGATGTGGACCTTGTCGCTCGTGATGAGCTTCTCGCCGAGCGCCACGCCGACGTCGGGCTTCGAGGTCGTGTCCTCGACGAGGAGCTCGAGCTTCTGCTTCTTGCCGCCGATCGCGACGCCGCCCGCGGCGTTGATCTCCTCCACGGCGAGCAGCGCGCCCTGTCGCAGCGCGATGCCGGCCTCGGCCTGGGGGCCGGTGAGGGGTGCGAGGAAGCCGATCTTCACCTGGGCCGACGCCGCGCCGGGCAGGCTCGCCCAGGCGAAGAGCGCGGTGGCCAGGAGCAGCGGGAGACGTCGCATGGGATCCTCCTCGGAAGTCGTCAGGGGAGCCGTGATCAGAATATTAAAACACGGGCCCAAACTCTGTCGAGCTATCCTTCCGGCGTCCGTTCGCGTCCCACGATCGTCATCCATTCGGAGGCATGCACATGGCGACCAGCCCGGTCGATCTCCTCGGTACGCGTCCACCGCTCACGCTCGCCGACGTGGCCTGCCCGAAGGCGGGGGCCTTGCGCGACGCGCTCCTCGTCGCCGGCTTCATCGGCGTCAACGCGCTCTTCGCCCAGGTGGCCATCCCGCTCCCCTTCACGCCGGTGCCGATCACCGGGCAGACGTTCGCGGTACGGCTCACCGGGGGCATCCTCGGCGCGCGCCTGGGGCTCATCGCCCTCCTCGGCTACCTCGTGGCCGGCGCCGTCGGCCTGCCGGTGTTCCAGCCGGGCGGGGCGGCGGGCGCCGAGCGGTTCCTCGGACCGACCGCCGGCTACCTCGTCGGCTTCGCGGTCTCCGCCTGGCTCATGGGCCGGCTCGCGGAGGCCGGGTGGGACCGCCGCTTCGGCCGCGGCATCGCCGCCATGCTGCTGGCGAGCCTGCCGATCTACGCGCTCGGCCTGATCGGCCTCTGGCTCTGGCAGCCGATGCCGCTCGGGACGCTCCTCGCCAAGGGGCTCTGGCCGTTCCTGCCGGGCGACGTGCTGAAGCTCGTCCTGGCGGCCGGCCTGCTGGCATCCGGGTGGCGGCTCGTGGAACGGCTCAAGCGGGTGTAGCGTCACTCACAGAAAGCCCTTGCCTCGTCGGCGGCCTCTGGGGTAAGTAGAGCCTCGATCCGGGCGGCTGCCCGCCCGGACCCGGAGGCCGCCGAATGGCCCGTTGGAACCCCGTCGTCTTCAGTCGTTGCACCTGTCCGGCAGGCGCCTGCCCGACCGATGTCCGCTTCGAGCCGCAGCGGCGCACGCCGGCGGCCGTCCACGTCGTCGTCCACCATCGCGCCCCGCGCCCGGTCCCGGTGCGGGCGGCCGTCGCCGTCGAGCCGGCCGGGATGCGCGGCGTCGCGTTCCTCCTCCTCGGCTTTGCCGCCCTGCTGCTCGCGGCGCTCGATACGCGGGTCCGATAGGCGGCGTCCGCGGCCGCCTCGCGGGGCGCGCGAGACCCCTCTTGCTACAATCGCGACATGCCGATCGACCTCGCGGCCGGCTGTCCGGCGGGCCGGCCGGGTGTCGACGCGCTCGCGGCGCTCGACGCCATCTGGCGAGCCGTCGAGGCCGGTAGCGGCAACTCCTCGATTTTTCTCGCTCCTCCCTGGCAACGCGCCTGGTGGCGGCACTTCGGCGGGGGCCGTCCTCTCCGGGTGGCCGTCCTCCCACCGCCGTCGGCGACGGCGCACGGCGAGGGGGAACCGCCGGTCGCCCTTGCCCCCTTCTTCGAGGACCGGGGCGTGCTCCGCCTCGTGGGCGCGCCGGACGGGCCGGTCGACGTGGCCGATTACCTCGATATCCTGGCGCTCGCCGGGCGGGAGGCCGAGGCGTGGGAGCGGCTCTCGGCGTGGCTCGCCGAGCAGGCGGACGTGGCCCGGGCGGTCCTCGACAACGTCCCCGACGACTCGCCGACGCTCGCCGTGGCCGGGGCCGCCCTCGCGCGGGCCGGCCTCGCGCTGTCGGTCGAGGAGCAGGCGCGCAGCCCGGTGATCGCGCTGCCGGCCGACTACGACGCCTACCTCGCGGGGCTCGGTCGGGAGGCGCGGCACGAGCTGCGCCGGAAGGTGCGCCGGTTCGAGCGGGAGGCGCCGGGGGCCTCGGTGCGCCTGCTGAGGCGGGACGAGGCGGTGGCGGCCCTGCCGGAGTTCATCGCGCTCCACCGACGCTCGGGCGCCGAGAAGGCGCGGTTCATGACGCCGGCCATGGAGGCGTTCTTCCGCGACATGGCGGCCGGGATCGCCGAGCGCGACGAGCTGGTGATCGCGCGGCTGGCGGACGCGGACGACCGGCCGCTCGCCGCGATGTGCCTGTTCGACTACCGGGGGGGCTGGTACCTCTACAACTCGGGGTACGACCCGTCGACGGCGCGGCTCTCGCCCGGCCTGGTGCTCCTCGCGCGCTGCATCGAGGCGGCCTGCCGGCGAGGCGTGCGGGTCTTCGACTTCCTCCGGGGCACCGAACGCTACAAGTACGACCTCGGCGGACGCGATCGGGTGGTCCGTCGCTTGACGATCGAGAGGGGAGGGCGGTGACTTCGACGCGGGTCGCGATGCTGGCCTACCACACCTGTCCGCTCGTGCCCCCCGGGGCCGGCTCGGCGGGCGGGATGAACGTGTACGTGCGCGAGCTGGCGGCGGCTCTCGGGCGGCAGGGGGTGGGGGTGGACGTGTTCACCCGCGACCACGGCTGCGCGCTGCCGGCGATCAGGCCGATCGGGCCGCTCGCGAGGCTCGTCCACGTCAAGGCCGGGCCGCGGGCGGCGCTCCCCAAGGGCCAGCTCGAGGCGTACACGGGGGAGTTCGCGGCGCGCGTCGACGCCTTCGCCCGCGACGCGGGGCCCTACGACCTCGTGCACGCGCACTACTGGCTCGCGGGGCGGGCCGGCATCGACCTCGCTCGCCGGTTCGGGGTCCCGCTCGTCCAGATGTTCCACACCCTGGGACACCTCAAGACCCGCTGGGCGGCCGCCGCGGCCGAGCGGGCCGAGCCGGCCCGCCTGCGGAGCGAGTCCCTGCTGGCCCGCGTCGCCTGCCGCCTCGTGGCCGCCACCGCCGCCGAGGCGCGCGAGCTGGTCGGGACGCTCCGCGCGAGGGAGGACCGCGTGGCGGTCGTCCCCTGCGGCGTCGACCTGGCGGCGTTCGCGCCGCGCGAGCCCGAGGCGGCGCGCCGCCGGCTCGGCCTCGAGGGGGTGAGGCCGGTCGTCTACGTGGGCCGTCTCGAGCCGTTGAAGGGGGTCGACCGGCTCGTCGAGGCGGTGGCGCGGCTCGACGACCCGCGGATCCGGCTCGTCGTCGTGGGGGGCGACGGGGCCGAGGGGGACGCGGGGGGCGAGGCGGCGCGGCTCGGCCGGCTGGCCGCCGACCTCGGCATCGCCGGCCGCGTCGAGTTCCGGGGGCCCGAGCCGCGGGCGGTGCTGGCCGACTACTACGCCGCCGCCGCCGCGGTGGTCGTCCCCTCGGCCTACGAGTCGTTCAACCTGGTGGCGCTCGAGGCGCTCGCCTCGGGAGCGGCGCTGGTCGCGACGCCGGTCGGCGTCGTGCCCGACCTGGTCGAGGACGGTGTGAACGGGCTGATCGTGCCGCCGGGCGACGCGGGCGCCCTCGCGCGCGCGCTCGCGCGGCTCTTCGCCGACGCGGACCTCACGGCGCGGATTCGCTCGCGGGCCCGGTCGGCCGTGATCGGCTACGGCTGGTCGTCGGTGGCGGCGCGCATCCGGACGCTGTACGAGGGCCTGGTCGCGCTCGGGTCGACGGCGGTCGGCGAGAGCCGGTGGAGGCGGCGGCCGGCATGACGACCAAGGGGATCCCCATCGGGGACGAGCCGGCGACCACCCCGGCCGACTTCGTGCCGAGGCGGGCGCTCGTCGTCGCGGCCCACCCCGACGACGCCGAGTTCGGCGCCGGCGGCACCATCGCCCGCTTCGCGGCCCGCGGGGCCGAGGTGATCTACGTGGTGGCCACCGACGGAAGCCGCGGCTCGAAGGACCGGACCGTGTCGCCGTACGGGCTCGCCGAGCGGCGCGAGCGGGAGCAGCGGAGCGCGGCCGAGACGCTCGGCGTGCGCGAGGTGCACTTCCTGCGGCACGGCGACGGCACGCTCGAGCCGACGCTGGCCCTGCGCGCCGAGTGCTCGCTCCTCATCCGGCGGTTCCGGCCGGACGTGATCCTCACGCACGACCCCTGGAAGCGGTACATGATCCACCCGGACCACCGCGCCATCGGGCAGGCCACGCTCGACGGCCTGGTGGCGGCCCGCGACCACCTCTTCCAGCCCGAGCAGCTCGTCGCCGGCCACGAGCCGCACGAGACGACGCTGGTCTACCTCTGGTCGGCCGACGAGCCCGACCTGTTCGTCGACGTGGCCGAGACGATCGAGCGCAAGATCGCGGCCATCGCCCGTCACGAGAGCCAGGTGCAGCGGCTGCCGAACTGGCCCGAGCGGATCCGCCAGCGCGCGGTCGATGCGGCGAGGCAGGGGCGGGTGGCGTCGGGGTACGCCGAGGCGTTCAAGCGGCTCGAGCTGTTCTAGGGAGGACCGTATGACCGCACGCACGACGAGGCGGGCCGCGCTGGCCCTCCTCGCCCTCTCAACCCTCGTCTTCGGAGGCGCCGACATGGCCGATGCGGCCCAGGCGAACCCCAGGGTGAAGATCACCATGGCCAAGGGGGGCGCGTTCGTGATCGAGCTCTACCCCGGCGACGCGCCAAAGACCGTCGAGAGCTTTCTCTCGCTCACCAGGAAGGGCTTCTACAACGGCCTCAAGTTCCACCGCGTGGTCCCCGGCTTCGTCGTCCAGGGCGGCGACCCGAAGGGGGACGGCACCGGCGGCCCGGGCTACACGCTCAAGGCGGAGTTCAACAGCCGCAAGCACCTCGACGGCACCGTGGCGATGGCGCGGGCGCAGCACCCCGATTCGGCCGGCAGCCAGTTCTACATCTGCCTCGGGCCGCAGCCCTTCCTCGACGGCAAGTACACCGTCTTCGGCCAGGTCGTCGAGGGGATGGACGTCGTCCGGCAGATCAGGGTCGGCGACGTCATGCAGAGGGTCGAGGTCGTCGGGCAGCCGTGAGCGACGACGCCGTGGCCGACTGCCTCGCCCGCCCCACCTGGGCGATCGTCGGCGCCAGCAAGGACCGGAGCAAGTTCGGCAACATGGTCTACTTCGACCTGCGCGCGGGGGGCTACCGGGTCATGGCCGTCAACCCGAACGCGACGCAGGTCGAGGGGGACCCCGCCTGGCCGACCCTCGCGAGCCTCCCGGAGCGTCCGGACGTGGTCGACTTCGTCACCCCCCCGGAGGTGACCGCGCGCGTGGTCGAGGAGGCGCTCGCGCTCGGCATCACCCGCCTCTGGTTCCAGCCCGGGTCGGCGACGCCGGAGACCCTCGAGCGGGCCCGGGCCGTCGGCGCCACGGTGGTGAGCGGCTGCGCGATGACGGAGCGGCATCGCCGCGGAAGCCGGCCGGCCCTCTGAACCGGGTCCCGCGGCGCAGCCGACGTCCGCAACGTCCCCTTTGTGCTTGACTCCGGTCCGAGCCCTGGCGTACCTGGGCGCATGCGCGTCGGCTGCGAGCCTGCGGCCCGCCCCGGCCGGCGGTGCCGGCTGGCGACGTGGCCGCTCGCCTCCGCGGCGGCTCTCGCCGCGGCCCTGATCGTCGCGGCGCTCGTCGCCGCGCCCGCGGCCGCGGACTCGGAGCTGGCCGACACCTGGCGCCTTGCGCCGCCCGAGCCGGGCGGCCTCTTCGCCCTGCTCCGCCGGCCGCCCCCCGTCGACGCCGACCTCGCCCTCCGGTACCGGCAGCAGTACCTGAGCCCGGACGCCTTCTTCGAGGACGAGCCGGTCGCCGATCGGCTCGGGCGCGAGCGGCTCGCCGCCCTCAAGGAGGAGCTCGCGTACGAGCAGGGGCGCGAGCTGGCCGACGCGGCGCTCGACCAGGTCCTTCGCGCCTCGCCCCTCTTCGTGGAGATCGCGCGCTTCGAGGAGGCGCGCCGCCTCGAGGAGTTCTTCGGCCGGCCGGTCGACGCCGAGGAGCCCGGGGACCTGACGCCCGAGGCCCCCGCGCCGCCGCCGGTCCCGCGCAAGGTCGTGCCTCGAACCCTCCCGGGCGGCGTGTCGGTCCGCGTCGGCGTCCGCATCGGCGTCACGCGGCTCGAGCCGGCCGTGCAGGTCGTGCGCGAGCCGCTCCGCACGCGCGTCGCCTACAGCGTCACGCGCGACCGCCTCGAGTCGAGCCTCGGGCTGCCGCTGCACGACCGCGTCAGGGTCGACCTCGTCCACACCTGGCAGACCGGCGACGGGGCCCAGGCCTTCCGCCTCACCGTGAACGTCCCGTACTGACTCCGGGCGCCGCCCCGCGCCGTCCGATCCGGCGCGGTGAGGGGGAGGCGTGACGGGTGCCTCAACGGGGCGCGTACATGATGATCGCGACCCCGGCGAGGCAGACCGCCGCCCCGAGGAGGTCGTAGCGGTCCGGCCGAACCCCGTCGACCACGGCGCCCCAGAGGACCGAGAGCACGACGAACCACCCGCCGTACGCCGCGTAGACGCGGCCGAAGCCGGCCGGCTGGTAGGTCGGCACGATGCCGTAGAGCACGAGCACCACGGCCCCCAGCGCGCCGACGACCGCGGAGGCGCCGTTTCGCCACCACTGCCAGACGAGGTAGCCGCCGCCGATCTCGCAGAGCCCGGCCACCAGGAAGAGCCCGATCGACCTCAGGACCCGATCCATGGAGCTCCCTCCCTTCCCGCAGACCCTAGCCGCCGCCCCCCGCCTTCCGCTCCCCCCGCGTCGCGAGCCACACGGCGGCGAGGATCAGCGCGGCACCTGCCACGAACGTCCCGGTCGGCCGCTCGTCGACGAGCGCCCAGGCGACGAGGACGCCGCTCACCGGCTGGACGTAGAGGAAGAGCGCGAGGAACGAGGCGTCGAAGCGGACCAGGACGCTGTTCCACAGGAGGTAGCCGAGCACGGTCGACACGAAGGCGAGGTAGAGCACGGCGGCGAGCGCCGGCCGGGAAGGGGCGAGCGTGCCGGCGCCCCGGAGCCAGTCGATCGCGGCCGCCGGGGCGAGGGCGGCGGCGCCGGCGGCAACGCTGAACGCGGTGAACGCGAGGGGGGGATAGCGGTCGAGGAGCGGCTTGGCGCCGATCGTGTAGAAGACGTTGCAGGCGACCGCGCCGAGCAGCAGGAGGTTGCCGGCCACGACCGGGAGCGTCGCGGGGCCGCCGGCCGCCGGGTCGTTGCCGCTCGAGACGAGCGCCACGCCGGCCAGGGCGACGGCGGTCGCGAGGACCCGCAGGCCGGACACCCGCTCGCGCAGGAGCACGGCCGCCGCGAGCACGATCCCGAGCGGCTCGAGCGCGATGAAGACCGCCGCGTTCGAGGCGCGGGCGAGCCGGATGCCGCCGTACTCGAGGCCGTACGACAGCGCGAACCCGAGGACGCCGAGCACGGCGGCCCGCGTCCGGTCGCCGCGAGCGATGCCGGCCGGCGCGAGCCGCCATGAGACGGGGAGGAGCACGAGCGAGGCAAGGGCCATCCGGAGAAAGGCGAGTTGCGGCGGCGTGAGGTCCTCGAGCGCGACCTTCGCGACGGCGGCCGACGCGGACCAGGCGAGGTTGGCGCCGACGAGGACCAGCGCAGCCGACCCGACGCTCACGCGGCTTGACCCCCCGACCGGCAGCCTGGTACATTCGGCCCGGCTGTGCGCACCCGTGTGAGACCACAACGCCCCGGCCGCCCGGTATCGCGGCTTCCGGGGCGTTCGACGTCTGGCAGTCGCGGGCGCGGAGCGCTACTGCTCGCCGTCCGGCCCCTTCCGCTCGCCGCGCCGTGCTGCGCTCCCCCTCGGCAGGCGCTCGAGGCGCCGCCGCTCCGCCTCGCTCCTCGGCTCGTAGTAGCGCCGCCCGCGCAGCGGCGCCGGCAGGAACGCCTGCGGCCGGTCGGGGTCCTCGTGGCTGTAGTGGTAGCCGGCCCCGTGCCCGTAGCGTTCGGCATCGCGGTAGTGCGTGTCGCGGAGTTCCGGCGGCACCGGGTAGGCGCGGCCGCGTTGCTCCACGTCGGCCAGCGCCTCGTCGATGGCGGCGATCACGGCGTTCGACTTCGGGGCGGTCGCCACGTACACGACGGCCTGCGCGAGCGGCAGCCGCGCCTCCGGCCACCCGAGCGTCTCCGCGGCGCGTGCGGCCGCCTCGGCGACGACGAGCGCCAGCGGGTCGGCGTTGCCCACGTCCTCCGAGGCGGTCACGAGCAGCCGCCGGGCGATGAAGCGCGGGTCCTCGCCGCCGGCGATCATCTTGGCCAGCCAGTAGAGCGCCGCGTCGGGGTCGGAGCCGCGCAGGCTCTTCTGGAACGCCGAGGCGTGGTCGTAGTGCTCGTCCCCCATCCGGTCGTACCTGAGCGCGGCGCGCTGGAGCACGCGCTCGACGAGCGGACGGTCGATCGTGCCGCGCGCCGCGCGGGCCGCCGCCTCGAGCGCGTTCAGCGCGTAGCGCGCGTCGCCGTTGGCCGACAGCACGAGGTGCTCGCGGGCATCGGGCGCGAGCGCGAGGCCGGTCCGGCCGAGGCCGTGGTCGCGGTCGGCCATGGCGCGGTCGAGGATGGCGCCGATCTCCTCGCGCGAGAGCGGCTCGAGCCGGTAGACCGTGGTCCGCGACCGGAGCGCGGGGATCACCTGGAAGGAGGGGTTCTCCGTCGTCGAGCCGATCAGCGTCACCGTACCGTCCTCGACGTACGGGAGGACGGCGTCCTGCTGGGCCTTGTTGAACCGGTGGATCTCGTCGATGAAGAGGAGCGTCGGCGCCGCGGCCCGGCGGGCCCCCTCGACCACACGGCGGAGGTCGGCCACGCCCGCGGTGACGGCCGACACTTCCTCGAACCGGGCGCCGATCTCCCGAGCGATCAGGCGGGCCAGGGTGGTCTTGCCGGTGCCGGGCGGGCCCCAGAGGATCATCGACGGCGCGACGCCGGCCTCGATGGCGAGCCGGAGCGGTTGCCCCTCCCCGACGAGGTGCGCCTGGCCGACGTACTCGGCGAGCGTCCTGGGGCGCATGCGGTCGGCGAGCGGCGCGCGCCCCTCGCGCGCCTTCGCGCGCGCCGTCTCGAAGAGGTCCATACGCCGCAGAGTGTAGCGCCCGTGAGCGGGGTCGCGGCGGGACGTGCCGCCGGAGGGCACCCCTGCGCACCCCTTTGAACAGCTTGCACACCCGAATCGTCCAAGCCTGCGAAACCGCTGGCGCGGCCTCGTGGCCCGGGCTTTGCAGAACCGTGGCCCAGGCTGCTCGACGGAGGTGCGGATGACGAGATCCAGGCCGCCCGAGGTGCCCCCCATCGTGCCCGAACGCTCGGCGCTCGAGTTCTTCAACGAGCGCGTGACCAGCGCGCTCGCGAACCAGCGCGTGGACGCCACCGACGACGCCCGGTTCTACCTCGTCGCCCTGCTCAACGACCGCCTCAACGTGAACCGCTCCGGCCCCGGCGCCGGCCAGGACCTCGAGGACGAGCCGCTCGCCCTCGTGCTCGCCCGTGCGCTCCGGGCGAGCCTCGGCGAGCAGGTCGCCCTCCTCAAGGCGCTCGGCGACCGCGCCCTTTACGTCTCGGGCGTCTTCTCCGACAGCCTCGCCCGCCACGTCGTGGACGTGGACTACTACGTCTCGATGGGGGAGATGGCGTACGGCAAGCTCGCGGGCGTCATGAAGGGCGGCCGCCGGCCCTCGGCCTACGCGGAGCTCTACGACGAGCTGGCGTCGCGCTTCCCGGTCTTCGTCGAGGTGCTCAACGAGGTGAGCGAGGGGCTCTCGCTCACGAGCAACTCGGGGCTCCTGCGGCTCTACGAACGGTGGCTGCGCACCGGCAGCCGCCGGGTCGCCCGGAAGCTCTCGAGGGAGGGGATCGTGCCGACGCCGGTGCCGACGAGGTACGTGCAGTGACCCGCGGCGTCCTCCGGGAGATCCAGGCCAGCCTCGAGCGGACGTACGACGTCGCGCTCCCGGTCGAGGTCCAGGACTACCTGCTCGACGGCGAGGCGGCCGCGGCGCTCCAGGTCTCGGACGACGCCGTCCTCGTCGTGCAGGGCGAGGAGGGGACGCTCGACGTGGGCGTCTACCTGTCGCCCCCCTCGCTCGAACGCCTCTCGCGCCGCGATCCGTTCACGCGCCTCGACGGCGAGAACCTCTCGGACTTCTGCGCCGCGACCGAGGAGGTGAGCCACTTCACCTACCTCGTCTGGAGCGCGATCCACGCGCGCCGCGTCACGCGCCTCGAGCTGGAGCTGCAGGCCGAGGTGGACAAGTTCGTGACGGCGGCGCTCTGCCTCGAGGCCCAGGGCGCCGGCGGCGCGCCCGAGGCGCTCGCCGAGCGGCTCTTCGAGCGGTTCCAGCTCAAGGCCGGTCTCGACGCCGAGAGCCTCGAGCGCTACCGCACGGCCAACGCCCTCGGCGGCCGCTACTGCCGCTCGCTCGCGCGCCGCTACCTCGGCCGCGATCGGCAGATCGGCGCCATGATGAGCGAACTGCGCCGCTTCTACCGCCTCCCGCAATCCGGCAAGCTCGAGACCGCAGGCACCGTAGCGTGAAGCCGCCCCCGCGAAGCGGGGGCCGGGCCGAAGGCCCGAGCGCTGTGACGCCGGTCCGTGGGCGGCACGCGGGCACGGGAGCCGGCTCACACGGCGCGCCAGCGGCCCCGGGCCGCAGGCCCGAGCGCTGCGACACCGGTCCGTGGGCGGCACGCGGGCACAGGAGCCGATCCACGTCGCGCGACGCGGGGGCCGGGCCGCAGGCCCGAGCGCTGTGACGCCGGTCCGTGGGCGGCACGCGGGCACGGGAGCCGTGCCGGTCGCCCCCGCGAAGCGGGGTCAGGTCGAAACCCTGCCGGGGTCGGGTCGACTCCTGTGCCCTTCGGGGGTCGTCTTCCAGCGCTGGTGCCACCAGACCCACTGCTCGGGGTGACGGCGCACGGCGGCCTCGATCCGCCGCGTGCACTCCGCCACGATCGCCTCGGCCGCCGCGGCCCGGGCCGGTCCCGTGAGGCCCGGCGGCGCCGGCGGCAGCGGCGGCTCGACCTCGAGCAGGTAGCGGCCGTCCGGCTGCCGCGTGCAGAAGAGCGTGAAGACCGTGGCGCCGGTCGCGAGGTGGAGGACGCCCGGCCCCCTCGTCGTGTAGGCCGGCCGGCCGAAGAAGGGGACGAAGCAGCCGTCGACGTCCGTGTCCTGGTCGATCAGGATGCCGAGGACGTGGCCCTCCCTGAGCGCCCGCAGGATCGGACGCGGGCCCTCGTCGCGCTGGATCGTGCGGATCCCGGAGGCGGCGCGCAGCTCGACGAGCAGGTCGTTCACCCGCGGGTCCCGGAACCGCGTGGCCACCACCTGGACCGGCACGCCGCGGCGGGCGCAGACCGCGGCGAGCAGCTCCCAGTTGCCGAGGTGCGCGGTGACGGCAAGGCCGCCGCTGCGCTCGCGCGTGAGGCGGTCGAGGACGCCCCCCGGGTCCTCCACCCGGACGAGGTCGGCCAGCGCCCCGTCCGACAGCCGCGTGAGCCGCGCGGTCTCGACGAACACCTGCGCGAAGTGGCGGAAGGCGGCCTCGGCGATGGCCGTCCGGTCGGCTGCCGACTTCTCCGGAAAGGCCAGGGCGAGATGCTCGGCCATCCGCTGCCGCTCGCGCGGCAGCAGCCGGAACGCGAGGCCGGCGGCCAGGTCGGCGAGCCGGCTCGCCGCCGGCGCGGGCAGCGCCGAGAGCGCCGCGCGGCCGCTCGCGACGAACGGGTAGAGGAGGGTGCGGCGCAGCCGCCTGGGGACGTCGGGGATCGCGATCGCCATCGGGCCGCCGTAAGGGTAGCATCCGAGCACGCACCGCCGGTCCGCCCCTTGCAGCGCCGCGCCGCCATGGCGCGCGCGCACAAGCGTCCCGGCGCTGGTGCGCCGGAGGCGCCGGCCCCGTCGATCGGCGAGGCGGTGGCCGAACGGCTCGCGGAGAAGACCGAGGCGTCCCGGCTCGCCGGCCGGCCGAAGCAGCTCCTGCTCGCGTTCGCGGGGGGCGCCTACGTCGCCTTCGGCGTCGCCTTCGCCGTCGCGGTCTCGAACGGCATCCCCTGGGACGGCATCCAGCGCCTGCTCTTCGGCGTCGCCTTCGCGGCCGGCTTCATCATGGTCTTCATCGGCGAGGGGCTCCTCGCGACCGAGCTGCACGTCTCCATGCCCTTCGTCGTCTTCCGCAACCGGGCGACCGCGCGGCAGGTCGCCAGGGACGTCGGCTTCTGGGCCCTCGTCTACGTCGGCAACGCCGTCGGGACCCTCTTCGTCGCCTATCTGCTCAGCGCGAGCCAGACCTTCCACGGCGAGCCGATGGCACGGCTGACGGCCAAGGTGATGGAGGGCCTCCGGTACGAAGAGCTGGGGCCCTACGGCTGGTACGCCTGCGTCCTCCACGGCATCGCGGGGAACTGGCTCGTCGGGCTGGCGGCCTTCATCGCGGAGTCGTCGCCGACGACTGCGGGGAAGGTCATCGGGGTCGTCTTCCCCGTCGCCACGTTCGAGGCGCTCGGCTTCCAGCACCTCACCTCGAGCATGGCCTTCTTCCACACCGGGATCCTCTCGGGCGTCCCGGTCGGCTACGGCGAGTTCCTCGCCTGGAACCTGGCGCCGACGACGCTCGGCAACGTCATCGGCGGCGCCGTCTTCGTCGGCTTCCTCTACCGGTACACGCACGTCCTCGAGGCCGGGCGCGAGCGCTCGGGGGTCGCCCGCTGACCAGATCCGTCAGGGCCTGCGCGCCCGGTCCCGTCCCGGACGTTCCCGTCGACACCCGGGCTCCGATCACGCGACACCCCTGCGCCGCTTCCGCGTCGCGGCGCCGGGAGCCGGATCCACGTCGGCGAGACGGCGCGCCGAAGGGGCGCATCGGCAGGGTGGTATGCTTGGTGGCCGACGGGGAGCCGGCCGGTTCGGAGAGGCCGGCCGACCGCACCCGGGCGGAGACCAGCGATGACCGACATCGATCGCGCCAGGCGGGTCGCCGAGCACCTCATCCGCATTCGCGCGGTGCACTGCAACATCGAGAAGCCGTTCGTCTTCACCTCTGGCGCCCTCTCGCCGGTCTACGTCGACATCCGGCGGCTGATCGGCTTCCCGGCCGAGCGGCGGGAGGTCATGGACCTCATGGCGCGCATGGTCGAGCGCGAGATCGGCACCGGGGCGTTCGACGTGGTCGCCGGCGGCGAGACGGCCGGCATCCCGTACGCCGCCTGGCTGGCGGAGCGGCTCGACCGGCCGATGATCTACGTGCGCAAGCAGGCGAAGACCTTCGGCCGCGGCGCGCAGATCGAAGGGCGCCTCGAGGAGGGGCAGCGCGTGCTGCTCGTCGAGGACCTGATCACCGACGGCGGCAGCAAGTTCAACTTCCTGCGGGGCATCCGCCAGGCCGGCGCGACGGTCGGCCACCTGGTCGTCGTGTTCGAGTACGGCACCATTCCCGAGACCCGGCCCGCGCTCGCGGCCGAGGGGGTCTCGCTCCACTCCCTCACGACCTGGGCGACGCTGCTCGACGTGGCCGAGTCGAAGGGCTACTTCTCTCCGGCCGAGATCGCCGAGACGCGGCGCTTCCTCGCGGACCCCAAGGCCTGGGGCACGACCCGCCGGCAGGCAGGCGCCTGATGGCCGACCGTCCGCTCCGCGCCCCACTGGCGGCCGTCACGGCGCCGCACGAGCTCGCCGCCTCGGCCGGGCACGCCATCCTCGTCCGCGGCGGGACCGCCATCGACGCGGCCATCGCCGTGGCGGCCGTCCTGTCCGTGGTCTACCCGCACATGACGGGCATCGGCGGCGACGGGTTCTGGCTCATCGCCGACCCGGCCGACCGCGGTCCCGACGGCGCCGTGCGCGTACGCGCGCTCGACGCGAGCGGCCGGGCCGCCGCCGCCGCCGCACGCGAGGCCTACGGCGCCCGCAGCGCCACCATCCCGTGGCGCGGGCCGGCCGCGGCCCTGACCGTCCCGGGCGCGGTGGACGGCTGGTGGGAGGCCTACCGGCACTCGGTCGATCGGTGGGGCTCGACCCTCGCGTGGGCCGACCTGCTCGAGCCGGCCATCCGGTACGCCGTGAGCGGCTACCCGTGCTCGGCGAGCCAGGCGCGCTGGACCGTCGAGAACCTCGATACGGAGGACCGGGCGCGCAAGGCGCTGCAGCGCTTCGACGAGTGGGCGTCAACCTACCTCGTGAACGGCCGCCCGCCGGAGGTCGGCGAGGTCCTCACGAACCGGGCGCTCGGGCGGACGCTCGGCGAGATCGCCGCCGACGGCCGCGAGACGTTCTATCGGGGGCGGGTGGCGGCCGAGCTCTGCGCCGGCCTTGCCGAGGTCGGCAGCCCGCTCGCGGCCGAGGACTTCGCCGCGCACCGTGCCGAGTGGGTCGAGCCGATCCGGCTCGCGTGGCGGGGGCTCGAGGTCTTCGCCATGCCGCCGTCCACGCAGGGCGTGGCGGCGCTGCAGATCCTCGGCATCCTCGACGCCGCCGGGGTGGCCGACACGGCCGACGGCTCGGCCGACCGGATCCACCTCGTGGCCGAGGCCACCCGGCTCGCCTTCGCCGACCGCGACCGCTTCGTGGCCGACCGCGATCACACGCCGGTGGCCGTGGAGCGCCTGCTCGAGCCGGCCTACCTCGCCGCGCGCGCGGGGCTCATCGACCGCCGCCGCGCCATGGTGGCCGTGAGACCCGGCCTCGCCGCCGCCGGGGACGCTGCCGCGGGGCCGGCCGACGGCGACACCGTCTGGTTCGGCGTGATCGATCCGGCCGGCCGCATGGTGTCCGTCATCCAGAGCCTCTACTTCGACTTCGGCTCGGGGATCGTGCCGCGGGGGACCGGCGTCCTCCTCCAGAACCGCGGCGCCGGCTTTCGCCTCGACCCGGACCACCCCAACGCCCTCGCGCCGCGCAAGCGCCCCTTCCACACGCTCTGCCCCCTCCTCGTCACCAGGAGCGGCGCGCCGCACGCGGTCATCGGCACGATGGGCGGGGATGGCCAACCGCAGACGTGCGCCATGCTCGCGCTGCGCCTCTTCGTCGACGGCCTCGACCCCAGGGCCGCCGTCGAGGCACCGCGCTGGCTCTACGGCCGCACGTGGGGCGCGGCGACACTGACGCTCGCGCTCGAGGCGGAGCTGTCCCGGACGGCGCGCGACCTCCGGGAGCGCGGCCACCCGGTCCAGGTCGTCGGCTCCCGCCTCGACCAGATGGGGCATGCCGGCGTGATCCGCCTCGACCCCGCGGGGGTCCGCCTCGCGGCGGCCGACCCGAGGAGCGACGGCGCCGCGCTCGGCTTCTAGCGGCCAGCGACGTCCATCACGGCCTCCAGCTCGTCCCCCGACGACAGCCCTTCTCCGATCGCGACCCGGCCCGTTGCTGGCTGCGCGACGCGATCTACCGCCTCGCCGAGGCGCGCGCGCATTCGGTCACCCCGGTGACGAAGATCGTCACCGCGCCGCCCGGAGTGCCGGCGGGACGCGGGTCCGGCGCCGGATTGTGCCGCAGCGCCGCGGGGTTGCCTTCGAATCCGGGTGAGCGCTGGGGGCACGGATCCTGCACGCCCCCGCGTGACGCGTCCTGTCCGGAAGGGGAGACATCGCCGAGCGATGATCGAGAGCATCCGGCTCCACGGAAAGGTCTCGCCGACCGTCGAGTTCTTCGCCACCATCGCCGGCGCGAAGATCAACCAGCGCTACTACTACGAGTCGACCGAGGAGGACGGCGAGCCGGTCGATCGCTTCTTCTCGGCCGGCAACGAGTTCCGGCTCACGCCCAGGGGCATCGTGCACCGCGGCGTCGGCGGGAGCTTCTGCGAGTACATGTTCGGCGTCGACCAGCCGATCGAGGACCTCGTCAAGCCCGACGTCGTCAACCGGCTCGTCATGTACGGCGCCATCGAGGCCGACGGCTCGGTCAAGTTCACCGACAACACCGACGGCTTCGACCGCTACGAGCGGATCTTCCTCGACGGCCACGCCGTCACGAACTACTACTTCTTCGTCCAGTCCGACCACAAGGGGAGCGTGCGCGCACGGCAGGAGGACCTGGTCCGCCGGCTCGGCAAGACGCTCAAGCGCTCCCGGAACGTGGCCCACGTGAGCACCGGCCGCGCCGACGACGACCTCCTCGTGAAGGAACTCCTCGAGGCGCTGCGCGAGCCCGGCTCGGCCCTCTTCCTCTTCAGGCTCGTGAACCGCCAGCACGAGGAGTACTACGAGGCCTTCCGCCGCGCCTACGAGGCCGAGAAGTCGATCAGCGACGCCGACCGCGAGCAGCTCGCCGCGCTCGCCGCGCGCTTCGGGATCGGGCAGTACGCCCAGGAGCGCGTGAAGATCGACGTCATGCACAAGCACCCGGACAACAAGCGGATCATCGACGAGTACAAGGAGATCCTGATCGCCGCCGGGCGCAACAACGAGATCAACCTCTCGGAGATCGCGCGCCTGACGCGGCTTCGGACGCTGTCGGTCCGGAACAACATCCCGACGACCCTCTTCGACACCCTCGACGAGCGGCTCCTCAAGGACAAGAAGCTCGTCGAGACCGACGAGCCGGAGTACATCCGGGAGACCCGCGCGATCTTCGAGGGGCTCTTCCTCGCGCAGCCCGAGCTGCTCGACGCGATCACCAAGGAGGACCTGGTCAAGCTCCTGCGGGCGAAGGCCAAGAGCGTGGCGCACCGCGACCTCGCGTTCGAGGCGATCCTCCTCGAGATCGGCCGGGTGTGCGACGAGCACGCGGTCCAGGCCGACGCCTCGGTGATCCTCGAGAACTTCTCCTCGATCATCACCTACTTCGACCGCTACGACACGACCGCCTCCACCGTCAACCAGCTCGCCTTCATGGAGGCGTGGGACCACCCCGAGGAGAAGCTCCGCAGCCTCCTGCACAACAAGAAGGTCTTCGACGAGGTCAAGAAGGGGCTCTTCGAGGAGCTGTTCATCGAGCCGGTCCGCCGCAACACCTACCTCACGGCGTTCGGCCGGCGCAAGGTGGAGACGATCGCCGCGGGGCTCGTCGCCATCGAGGACGGCAACGCCTCGGTGCGCGACATCGCCGCCGACCTCCTCGCCATCCAGGACGAGGCGGCCCTCTACCGGCTCGTCCACACCCACCTCAAGGACCGCATCAAGACCTTCTACTCGGAGCTGACCAACAAGGTCGAGCAGGACGCGCTCCGCCGGATCCTCTCCGAGGAGCTGTCGTCGAAGGGGCTCATCGCCTGCGAGATCCCGGAGGGGCTCTTCCGGCAGGTGGTGCTCAACATCCAGAAGGAGGCGTTCTACGTGAACAGCCTCCTCCCCGAGATCCGCAGGACGGGCGACGCCCGGCTCCGGGAGGACTTCATCCAGAACTCGGGTCTCGACCGCTTCCACGTCGAGGAGCTGGAGAAGGAGTTCGACGAGCGCGTGGAGGCCGGCCTCGTCGCCGCCGGCGGTGCCGTCCACGCCGCGGTGGCGTGAGGGGACGCGCGGTGAGCGAGTCGCGCTGGCGGGAGCTCTTCGCCTTCACCCGGCGGCTCGGTCTCGCGCCCGAGGTCAAGCTGCGTGCCGAGGCGCGGCCGCTCGCCCCGCGGGTCCGCGTCGTCGTCCGGGGGGGCGACCTGGCCGTCGGCGACGAGACGGCCCCCCTCGAGTCGGTCGAGTGGGTGCGCGTACCGCTCTTCGTCGTCGACCGGCGCGAGGGGCGGGTACGCGACCGCTCCGCCGAGGTCGAGTCGCTGCTTGCCGCCGCCGGCATCCCGTACGTGCGGGAGGCGGCCGCGGTCGTCGTCCACGCCGGCCGCTAGCGGCGGCGTGAGGGAGGGGCCCATGCAGATCGATCCACATCGCCTCGGGCCGCTCGCGGCCGAGGACGCGATCCCCGCCGGCCCGGACGAGCTGTTCCCCGGCGCGCGCCGCTACCTCTCGAGGCGCCAGATGGCCCGCACGGCGGCGCTGCGCGACGTGGTCGCCCGGCGCGTCGACGCGCTGCTCGAGCCGGGCGAGCAGGTCCTCTACCTGGCGCGCGCCCACCAGATCCCGCCCGTCATCGACCAGCTCGGCTTCGGGTACCTCGTCTACGCCTACCACACCGTCGCGCTCGTCCTCACCGATCGGCGGATCCTCGAGCTGATGCTCGACCACAACGGCAAGCGGCTCTCCACGCGGACGCGCAGCTTCGCGTGGGGCGAGGCGAAGTCGGTCAGCGTCGGTTGGCGCGGCCTCGTCGTCAAGTCTCACGCCGGCCGGACGCACCGCTGGAAGCTGCCGGTCCGGGGCGACCGGAAGGTCCTGGCGCTCCTCGCGCCGCGCATCGCCGAGCGGCTCCTCGGCGTGCCGGCCCTTTCGCCCACGGCCTGGCCGACCTGGCACTGCCCCGAGTGCCGCGCGCCGATCGACGCGAAGGCGCGCGGCTGCGACGGCTGCGGGACCGCGTTCAGGTCCAGGGCGACGGCGACCTGGCTCTCGCTCGCCTTCCCGGGGGCCGGCCTCTACTACGCCGGCCACCCGGTGCTCGGCACGCTCGACCTCCTGGGCGAACTCTTCCTCTTCGGCCTCGTCGTCAACGCCGTGGCCGAGGCGTCGACGCCGGCCGAGATGCTCTCGGCGCTCGGGCTCGGCGTCGTCTTCTTCGTGCTGACCAAGAGCGAGAGCGTCCACCTCGCGCGCGTCCTGGTCCACCGGACCAAGCCGGTCGGCGAGGCCGCCGCGACCTCCTGGCGCCGCTTCGGCATCGCGGGCGCGGTGGCCTCGCTCGCGGCCGTCCTCGCCCTGCCGGCCGTGCAGGGCCTCGCGACGAACCCGATCGACCACGACCTCGTGTTCGCCCACGACGGGTGGCAGGGGCGGTTCGAGCGGGCGACCTGGCACCGCTTCGCGGACGAGCCGCTCGCGCGGTCGGAGTGGGTGAGCGAGGAGGACTGGGCCGTCAGCGTCCTCGCCGAGCCGCTGGCGCGCGGGGCCAGCTTCGAGACCTTCGCGCGGAACCTCGACGCCGAGCGCCGCGCCGAGGGGCAGCCGCCGCCCGAGCCGGTGCGGCTCGGCCAGCTCGACGCGCTCCGGGCCCACACCCGCTTCACCACCGGGGACGGCGTCGAGGCGATCTCGCTCCGCTACTTCGTCCTCGACCGGGCGGGCCGCGACGCGCACCTCGTCTTCTGGAACGTCGAGGCGGACGGCTACGAGGAGGCGGAGGGGCTCCTCGAGGCGCTGATCGCGACCGGCGCCTTCGGGCCGCCCAGGGCCGAGCCGGTGATGGCCGCGTCGATGCGCTGACGCCGGCCTCCCGGTCCCGTTGCCCGGCCCGCGCGCCTCGACTACGCTGACGTCCCTGGCGTCCGGAGGGGAGGGGGACCGTGCCGGATCGGGCAGCCGAGCTGATCGAGGCGCTCCGCCTCGTGCCGCATCCCGAGGGCGGGCACTACCGGGAGGTCTTCCGCTCGGCCGGCCTGGTCGAGCACGGGGACGGCCGCGGTGCGCGGTCGGCCCTCACGACCATCTACTACCTGCTGCGCGCAGGCGAGCGGAGCCGCTGGCATCGCGTCGCGTCGGACGAGGTCTGGCACCTCTACGAGGGCGACGGCCTGGAACTCTGGCTCGCGGCGCCCGACGGCAGCGCGCTCACGCGCGTCCGTCTCGGGCGCGCGTCGCCGGGCGAGGCGCCCGTCCAGGTCGTGCCGGCCGGCGTCTGGCAGGCGGCCCGGCCGCTCGGCGACTACGCGCTTGCCGGCTGCACCGTCGGGCCCGGCTTCGAGTTCGCCGACTTCGCCCTCCTCGCGGACGACCCCGAGAGCCGGGCGCGCCTCTGCGCGCGCTGGCCCGATGCCGCGGCCCTCGTGTAAGATCGGGGCATGAGCCCAGCCGACAGGATCGCCGTCGTGACCGGCGCCGGGACCGGCATCGGCAAGGCCGTGGCGCTCGCCCTGCTCGACGCCGGGTACCGGGTCGTGCTCGCCGGGCGCCGCGTGGAGCCGCTCCAGCAGGCCGTGCGGGACGCCGGACCGGCCGGCGCCCGCGCCCTGGTCGTGCCGACGGACGTGAGCGATCCGGCATCGGTCCGCGCGCTCTTCGACCGGACCCGCGAGGCCTTCGGCCGGCTCGACCTGCTCTTCAACAACGCCGGCATCGGCGCGCCGCCGGTCCCGCTCGAGGACCTCACCGTCGAGCAGTGGAAGGCGGTCGTCGACACCAACCTGACCGGCGCCTTCCTCTGCACGCAGGAGGCGTTCCGCATCATGAAGAGCCAGGTCCCGCGCGGCGGCCGCATCATCAACAACGGCTCCATCTCCGCGCATGCGCCCCGCCCCAACTCCGCGCCCTACACCGCCACCAAGCACGCCATCACCGGCCTCACCAAGTCCACCTCGCTCGACGGGCGCAAGTACGACATCGCCAGCGGCCAGATCGACATCGGCAACGCGGCGACCGAGATGACGGCGCGGATGGCCAGCGGGGTGCCGCAGGCCAACGGCGAGCTGGCGGTCGAGCCGACCATGGACGTGGGCCACGTCGCCCGCGCGGTCCTCTACATGGCGAGCCTCCCGCTCGACGCGAACGTGCAGTTCATGACCGTGATGGCGACGAAGATGCCATTTGTGGGACGGGGGTAGCGGCAGCCGCGAGCACCGACGTGGAAACGGGCACTCGCGTGGCCGGACGCGCCCCCGCAGGGCCTCTTGGATGCGTCCAGAGCCTCAGTGCTACGACCCTGCTGCCGTCCGCTGGGGCGGCCGGAGCAGTTGTCGCTGCCGCCAGCCGGTCGGCGGCTCCAGGGTCGGCCATGGGGAGCCACTTCCCGGATGGCGGGCCGCTGAGCGGACGCGCGCCAACGGTTGGCAGGCTGCGGTCTACGGCGGCTGCCCGGCCGAGGTCCAACTCGGTTCGAACCGAGTTCGCACGGGCCTCGGGGCCCGGTACGCCGTGGCGTAGACGGCCACGGGCTCCCGCACGAGCGACGAGCCTCGGGGGCCGAAGACCCGCTCCGCCTCGTACCCGTTGTGCGCCCGGCAGCGCAGCTCGATGTTCTCCACCGTCGCCGGGCCGCCGTCGGCGTACGGCCGCACGTGGTGGAACTCGAGAAAGCCCCGCTCGGCGCACCGCCGCCCCTGCCGGCTCACGAAGGCGCACCGCCCGCCGTCGCGCGCCCACACCGCTCGCCTCACCGCCGCCGGGATGTGCCGCGAGCCCGGCGTGGGCCCCCGGCCCGGGCGTGGCCGGTTGGTGACGGCGACCTTCTGCTTCAGGAGCGCATCGACGAGCACCGTGAGGGCGCGGTCGAGGACCTGGCCCACGTCGCCGTCGGGGATCTGGTGGCGCAGGAGGTCCTGCGCCTGCCGCAGCTTCGCGTACGTCTCGGCGCTCGCGGTGAACTGGACCCGGTAGCGTTCGGGCGCCAGCGGCGCCACGACCGGCGGCCGTGGAGGGGGCGTCGGAGCGGGGGCCGGCGCCGGCGGGGTTGGGGCGACGGCCGGCACGGGTGACGTCGACGCCGGCGCCGACGCGGCCGTCGAGAGCTCCGGGTACGGGGCGGGCGGGCTGACCGGCGGCGCCTCGGCCGGAGGCGGCGGCGCCGCGGAGAGGACCGGGGCCGGTCCGGGTGCGCTGGCACGCGCCGCCTCGGCCAGTGACGGGCGCGCGGCCGGCGCCGTCCGCGGCGCCGGCAGCCGGCGCACCGAGGCCGGCACGGGCGGCTGGGGGCGGAGCGCCGCCACCAGCGCCTCGACCTCCCGCCGGCTCCTGTGCCGGGCCTGTTCGAGCAGGTCCCGATGATTCTCCACCGTGAGGTGCGGCGCGAGGAGCGTCACGGTCGTGAGCGTGATCGAGCCGTCGGCAAGGTGGTCGAGCAGGACCGGGAACCGCCGCGCCGCGCGCGCCGCCTCGATCCGCCCGTAGGCGGCGTGCTCGGAGAGGTGGAGGACCTGGGTGCAGTAGGTGAAGAGCGACGGGTACCCCTCGGCCAGGTAGAGGCGCCGGGCGTCGAGCTCGGCGAGGTGCGCAATCAGCGCGACCGTCGCCTCGCGCTCCTGCGCGGCGAGCCGGGCGACCCGGGCGAGGAGGTCGGCATCGGAGAGTTCCGTCAGAGACGAACGCACACGCGTAGACGTCATGCTTCGTTTCTATCACGGGGGTTTCGGCAGGCTCCCGGTGCGCCCCCGTGCGACGCGCGAGTCTCCGACCACCTCGACGCGGCCCTCGAGCCTCGAAGTCGCGCCCGGCGGGCGATGGCCGGCCGTACGGAGCCTGTCCACGCGGCCTCCGCGCCACGC
>DASVDK010000035.1:0-2382 GCA_036381125.1 Thermodesulfobacteriota bacterium | reverse complement strand
CCTTCTCGACGGCGCTCCGACGGACGGCCCACTGCCTCGCTACAGCCTCGCCGGCATCAGCCACAAGCTTGCCCTGCTGCGGGACGAGGCCGGTGAGCGCTGGGCGATGCCCACGGCATCGGCGCCGAGCACGCACGTGATCAAGCCCGAAGCCGGCGAATTCCCCGACCTCCTGCACAACGAGCTCTTCTGCATGGAGCTTGCCCGCTCGATCGGGCTTCCGGTCGCCGAGGCCACGCTGGAGGAGGTGGACGGCCGGACCTGCCTCGTCTCGCGCCGCTTCGACCGTGAGGGGGGCGCCCGCCTACATCAGGAGGACTTCTGCCAGGCCCTCGGCTTTCCCCGCCCCGACAGCGCGCTCGACGACGCCGAGCGTCGCGGGCCCGGCTTCGCCGAGGCCTCGGGCCTGCTCAAGGCGGTCGACCGGCCCGACGCGATCCTGCTGTTGCTCTCGCTCGCCTTCTTCAACTACGTGATCGGCAACGGCGACGGCCACGGCAGCAACTTCAGCCTGCTCCACGAGGACGGCGGCACCCGCCTGGCGCCCTTCTACGACCTCGCCTCCACGGTGGTCTACGACATCCCGGTGCACGTCGGGATGGTCGTCAACGAGGACTACGACCAGGGCGTCTACCTGCTTGAAATGGGGTGGATCAGCGAAGAATGCGGCATCGACTTCGATGACCTGCGCATGCTCGCCGCGACCGTCGCCCGCCGTGTCGGCGACGCTCTCGGCCCGATGGCCGACCGTGCCCGGGCGGAGGGCTGGCATGCGCCCGTGATCGACGACATCGTCGATCTCGCCGGCGAGCGCGCCAGCGGCCTCGGCTTCGAGGCCGACTACTAGACCGGGAATCGAACATCCAGGCGGGCGTCGTCGCTAGCCCTCCCGCGCCGAGAGCCGGAAGGCGCGGCGGGCCAGCGCCGCCTCCGCGGCCTCGGCGGCGCGGCGGGAGCGGCCGGGCGACGAGTAGGCCACGGTCAGGAAGCGGTTGCCGCGCACGGCGAACAGGGTCCGGTAGGCGGGGATCCAGCTCGCGTAGTGGTCGCCGGCCGAGGGGTCGCCGACCCCCGCCACGTGATGGGGCAGGCGCGCCTGGTCCGGCGCGTTGAACTGGACCTGCTCGACCATGCGGTTGTCGTATCGCTGGCGGGCCGCGTAGGCGGCGTCGAGGTAGACGCTCACCTGGACACCCCCGCCGCTCAGGTGGCATCGCGAGAGCGGGGGCGAGGGCTCGGGCGCACGGCGCAGCGAGCGGCCGACCTGCCTCTCGGCGAGGCGCGCCAGCCGGGAGCAATCGCCGCGGCTGAGGCGCGACCGGCTCGCCGGCTGGTCGAAGTGCACTCCGAAGGAGCGGTCGGCGGTACCGGTGGTGCGGGTTTCGCCGCCGTTGCCGGAACCGCCGCAGCCGGCCGCGGCGGCCGCGACGAGGGCGAGCGTGGGCAGGCCGAGGAGGGCACCGGCTCTCATGGAGCCAGTTAAGCAGCGCCCGGTCCGCACCTAGCCCAGGTCCCGGTCGATGCGCCGGGCGATCAGGCGGGCGCTCTCGCCGCGGACCATGCCGACGTGGGGCCCCGGCACCCGCTCGACCGTGAGCCCGCCGCGCGCGACCCGCCGCCAGACGGGCATCGGGTCGGCGAAGACGTGGAAGCGGCGGACAGCGGGGAGGAAGTAGGTGACCGGGCCGGCGTAGGGCCGCGGCCTGTAGGCGTCCGCGGCCTCCAGGTAGACGGCGGCCTGCTCCCGATCGGCGGCGGGCACGTCCTCGAGCCACTCGGCCGGCCTGCTCTCCAGGGGCGCCTTGGGGAAGAGGCGCAGGGCCGCGCGGCGGAGCATGCCGGGGACCACGCGGGCGGCCGTCCCCAGGGCTCCCCGAGGATCGCGGAGGGCGGCCCGCAGGTAGTGGTATGGAAGCGCGAGGCGGTGTCCCCAGCGCCTTGCGGGCGGATGGCAGCCGGTGCTCAGCTCCCCGTCGATCAGCCCCAGCCACTCGACCATCTCGCCCTGTGCGGCCAGCTGTCGGGCGATCTCGAAGGCGATCAGGGCGCCGAAGGAGTGCCCGGTGACGCGGTAGGGCCCGGCCGGCTGCGCCCCCCGCATGACCGCGACGTAGTCCCGGGCCATGCCCTCGACGCTGACCTCACCGGCTCCGTCGGCCGGGACGCCGCGCGCCCGCAGCCCGTAGACCGGGACGTCACTGGTCATCGCGGCGGTGATCTCCCGCATGCCCAGCACGTCTCCCCAGATCGAGTGGACGATGAAGAGCGGAGGGCCGTCCCCGTCGCGCCGCATCCGCACCAGCGGCTCGACCTGCAGAGAGGGGTCGGCGACGACGGCCGACAGCGCCGCGATCGTCGGCGCCTCCAGGAGGGTTGAGGGCG
>DASVDK010000034.1:0-3612 GCA_036381125.1 Thermodesulfobacteriota bacterium | reverse complement strand
GCTCGTCTGGGCGCACCACATGTTCGTGAGCGGCATGGACCCGAACCTGGCGATGCCCTTCAGCGTGACCACGATCCTGATCTCGGTCCCGGTCGCCTGGATCGTCTTCGCCATGATCGCGACGCTCTGGCGCGGCTCGATCAGCTTCGAGACGCCGATGCTCTTCGCCCTCGGCTTCATCGCGATGTTCATCTTCGGCGGGCTCACCGGGATCTTCAACGGCTCGGCGCCGGTCGACATCTACCTGCGCGGCACGTACTTCGTCGTGGCGCACTTCCACTACACGCTCTTCAGCTCCGTGGTGTTCGGCGCGTTCGCCGGCTTCTACTACTGGTTCCCGAAGATGTTCGGCCGGATGCTCTCGGAGCGCCTCGGCCGGATGCACTTCTGGCTCACGGCCGTCTTCTTCAACCTGACCTTCTTCCTGCTGCACAACATCGGGCTCGCCGGCATGCCGCGCCGGACCTCCGATCCGCGGTTCTTCCCGATGCTCGAGCCGCACCAGTGGATCAACGAGCTGGCCACCGTCTCGTCGCTCCTCCTCCTGGCGGCTCAGGTCCCCTTCGTGATCAACGTCGTGCGGAGTCTCCTCGTCGGCAAGCCGGCGCCGGCGAACCCGTGGGAGGCGGCGACGCTCGAATGGACGCTCGCCTCCCCGCCGCCGCACCTCAACTGGGGTCCGGCGCTGCCGGTGGTGCAGCGCGGGCCGTACGAGTACAGCGTCCCCGGCGAGGCGCGCGACTGGCTCCCGCAGGGCCGGGCCGCGGACGCGCGCACGTGAGCGGAGGCCGGACGTGACCGTCGCCACCGTCAAGCAGGAGTCGTTCCACGGGCTCACGCCCGGCAAGGTCGGCATCTGGTGGTTCCTCGCCTCGGAGATCATGATCTTCGGCGGGCTCCTCGCCAGCTTCGTCGCCTTTCGCCTCGGCCGCCCCGAGTGGGGCGAGGCCGCCGAGCACCTGAACCTGGCCATCGCCATGACCAACACCGTCATCCTGCTCACGAGCAGTCTCACGGTCGCCCTGGCGATCGCGGCGCTCGAGCGGGGCGACCAGGCCGGCATGCGCCGTCACCTCGGGCTGACGATCCTCCTCGGGCTCGCCTTCCTCGGGATGAAGGGGGTCGAGTACACGGGGGAGATCCGCGCCGGGTACGTGCCGTGGAGCGGGACCTTCTGGTCCTACTACTACACGATGACCGGCCTCCACGGCCTCCACGTCCTCGGCGGGATCGTGGCGAACGCGCTGCTCTGGGCGACCACCGGGTGGCGTGCCAGGAGCCCGCATCGCCTGGAGCTGGCGGGGCTCTACTGGCACTTCGTGGACGTCGTCTGGATCTTCCTCTTTCCGCTCCTCTACCTGGCCTGACGGGAGGCGGCGATGTCGGCACACACGGGAAGCACCAACTACGTGGCGGTCTGGGCCTGGCTGCTCGTCCTGATGGCCGCCGGGTTCGCGGCGAGCTTCCTGCCCGGGACGCGGGGAGTGGCGGTGGCGGCGATCTTCGCCGTGGCGGTGGTCAAGGCGTTGCTCGTGGCCGCCTACTTCATGCACCTCAGGGTGGAGCCCCGCGTGATCTACGCGATCGCCCTCGTCCCGGTGGCGATCGTGCTGGTCCTGATCCTGGCGCTCCTGCCGGACTTCGCCGCGCACCACTGAGGCGAGGTCCGGTGGTGCCGCGCGGAAGCCGGCCGTGATGCCGCTCTCGGCGCTGCCGACGCTGAACGCCGCCCTCAACGCGGTCAGCGCCGCGTTGATCCTGGTCGGCTGGGTCCTCATCCGGAGGCGGGACGTCGCGGGCCACCGGGCGTGCATGCTCGGCGCGGTCGGCGCCTCGATCCTGTTCCTCGCCGGCTACGGCCTCTACCACGCGGTGCACGGCTCGACCCGCTTCACCGGGGAGGGCCCGGTGCGGACCCTCTACTTCGCCGTGCTGACCTCGCACACCGTCCTCGCGGCGCTGCTCGTCCCGCTGATCCCGGCCACCCTCTGGTCCGCCTTCACGTCGCGCTTCGAGCGCCACGCGAGGCTGGCGCGCTGGACGGTGCCGATGTGCTTCTACGTCTCGGTGACCGGCGTCACGATCTACCTGATGCTCCACCGCGCGTGACCGGGCGCCGGCCCTGCCGGCGAGCGGCTGCCCTGCCGATGAGCGGCCGCGCGCGCCGGTGGACACCGAGGCCGGCGCGCGGGACCATCACGGGGGCGTCACGGCGACGAGGAGGTGCTCGCCATGCTCGCCCAGGCTCCGGTCACCACGATCCTGCCGGTCGTCGACCTCGACCGCGCGAGGGAGTTCTACGAGGCGAAGCTCGGGCTCACCCCGGTGGGGGCGCGGCCCGACGGGAAGTTCGTCTACGCCTGCGGGGGAGGGGGGCGCCTCGCCCTCTTCCCGCGCGGGAGCCGGACGAAGGCCGACCACACGGCGGTCAGCTTTCTGGTGGACGACATCGAGTCGACGATCCGCGCGCTCGAGGCGCGCGGCGTCGTCTTCCACGACTACGACCTGCCGGGCCTCAGGACCGTCGACCACGTCTGCGTCCTCGGGGCGGAGATGGCGGCCTGGTTCAGCGACCCGGACGGCAACATCCTCTGCCTCCACCAGGAGGTGGCGGCCACCGAGCCTGCGCGACGCTGAGCCACTCCGGGTCGACCGGCACGTGGATCACGGCCGGCCGGCCGGCCGCGAGCGCCGCGGCGAGCGCGTCCTCGACCTCCGCGTCGCCCGACACCCGGAACCCTGCCGCGCCGAACGCCTCGGCGGCCTTCGCGAGGTCGGGGGTCGTGAGGTCGGTCGCGACGACCCGCCCGGGGTAGGCCCGCTCCTGGTGCATCCGGATCGTCCCGTAGCGGGCGTTGTCGAAGACGATCGCGACGACGTTCGCCCCGGTCCGCACGGCGGTCTCGAGCTCGGTCATCGTCATCAGGAAGCCGCCGTCGCCCGCCCAGGCGACGACCGGGACGTCGGGCCGGGCGAGCTTGGCGCCGATGGCGGCGGGGAGGCCGTAGCCCATCGCCCCCGACGTGGGGCCGACGAACGTTCGCGGCCGGCGGAAGCGGTAGTAGCGCGAGAGCCAGCCGTAGAAGTTCCCGGCGTCGGTGGCGACGATGGCCTCGGGCGGCAGGAGGCGCTGCATGGCGGCCACGACGGCGCCGGGGTCGACGCAGCCCTTCGGCACCGCCGCGGGGCGGCGCGTGGTCGCCTCCACGAACGCGCCTCGATCGGCCTCGTTGCGGGCTCGCCGGGCGGCGAGGCCGGGGACGGGCGCGGGGAGGCGCCCCGCGAGCGCGCGCAGGGCGGCGCCGGCGTCGGCCACGATCCCGAGCGTGACCGGCATGGCAGCCCCGAGGACCGCGGGCTCGATGTCCACCTGGTAGACGCAGGCGGCGCGCCCCGGCAGGGAGTACCCGCGCGTCGTGATCTCCTGGAAGCGCGTGCCCACCGCGAGCACCACGTCGGCGGCCCCGAGGCGCTCGAAGACGACGGGGGCGGCGCCGAGGCCGGCCATGCCGAGGAAGAGCCGGTGGTCGTTGGGGAAGGCGTCGTGCCGCCGCCAGGCCACCTGCACCGGGACCTCGGCCGCCTCGGCGAGCCGGACGAGGGCGTCGCAGG
>DASVDK010000033.1:0-5972 GCA_036381125.1 Thermodesulfobacteriota bacterium | reverse complement strand
TCCCGGTGTTCCAGGCTGGCGCGGAAAAACTCAAGACCTGACCCCAGACGATTATCTGGGCGCCTCGATCATGTAGCCCATGCCGCGCACGGTCTTGAGGAGCTTCGTGTCGAAGGGGGCGTCGATCTTGTTGCGCAGGTAGTTGACGTAGACGTCGATGACGTTGCTGAAGGTGTCGAAGTCGACGTTCCAGACGTGCTCGGCGATCATCGCGCGCGTGAGGACGCGCCCGGGGTTGCGCATGAAGTAGTCGAGGAGCGCGTACTCCTTGGCGGTCAGCTCGATCTCGCGGTCGCCGCGGCGGGCGCGGCGCGTGTCGGGGTCGAGCACGAGGTCGCCCACCGTGAGCGGCCCGGGGCGGGTGCCGTCCTTGCGGCGGATGAGGGCCCTGACCCGCGCGAGCAGCTCCTCGACGGCGAAGGGCTTGACGAGGTAGTCGTCGGCGCCGGCGTCGAGCCCCTTGACGCGATCGCCCACCGCCTGGCGCGCCGTGAGGAGGAGCACCGGGGTGCGGCGACCCTCCTCGCGCATGGCGGAGACGACGCCGAGGCCGTCCTTCTCCGGGAGCATCACGTCGAGGACGACGGCGTCGTAGTCGGTGGCGAGGGCGCGCTCGAGCCCCTCGCGGCCGTCGTACGCCACGTCCACGGCGAAGCCCTCCTCCTCGAGGCTCCGCTGGACGAAGCTCGCCACCTTCCGCTCGTCCTCGACCACGAGCACGCGCATCGGCGGTCCGCCTACCGCGCCTGGCCGGACTCGGGCCGCGGCTCGAGCGCGGCGTAGATCTGGCCCCCCTCCCTGGCGACCCGCAGGAGGATCGGGTCGCCGTCGGCGGCGCGCTTCATCTCGTCGATGGCCGCCTGGGCGCCGGACACCGGCTTGCGGTTCACCTCGAGGATCACGTCGCCCGGCTGCAGGCCAGCCCGCTCGGCCGGGCTGCCGGCCTGGATCGCGGTCACCAGAGCGCCGCGGCCGGGCGGCAGGTTGAGCTGGCGGGCGAGCGGCCGCGGCACGTCGGCCAGCGCCAGGCCGGCGCGCGCCGGGCTGGTGTCGTCGTCACCGAGGGAGGCCTGCGCCTCCTCGTCCGGCATCCGGCCGAGCGTCACGGTGAGCGTCTCCGGACGGCCGTTGCGGATCACGCGCACCTCGGCGCGGGTGCCGGGCTTGACGCCGGCCACGATGCTCGGCAGTTGCGACGAGTCCTCCACCGGCTTCCCCTGGAAGCCGACGATCACGTCCCCCTGGCGCATCCCGGCCCTGGCGGCCGGGCCGTCGTTCACGAGGTCCGCGACGAGCGCCCCCTTCGCTTCGGGGAGCTTGAGCGAGCGGGCCAGCGCCGGGGTGACCGGCTGGACCACCACGCCGAGCCACGCCCGCGTGACGCGCCCCTCTTCCCTGAGCTGGGGGATGAGCGCCTTGGCGAGGTTGATGGGGATGGCGAAGCCGACCCCCTGGCCCCGCGCGACGATGGCGGTGTTGATGCCGACCACCTCGCCCTTGAGGTTGAAGAGCGGGCCGCCGGAGTTGCCCGGGTTGATGGCCGCGTCGGTCTGCAGGAAGTCGTCGTAGGGCCCGGCGCCGATCTGGCGGCTCTTGGCGCTGACGATGCCGATCGTGACGGTCCCCTCGAGGCCGAACGGGTTGCCGATGGCGAGGACCCAGTCGCCGACCCTGAGCGAGTCGGAGTCGCCGAGGGTGACCGAGGGGAGGGGCGCCCTGGGCTCGATCTTGATGAGCGCGAGATCGGTCTTGGGGTCGCGGCCGATCACCTTGGCCTGGTACTCGTCGCCCGTGGCGAAGGTGACCTTCACGTCGCGGGCGTCCTCGACCACGTGGTTGTTCGTGACGATGTACCCCTCGGGCGAGATGACGAACCCCGAGCCGGCCCCCTGGACGCGCGGGCCCGGCCGGCCGCGGAAGAAGTCCTCGAACGGCGTCCCCGCGAACGGGTTCTGCGCCCCGGCGACCTTCGTGACCTGGATGTTCACGACGGCCGGCTCGAGCCGCTCGACCAGGTCGGCGAACGAGGAGGGGGCCGACGGCGGAGGCGGCGTCGGCGCGATCGTGCCGCGCGGCTCGCCCGAGCCCGGCGCGCCCGACTGCGCCTCGGCAACCTGGACCTGATCGGCGGCAACCGGTTCCCCGGCGCCTGGCTGCTGGCCTCCCCGGCCCCCGATGGCGCTCGTGGCTGCGGCCCCTCCGAAGGCGCCCACGACGAGCGCGGCCAGAATGCTGGCGAACGCTCCCTTGCGACTCATGATCCTCGTCCTCCGAGCCGGGATGGTAGCCCGAGCGTCAAGGATAGGGCAGGGGCGTTGGGCTCTCATGAGAAACCGATTAGAACCGGATGAGAGACCTCGCCGCCGGCTGGCGCCGGGCGGAGCAGGGCGGTAAACTTGAGCATTCTCGGCCTCTTATCGGAGCCTTCATGACCGGCAACGAGATCCGCAGCGCCTTTCTCCGGTACTTCGAGCGCAACGGCCACCGCGTCGTGCCGTCGTCGCCGCTCGTGCCCAGGGACGACCCGACGCTCCTCTTCACCAACGCCGGCATGGTGCAGTTCAAGCGGGTCTTCCTCGGCCAGGAGCGGCGCGATTACGTGCGGGCGACCACGGCGCAGAAGTGCGTCCGGGCGGGGGGCAAGCACAACGACCTCGAGAACGTCGGGCGCACGGCGCGCCACCACACGTTCTTCGAGATGCTCGGCAACTTCTCCTTCGGGGACTACTTCAAGGAAGGGGCGATCGCCTACGCGTGGGAACTCCTGACGAAGGAGTTCGGGCTGCCGGCGTCGAAGCTCTGGATCACCATCTACGAGCAGGACGACGAGGCGGGCCGGCTGTGGCAGAAGGTGGCCGGCGTGCCGGCCGACCGCATCGTCAAGATGGGGGAGAAGGACAACTTCTGGGCCATGGGCGACACCGGCCCCTGCGGCCCCTGCTCGGAGGTCCACTACGACCAGGGGGCGGACGCCGGCTGCGGGAGGCCCGACTGCGGCCTCGGCTGCGAGTGCGACCGGTTCCTCGAGATCTGGAACCTGGTCTTCATGCAGTTCAACCGCGACGCCTCGGGCGCGATGACGCCGCTGCCGAGGCCGTCGATCGACACCGGCGCCGGCCTGGAGCGGCTGGCCGCCGTCCTGCAGGGCGTCCGCAGCAACTACGACACCGACCTCCTGCGCGACCTGATCCGCTTCGTCGAGCGCGAGGCGGGGACGCCCTACGGCCGGGGCGGCGAGCGGGACGTGTCGATGCGCGTCATGGCGGACCACGCGCGCGCCATGACGTTCCTCATCACCGACGGGGTCCTGCCCTCGAACGAGGGTCGGGGCTACGTGCTCCGCCGCATCATGCGGCGGGCCGCCCGGCACGCGCGCATGCTCGGCTTCGAGGAGCCGGTCCTCTACCGGCTCTCGGGCGAGGTCGTGGCGATGATGGGCGACGCCTACCCGGAGCTGCGCGACTCGGCGGCCGCCACGGCGGCGGTCATCCGGAACGAGGAGGAGCGGTTCGGCGAGACGCTCGCCTCCGGCCTGCGCCTCCTGCGCGAGGAGGTGGAGCGGCTGCGCGGCCGCGGCGCCACGGTGCTGCCGGGCGAGGTCGTCTTCCGGCTCTACGACACCTTCGGCTTCCCCACCGACCTCACGGCCGACATCCTGCGCGACCAGGGGCTCACGGTCGACCTCGACGGCTTCGAGCGCGAGATGGCGAGGCAGCAGGAGGCGTCGCGCCAGGCGCACCGGGCGTCGGTCTCCCAGGCGCTGGCGAGCCAGGCGGACGCCCGATCGCTCCCCACGTCGGTCTTCCGCGGATACGAGACGCTGGTCGTCGACTCCAAGGTCTCGGTGCTGCTCGACGCCGGCTGGAAGCGGATCGAGCGGGCCGGGCCGGGCGAGTCGGTGCTCCTCGTCGCCCCGGAGACCCCCTTCTACGCGGAGGGGGGCGGCCAGGTGGGCGATACCGGCGTCGTCGCGGGGCCGAACGGCCGCGGCCGCGTGACCGACACGACCTCGCCGTCCAAGGGGGTCACGGTCCACCACGTCACGGTGGAGGAGGGGACCCTGGTCGAGGGCGACCCGGTCCGCCTCGAGGTCGACCGCCGGCACCGGATCGGCGCCATGGCCAACCACACCGGCACGCACCTGCTGCACGCGGCGCTCCGGAAGGTCCTCGGCCCGCACGCCACGCAGGCCGGCTCGCTGGTGGCGCCCGACCGGCTGCGGTTCGACTTCACCCACTTCGCCCCGCTCACCGACGCGCAGAAGCGCGACATCGAGGAGCTGGTGAACCTGGTGATCGTCGAGGACCGCCCGGTGGCGCACCTGCAACTCCCCTTCGACGAGGCCAAGCGGCGCGGGGCGATCGGCCTGTTCGACGAGAAGTACGGCGACACCGTGCGGGTGATCGACGTGCAGGACTTCTCGCTCGAGCTGTGCGGCGGCACGCACGTCCACCGCACCGGGCAGATCGGCTTCTTCAAGATCCTCTCGGAGACCGGCCTGGCCTCGGGCGTCCGCCGCATCGAGGCGATCGCCGGCCCGGAGGCGCTGCACGTGGTGCAGCGCTGGGAGCGGCAGCTCGCCGAGGCGGCCGCGGCGCTCAGGGCGCGGCCCGAGGAGCTGGTCGACCGGATCGCGAAGCTGCAGCAGCGGCAGAAGGAGCTCGAGAAGCAGCTCGAGCAGGCCCGCCGCGGCAGGGCCGTGGCGGCGGCCGATCCGCTCGCGCAGGCGAGGCCGGTCGCCGGCACGACGCTCCTCGCGGCGCGCGTCGACGCGCCCGACCCGAAGGCGCTGCGCGAGCTGGCCGACGAGCTGAAGGCGAGGCTGCGCTCGGGCGTCGTCGTGCTCGGCAGCGCGAACGACGGCAAGGCGATGCTCGTGGCGTCGCTCACCAAGGACGTGACCGACCGCTTCGACGCCGGGGCGATCGTCAAGGAGATCGCGCCGATCGTCGGCGGATCGGGCGGCGGGCGGCGGGACATGGCGCAGGCCGGCGGCTCGAAGCCCGAGGCGCTCGACGAGGCGCTCGCCCGCGTCGAGGGCATCCTCTCGCGCGTCGTGGCGGCGTAACGGGTGACGCTCGCCGGGATCGAACGCCCCGCGTTCGACGTCGCGGTCATCGGCGGCGGCATGGCGGGGGCGGGCATCGCCCGCGACGCGGCCATGCGCGGCCTCGCGACGGTGCTCCTCGAGCGGCGCGACTTCGCCTACGGGACGACGAGCAAGTCCTCCAAGCTCATCCACGGCGGCCTGCGCTACCTCGAGCTGTTCGACTTCGCCCTCGTGCGCGAGAGCCTCGTCGAGCGGTCGCGGCTCGAGCGGCTCGCCCCCCATCTGGTTCGCCCGCTCCCCTTCCTCGTGCCGGTCTACAGGGGCGCCAGGCGGGGCATGATCCGCGTTCGGATCGGCATGCGGCTCTACGACCTCCTCACGCCGGGCAAGACGACCGGCCGCTACCGCGGCATCTCGGCCGAGGAGGCGCTGCGGCTCGAGCCGACGCTGAGCCGCGAGGGGCTCGAGGGGGCCGGGTACTACTTCGACGACCTCCTCCTCTTCCCCGAGCGGCTCTGCCTCGAGAACGTCCTCTCGGCGCGCCGCGCCGGCGCCGCGGTGGCGAACTACGCCGAGGTGGAGGCGATGCGCCGCGACGTCGGCGGCTGGACGCTCGAGGTGCGCGACCCCCTCACCGGCGAGGGGCGCCGCCTCGCTGCGCGGATCGTGGTGAACGCGTCGGGCCCGTGGGTCGACCAGGTCCGGCGCGTGGCCGGCGTGGACGAGGCGGGGGCCAGGGTCCTCAGGACGACCAAGGGGATCCACGTGGCCGTCCCGCGCCTCACCGATCGGGCGATCTACCTCGAGTCGGAGCGCGACGGGCGGATGTTCTTCGTGATCCCCTGGCGGGAGTTCTCCTGGGTGGGGACGACCGACACGGACTACGCGGGCGACCTCGACCGGATCGTCGCCACGCGCGAGG
>DASVDK010000032.1:0-9803 GCA_036381125.1 Thermodesulfobacteriota bacterium | reverse complement strand
ACGTGGCGGCCCGCGACCAGCCGAGATCGGCCTCCATCGGCGCGAGGAAGACCGTGAAGCTGTAGTAGAGGATCCCCCAGGAGATCGTCTCGGTGGCGCCGAGCGTCAGGACCAGACGCCAGCCGTAGTAGGTCCTCACGACGGCTTGCGGCGCAGCGCCGAGAGCGGCACCACCTGGCTGCGGGTGCAGCACTCGGCGTAGAGGAACCGCAGCAGCGCCTCGAGCCCGTCCGCCGCCGCGAGGTAGCGCTGGTACTTCCCCTCGCGCCGCTGCTCGACCAGGCCGACCTGCCTCAGCGCGTCGAGGTGGTGCGACAGGGTGGAGGCGGGGATGCCGAGCTCCTGCTGGATCTCGCCGGCCACCATCCCGACCGGATGGGCCGCGAGCAGGAGGCGGACGATCGCGAGCCGCGCCTCGTGACCCAGGGCCGCGAACATGGCCGCGTAGCGGGCGACGTCGGTCTCGGGAGACATGGTTCGATGATCCCGGAAGGGTAGGGCGCCGTCAAGGAGGAAGGGGCGCGCCCCGCCGGTCGACGACGACCTCGCCCCCCTTCATGACGAGGACGACGCGCCGGATGGCCGAGACGTCGGCGAGCGGGTCGCCCTCGACCGCGACGAGGTCGGCCGCCTTGCCGGGCTCCAGGCTCCCCACGTCCCGGTCGACGCCGCAGGCGATGGCGCCGCCGAGGGTGGCGGCGCGCAGCGACTCCATGGGCGTGTAGCCGCCCGAGCGGAGGATGGCCACCTCCATGTCGATGCGGCCGTGGTTCTCGTCGGTGCCGACGGCCACGTTCACCCCGGCACGCCGCGCGAGGGCGAGGCCCTGCCGGGCGACCTCGAGGGCGGTCCGGAAGCGCGCCTGCACGTCGGGGGGGAAGGCGGGGTGGCGAGCCGCCGCCTCGTAGTAGCTGGCGGTCACGACGAGGCTCACGCCGCGCTCGGCCATGAGGGCGAGGGTCTCGGCGTCGAGGTGGACGCCGTGCTCGATCGTGTGCGCGCCCGCCTCGACGGCCCAGCGGACGGCGGTCGGGTCGTGGGCGTGCACGGCGAGCCGCTTGCCGGCGCGGCGCACCTCGTCGCCGGCGGCGAGGATGGCCTCGCGGGTGAAGAGCGGCGTCGCGGTGGCCGAGGTGGGCGTGCCGGCCGGGCCGGTGGCGAACATCTTGAGCCAGTCCACACCGGCCGCGACCTCGCGGCGGACGTGCGCCCGCACGCCGTCGGGCCCGTCCGCGAGCGCCGGCGGGTGCCAGAACATCCCCCCGGACGGTCGGGTCATCGGCACGCCGGCCACGAGCAGCCGGGGGCCGGCCAGGAGGCCCTGGTCGATCGCCTTTCGCGCGAACAGGTCGACCTGGTCGCGGTCGCCGAGGGTCCTGAGCGTCGTGATGCCGGCCTCGAGGGCGCCGCGCGCGACGGCGGCGGCCTTGGCCATCACCCAGACCGGCGACTCGGCCGCGAGCGCCGCCTTGGGCTCGCCCACCCCGAAGCCGAGGTGGTCGTGGGCATCGACGAAGCCGGGGAGGACCGTGTAGGCCGACAGGTCGAGGTCGACCCGGCCCTCCGCCTCCGCGATCCTGCCGTCCCTCACGCCGATCGTCGCGTCCCGCCGCGGCGCGGCGGAGACGCCGTCGATCAGCGTGCCGCAGCGGATCACCATCGCCGGCCACGACGCGGCGGGCGGACCCGCGCCGGCGGCCGGCATGGTCGCGGCGGCAGGCCGGCTCTGCCCGTCATGCGCAGATGTCCGCGATGGTGGCGGCGAGCGCCTTCGCGCAGTCCTGCATCTGCTTCACCGAGGTCCAGCGGTCGGGGAACTCCGTGGTGTAGCCGGCCACCGGCCCGTAGAGGCAGCACTCGATGCCGGCGTTGTAGAGGTGCGCGGTGTCGTTGCCGGCGTAGCTGAAGGGCGCGACCGCCCCGACGTTCGGCTCCTCGCCGATGACGGCGGTGACGTTCTTCTTCAGGGTCTGGACGATGTGCGCCGTGACCGGCACCGACATGGGCGGCATGACGATGCGGTTCGCCTTGCGCTCGGGGACCGGCGGGAACTCGATCTCGTAGCGGAAGTCGGGGTCGTCCCGCTTCGTCTGCTCGAGCACCGCGGTGATGTCCTCGAGGATGCTCTCGGGCGTCATGCTCTGGTTGAAGCGGACGTCGATCCAGATCGTGCAGACGTCGGGCACGATGTTGGCGCCCCGCGTCTCGACGCCGCGGTACGAATGCCCCCCCGGCGTGTAGCCGCGGCCGCCGATGATGGTGCCGACCTGGTGGCGCGGGAGGCCCGGGAGGTCGGGGTCGTGCGTGTGGCGGAGCGTGGCGTTCTCGAGCGCCTCGACGACCTTCGCCATCTTGACGATGGCGTTGATCCCCTGCTCCTTGCGCGAGATGTGAGCCGAGCGGCCGATCACGTGGACGAGGATCTGCATCACGCCGGTGTGCTTCGTGATGATGTTCTTCGTGTCGTAGGGCTCGGGGACGATGGCGTAGTCGGTGCGGATCCCCCGCTCGAGCAGGTGCACCGTCCCGACGCCGCCCTGCAGCTCGCCGGCCACGCAGGCGACCACGACGTCGCCCCGGAGCGGGACGCCGCTCCGCTTCGCGGCGAGCGCGGCGATGACCATCGACGTCACGCCCCCCTTCATGTTGAAGATCCCCGCGCCGTACATCCGGTCGCCCTCGATGGTGGCGGTGAAGGGGTCCCGCCGCCAGCCGGCGCCCATCGGGTCGATGTCGATGTGGCCGTTCAGCATGAGGCTCTTGCCGCCGCCGGTGCCCCTGAGCCGCGCCACGGTCTGGAAGCGGCCGGGGTCCACCTCCTGGAGCTCGGACTCGAGACCCTCCTTGCGGAAGAGGTCGTGGAGGAACCGGGCGCACTCGGTCTCCTCGGTGGTGAAGCTCGGGATCTTGACGAGGTCCCTGGCGAGCTGGATGACCTCGTCGGGGTCGACGCGGGCGAGGATCTGGTCCTTGATGGCCATGAGGGTCTCCGTTACGCGAGTCCGAGGTAGTCCACGATGGTCAGGGCGTGAACCTTGATGACGGTGAGGAAGTCGTCGACGGCGATGTGCTCGTCGATGCCGCCCATGTTGAAGGGGCGGGGCCCGTAGATGACGGTCGGCACCCCGTGGGCGCGGAAGAGCCGCCCGTCGGTGGCGCCGAGGCCGAGGTAGTAGAGCGGCTCCTTGCCGATCAGCGCCGCGGCGTTGGCCCTGACGATCCGGACGAGCCGCTCGTCGGGGCTCGTCCAGGTCGGCTCCCCGGTGCGCTCCGCGGAGGGGCGACCCGGCGCGCGGCCGGTCGTCTCGCGCGCCGGCGTCACGGTGACGTCCGACCGGCCGGCCTCGCGCAGGAGCCGCCTGACCAGGGTGTCCATGCGGGCGACGGTGAACCCGACCGGCAGCCGGATGTCGACCTCCGCCTCGCAGACGCGGGGCACGACGTTCAGCTTCGTGCCGCCGCGGATGACGCCGACGTTGTAGGAGGGGTGGTCGAGGAGGTACCCCTTGCCGGCGTCCTGGGGGCTGCGCGTGTAGGACTTCTGCCGCTCGACGATCGCCTCGAGCTCCCGCGGGACGTCGGACTCCTCCCGGACGAGCGGGCGAAGGGCGAGGAGGGCCTCGGCCATCCGCATGATGCAGTTGTCGCCCGACGAGAGGGAGCCGTGCATCGGCTCGCCCTCGGTGCGGAGGATGACCCGGTACGTGCCGCGCTCGCCGATGCCGACCACGTCGGGCGCGTAGGGCTCGCCGTTGAGGCACGCCTGGCCGACGTACTCCTTGTGGTGTGCGAGGATCCAGCGCGTGCCGTACTCGCCGCCGGTCTCCTCGTCGGAGACGCCGGTGAAGCTCAGGCGGCCCCTCAGCGGGATCTCCAGCTCCTTCACGAGCGCGAAGGCGACGAGCGAGGCGGTGGTGCCGCCCTTCATGTCGGAGACGCCGCGGCCGTAGACCCTGCCGTCGCGGACGACCCCGGAGTATGGACCGTCGCGCCAGAGGGCCGGGTCGTCGGCCGGGAACTGGTCGAGGTGTCCGTTCAGCGTGAGGTGGGGCGTCGCGCCCACCGGCCCGAGCGCCGCGACGACGTTCGCGTAGGGCTCGTACGGCATGATCACCTCGGCGGCGATGCCGCGCGCCCCGAGCCAGTCCGCCATGAAGGCGGCGAGCGCTCGCGTGTCCGACGGCGGGTTGTCGGTGTCGAACTGGACCACTCGGGACAGGAGCGCGACGAACTCGTCCCGCCGCCGGTCCACCTCTTCCACGATGCGTCGCTTCACGAGTGGCTCCCGTCCCTGAGCCGCACGTCGAGGCTGTCGCGCAGCCCGTCGCCGATCATGTTGAAGCTCATGACGACGAGGAAGATCGCGAGGCCGGGCACGATGGCGACGTGCGGGGCGTCGCGCAGGAAGGCGCGGCCCTGGTTCACCATGATCCCCCACTCGGCCGCGGGCGGCTGCACCCCGAGGCCGAGGAAGGAGAGGATGGATGCGAGCAGGATCGCGTTGGCGACCTGCAGCGTCGAGAAGACCAGGACCGGCGCGACGCAGTTCGGGACGATGGTCGAGCGGATCGTCCGCCAGTGGGTCGAGCCGAGGGCGACCGCGGCCTCGGCATAGGGGAGCGCCTTCACGACGAGGACCGCGCCCCGGACCATGCGGGCGTACGCGGGGATCTGCCGGACGCCGACCGCGAGCATGACCGTGCCGAGGCCCGGCCCGAGGATCGCCACGACGATGATCGCCAGCAGCACGGCCGGGAACGACAGCAGGACGTCCATCGCCCGCATGGCCGGCCCGTCCACCCGCGGGAAGTATCCGGCCGCGAGGCCCAGGCTGCCGCCGGCGGCGAGCCCGATGGCGACCGCCGCCACGCCGAAGAGGACCGAGAGCCGACCGCCGTAGAGGACGCGCGTGTAGATGTCGCGGCCGAACTGATCGGTCCCGAGGACGTGCTCGGCGGACGGGCCCTGCAGGCGCCGGGTGAAGGACTGCTGCGTCGGCGTGTAGCGGGTGAGGAGCGGCGCCGCCGCCGATGCGGCCACGACGAGCACGAGGCAGACGAGGCCCACGACGGCGAGGCGGTGGCGGCCGAATCGGCGCAGGGCGGGGCTCATCGGGCGGCCCTGACGCGGGGGTCGAGGACCCCGTAGAGGAGGTCGACGGCGAGGTTGATGAGGACGAACAGGACCGCCATGAAGAGGACCGTCCCCTGGATGACCGGGTAGTCGCGCGAGCCGATCGCGTCGACGACGAGCCGGCCCATCCCGGGCCAGGAGAAGATCGTCTCGGTCACCACGGCGCCGCCGAGGAGGACGCCGAACTGGAGCCCGAGGAAGGTCACGACCGGGATGAGCGCGTTGCGGAGGGCGTGCCGCCAGATCACCGACCACTCGCCGAGCCCCTTCGCGCGGGCGGTCCGGTTGAAGTCCTCGCGGATGACCTCGAGCATGGTGGCGCGCGTGAGGCGCGCGATCATGCCGACCGAGATCCCGGCCAGCGTCAGGGTGGGGAGGATCAGGTGGATCACGCGATCGGCGCAGGCCCAGCACTCGGGCCGCCCGCCGGTCGGCAGCCAGCCCAGGTAGAGCGAGAAGAACCAGACCAGGAGGATGCCGATCAGGAAGACCGGCATCGAGATGCCGGCGAGCGCGCCGACCATCGTGACGTGGTCGAGGAGGCTGTACTGGCGCACGGCGGAGAGCACCCCGACGCCGATGCCGACGATCGACGCGATGACGAGGCTCGCCAGGGTCAGCTCGAGCGTGGCCGGAAAGCGGCCGAGGATCTCCTCGGCGACCGGCTGCCGGCTGTGGATCGACCGCCCGAGGTCGCCCTCGAGCGCCCGGCGCACGTACCTGGCGTACTGGACCCAGATCGGCCGGTCGAGGCCCAGATCCCGCCGGATCTGCTCGATCTGCTCGGATGTGGTGTCGGCGCCGGCCAGGACGGCGGCGGGGTCTCCCGGGATGAGCCGCACGGCGACGAACACCAGCAGGGAGACCCCGACCAGGATGAGGCACGCGGCGGCGAGCCGCCGCAGGACGTACGGGATCAGCGCACCTTCCTCGCGTCCAGGAGCTTGTAGTACCCGTGGATCGGGTGCAGCTCGAGGTCCTTCACGCTGTCCCAGACGCCCACGACCCAGGCGGTGTGGGGCATCGGGATCAGGACCGCTCGCTTGATGAGGTCGAGTTCGAGGTCCTGGAAGGCCTTGACCCGCGCGGCCGGGTCGGTGGTCTTCTGCGTGATCTCGTAGAGCTTCTCCGTCGTCGGGTCGCACCAGAAGATGTTGTTCGGGTGCGGGCGGGCCGCGCAGGTGTACCAGTAGGCGATGTCGGCCGTGCTGTGCGTGCCGTCGACGTAGCGGATGTCGTGCTCGCCCTTCTTCGTCGCGTCGATCCAGGCGGCGTACTCCATCTGCCGGATCGTCGCCTCGGCGCCGATCGCGCGCCACTGCTCCTGGATCACGGTGAGCGTGTTCGCCTGCGGCTCGCTGTAGAGGTAGACGGTGAACGCGAGCCGCTGCCCGTCCTTCACGCGGATGCCGTCGGGGCCCGGCTTCCAGCCGGCCTCGTCGAGGAGCGCCTTCGCCTTCTCGGGGTCGTAGCCGGGGAAGACCGCGCGCACCTCGGCGTCGGGGGCGGCCCCCTCGACCGACGGCGAGAAGAGCCCGACGGCCGGCTCGGCGTAGCCCGCGAAGACCGCCTCGACGATCGGCTTCTGGTCGATGGCGTACATCAGGGCCTGGCGGACGCGCACGTCCTTCCAGAGCGGCTTGTCGTGGTTGAAGCCGAGGTTGTGGGTCGTGTTCTTCGGCTTGACGATGACCGAGAGCCCCTTCATGGCCGACAGCCGCTTGGCGTCGAACTCCGAGAGGCTGATGTCCATGTCGATCTCGCCCCGCTCGAGCGCGGCCGTGCGCGCGGCCGCGTCGGCGATCGAGCGGATCACGATCTTCTCGATGTGGGCCGGCCCGCGGTTCTTGTAGAACGCCGGGCCCCACGTGTAGGCCGGGTTGCGCTCGAACTCCATCCGGTCCTCGCGGATCCACCGGACGAGCTTGAACGGGCCGGTCCCGGAGACCGACTCCGGCACCACGCCGTAGTCCTTGCCGTACCTGGCCACCTGCTCGGAGTCGGGGATGCCGCAGTACGACCACTCCGTCTGGCTGATCATGTTCAGGAAGACGAGCGTGGGGTACTTGAGGACGAAGCGGACCGTGTAGTCGTCGACGATCTCCGTCCGGTCGAGCGCCGCGATCTTGCTCCCCGTGGGGAGCGTCTTCCACATGTCGAAGTGGGCCTTCACGTCCTTCGCCGTGAACTTGCGCCCCGAGTGGAAGGTCACGTCCTTGCGGAGGTGGAAGGTCCAGGTGACGCCGTCCTTCGCCAGCTCCCACCGCTCCGCGAGACCCGGGTGGATCTTGCCCTGCCCGTCGTGGATGACGAGGCAGTCGTAGATCAGCATGTTGGCCCAGATGTTGGGCAGCCCCGGGTTCTGGCCGGGCAGCAGGTTGTTGGTCGCCCGGTTGTACCCGATGACGAGCGTGTCGGGCGGCGTGGCCGCGTGGGACGCGCTGGCGACGGCCAGCAGCAGCGCGGCGGTGAACGTCGCGACGCGAGACAGCATGGTCCTTCCTCCCGGGTTCAGGCGCGTTCGCGCAGGAGCGGCAGCGTGGAGCAATGGATCCCGCCGCCGTTCATCTGACATTCGGCGTAGTCGATGGGGATCACCTGGACGCCGTGCTTGACGAGCCGTTCGGCGGTCGCGTCGCCGTTGTTCATGGCGAGCAGTACGCGCCCCGGACGCACGGCGAGGCAGTTGACGACGCGCGGGTTGTCGGCCCAGTGGGCCTCCACCGTGTGGATCTTGAGGTCCTTCAACGTGTCGAGGAACCAGTAGGGGAGCCGCGACACGTTCACGAGGGCGAGGTCCCTGGCCACCATGACGATGGAGCTGTCGATGTGGAGGCTGTGGCCGGTGAGCGGCACCCGGTGGAGCTTCACCCCCTGCACCGCCAGCACCTCCTCGATCTGGCGGGCCGCCTCCTCGTTCTGGCGGAACGAGAGGCCGATGGCGGCGTTGCGCTCGTCGAGGAAGCAGAAGCTGCCGCCCTCGAAGAGCCCGGTGCCGTGGATGGTGCGGAGGATCGGCATGCCGAGCGCGGCGATCGCGCGCGCCGCGTAGGCCTCCTCGCCGCGCCGCCCGCAGCCGAAGTCGCGGCCGACCGGCCCCATGCGGCCGATGATGGCGCCGCCCTGGACCGCCACGGCGTTGTCCCGCGTGTACATCGCCTTCGGGTCGGTCGGCGACCCGCCGATCTCGACGACCTCGACCCCCTCCTCGCGCAGCACGCGGGTCATCTGGTCGTGCTCGGCCTGCATCTTCTCGAGGTCGGGCGCGCGGTCGGATCGGAAATACCACTGCGCGTCGTCGTCGATCAGGGCCTCGATCGTCGGGTCGTACTTGTCCTGCGTCATGACCCGGATCTCGTCGCCCGGCCGGTGCACGGCGCAGACCTTGAGCGGCCCGACGTCGTCGTAGACGCCCCAGCGGCGGCCCCAGACCCGCTCCTGCATCTCCGGCTCCTCGAAGGCCGGCACGGCGCGAGGGGGAATGCGTTTCAGAACTTCGTGGTAGTACTGCGGCGTGTCCTTGAGTCCCATGTCGGGCAGAATAGAACATCCTTGACGGGTCAAGCAAGGGTCGCGCGCGTCCGCAGGGGAGGGAACCATGGTCGTGGTGGTCGGCGGCGGGGTCGTCGGCGTGGCATCGGCCTACTATCTCGCGAAGCGAGGTCTGCCGGTCACGCTCCTCGAGCGGGCGGAAGTCGCGTCGGGCGCCTCCGCGGGCAACGCCGGGCTCCTGGTGCCGAGCCACAGCGTGCCGCTCGCCGCTCCCGGCGCGCTCTCGCGGGGGCTCAGGTGGATGCTCGACCCGGAGAGCCCCTTCTACGTGCGGCCGAGGGCGAGCCTTGCGCTCGCGCGGTGGCTCCTCGCCTTCGCGGCGTCGTGCACCGAGGCGCACGTGCGGCGCGCCGCGCCGATCCTCAAGGCGCTCCACGTGGCGAGCCTCGACCTCTACCGGGAGCTCGCCCTGACCCCCGGGCTCGACTTCGGGTTCGAGGAGCGGGGGATCCTCGAGGTCTACCGGACGGCGAGCGGCCTCGAGGAGGGGAGGCGCGAGGCGGCCCGGCTCGGCGAGGCCGGCATCGAGGCGCGCGTGCTCGGGGCGGAGGAGACGATGGCGTTCGAGCCGGCGCTCGCGCCGGGCGTCGCGGGAAGCCTCCACGTGGCCGCCGACGCGCAGATCGTCCCCGATCGCTTCGTGACCGGCCTCGCCCGGCTCGCCGCCGGGTCGCACGGCGTCCGGGTCCGGACCGGCGTCGCGGCGATCGGGCTGCGCCGCAACGGGCGCCGCGTGACCGCCGTCCGCACCGCCGAGGGGGACGTGCCGTGCGACGCCGCCGTCGTGGCGACCGGAGCCTGGGCGCCCGCCTTCGAGCGCGACCTCGGCGTGCGCGTCCCGGTGGAGGCGGCCAAGGGGTACAGCCTCACCGGCCCCATGCCGCCGGGCGGGCCGTCGAGACCGCTCATGCTGGCCGAGGCGAGGGTCGCCGTCACGCCGATGGGCGACCGGCTGCGCTACGCGGGGACGCTCGAGCTGGCCGGGATCGACCTGTCCATCTCCGCTCGCCGGGTCGACGCGATCCGGCGCGCCGCCCGGACCTACCTGCGCGACCCCGGCGCGCCGCTCGCGGCCGAGCCGTGGGTCGGACTCAGGCCCTGCACGCCAGACGGGCTGC
>DASVDK010000031.1:0-3916 GCA_036381125.1 Thermodesulfobacteriota bacterium | reverse complement strand
GGTCGATCGGCAACGTCCCGTCGCCGATCCCGCGGACGAACGGGTGGGCGTGCTGGGCCGCCCAGATCGGCTCGGCCGCCTGGCGCAGCCGGGTGGACAGTCGCGTGTCGGACATGGCGTCGTCACCTCTCCTCGATCAGGGCTCCGAGGTCCCGCGCCTCGACGTCGGGTGCGACCCCGAGGCGCGCGCGCGGCGCGCCGGTGCGGTTGACCCACACGGTGCGCAGGCCGAAGGCCCGCGCGCCGGCGGCATCCCATGCGTTCGACGAGACGAACGTGATGGCCCCGGGCGGAAGGCCGAGCGCCTCGCATGCGAGCCGGTACACGGCGGGATCGGGCTTGTAGGTCCGGACGGCGTCGACCGACAGCACGGCGGTCAGGCGGGGTGAAAGCCCGCTCCCCTCGACCGCGCGCGCCAGCATGGCGGGGCTGCCGTTCGAGAGCACTACCCGGGGCGCGGGCGCCAGGCGGTCGAGCACCCCGGCCACCTCCGGGTAGGGGGTGAGCCGGTCCCAGGCGCCGAGCAGGGCCGCCCGCGCCCCCGCGTCGAGTGCCACCCCTTCGGCCTCGGCGGCATGGTCCAGGGCGTCGGCGGTGATCGCCTCGAAGTCGGCGTAGCGGCCCATGAGCGCCCGTTGCCAGGCGTACTCGAGCTGGGTGCGGCGCCAGAGGTCGAGGAGGCGGCCCGCGTCGGCGCCGGGGCCGAGCGCGGCCGCCACGAGCCCCGTGAGGGAGCGCACGTCGAGGAGCGTCCCGTAGAGGTCGAAAACGTAGGCCACGGCCGGCCTCCTCCCGGGGACGTCGCCGTCCCCGAGAAGAGGCTCGCACCCCGCCGCCCGCCGCGCAAGTGGGGCGGCCGGCGTCTAGAAGGCGTACCGGGCGTAGAACCCGAGGGCGGTCTCGTCGAGGAGGCGGAGCTCGGCGCCCAGGTTGAACTGCGGCGTCACCGCGAACGACGCGCCGCCGAAGATGCCGATGATGTCGTCCGCGTCGAAGTCGCCGCCGGGGCTGTCCACCTCGCCGTCCACGAAGCTCAGCTTGAGGCCGCCGTAGGGGACGATCTGGCCGAGACCCCGGTAGCTCACGGCCGGGGCGAGGTCGATCTCGAACCAGTCGATGTCGGGGCTGCCCGCCGTGTCGACGTCCGACGTGAAGTAGAGGAACTGCGCGAGGGCGCCGAACCGGAAGTCGCCCCGGTCGACGAAGCTCCCCCTGGCGCCGACGCCGATGGCGAAGCCGGGATCGATGTCGGCGCCGCCCGGGTCGAGCTCGCCGTTGAAGAGACCCAGCTTCACGAAGCCGTCCCAGTTCTGGAGGAAGCCGTAGGAGCCTGTCGCCAGGAACCGGTTCGTGTTGAGGTCGCCGTCGCCCCGATCGAAGTCGATGTCGCGGTCGAAGACGATGTCGATCTCGCCGCCGACGGCGAAGCGACCGGCCCCGGTCGTGAGCGTCGGGTCGCCGATGAGACTCGCCTCCGCGGGCGTAGTCGGCGTGAGGCCTGCCGGGACCGCCAGGCACGACGCCAGGAGGACCGCGGACAGGCGGGAGAGAACGCGTACGCTGTGCCTCATCTGTACCTCCTCAGGTCACGAGGCAGCGGGTGGGAAACGCGCGCGCCGGGATGACGCGCCGCGTGAACCAACCGCCAGCCTAGCAAGAGTCGATCCTGCCGTGGGGAACGACCCGATGACCTGGCGCTTCCTTTGCTTCTTCCGGGACCCGCTGGTCGTCGCGGGTCGTCAGAAGAGGAGCCGGACGAAGCCGCCGAGCGCCGTCTCGTCGAGGACGCGCAGCTCCGCGCCGAGGGCCACCTGCGGCGACACGGCGAACGTGAGCCCGCCGAAGAGGCCGAGCGCGTCGTCCTGCTCGAAGTCGCCGCCGGGGGCGTCGATCTCGCCGTCCACCAGGCTTACCTTGACGCCGGCGTAGGGCACGATCTGGCCCAGGCCGCGGAAGCTCGCCGCCAGGGCGAGGTCGATCTCGAACCAGTCGACGTCGGCGCCGCTGTTCTCGAGCTCCGACTGGGAGTAAAGGACCTGGCCCAGGGCGCCGAGGCGGATCTCGCCCCGGTCGACGAACGCGCCCTTCACGCCGAAGCCGACGGCGAGGCTGGTGTCGATGTCGTTGCCGCCCGGATCGAACTCGCCGTTGAAGAGGCCGAGCTTCACGAAGCCGTCCACGTTCGAGCCGAAGCCGTAGCCGGCGTTGGCGAAGACGCGCATCGTCTCGAGGTCGCCGTGGCCCGGGTCGAAGTCGAGGTCCCTGTCGGTGACGAAGTCCAATTCGCCGGTAATGCTGACCCGGCCGGCGCCGTTGGTGAACGTGGGGTCCCCGATGAAGCCGGCCGCGGCGGGTTGCGGCGCGGCGAGGAGGGCGGCCGCTGCGGCGAGCGCGACCGCGAGCCGGGCGCCTCTGCGCTGCTGCAGGGAACGGTCGGGCACGCGTGATCCTCCCGGTAGGACGCGGCGCGCTCCCGCGCCGCGGTCGTCCGGAAACGTAGCGATCGCTCGCCCGACCGTCAAGGCGATCCTCGTCACGCCTCGGGGTCAGGTCTCGACCAACGGGGTCAGGTCTCTACTTTCTCCGGACTGGAAAATGGAAAGACCTGACCCCATGGAAAATGGAAAGGCCTGACCCCGCCGACCCGTGCGCGAGCTAGGATGCCCTGGAGGGAGGGAACGGAGCGCGAGGAGGCACCGATGTCCCTGCCGGAGCCGCGCGTGCGGGCCCCGGAGTTCCCTGCCGGGCGCGAGTGGGTGAACGTCGACCGGCCGCTCACGATGGCGGCGCTGCGCGGCCGGGTGGTGCTCCTGGACTTCTGGACGTCCGGCTGAATCAACTGCCTGCACGTCCTCCCGGAGCTGGAGGCGCTCGAGGCCGAGTTCGGCGACGCGCTGGTGGTCGTGGGCGTCCACTCGGCGAAGTTCCCCAACGAGCGCGAGTCGTCGAGCCTCGTCGAAGCGGTCGCTCGTCACGGCGTCACCCACCCGGTCGTCAACGACGCCGACTTCGAGATCTGGCAGCGCTACGGGGTGCGGGCCTGGCCGACCCTCGTCCTCGTCGACCCGCAGGGCTACGTCGTGGGCGGCGTGAGCGGCGAGGGCCACGGGCCGCTGCTGCGACAGTACATCGGCCGGCTCGCCGACGAGGCGCGGGCGGCCGGGCGGCTCGCGGCCGGCCCGAAGCCGTTCTCGCTCACGATCACCCCCCGGTCGGGTGGGACGGCGCTGCCCCGGACCGCCCTGCGCTTCCCCGGCAAGCTCCTCGCCGAGCCGGGCGGCAATCGGCTCTTCGTGAGCGACACCGGGCGCCACCGGATCGTCGTGGCGGACCAGTCGGGCACACTCCTCGACGAGGCCGGACGCGCCGACGAGCCGGGATTCGAGGACGGTCCCTTCGAGCGGGCCCGCTTCCGCGAGCCGCAGGGGCTCGCCCTGGTCGGCCCGCACCTCTACGTGGTCGAGACCGGCAACCACGCGGTCCGCCGCCTGCACCTCGGCAGCCGCGTCGTGGAGACCCTGGCCGGCACCGGCCGGCAGCAGATCGGTCCGGTGCGGCCGTCCGGCCCTGCGCGGCAGACCGCGCTCAACTCCCCCTGGGACTGCCTGGCCGCGGGCGGCTGGCTCTACCTTGCGATGGCCGGGTGCCACCAGATCTGGCGGCTCGCCCTCGACGGGACCGACCGCCTCGACCACTTCGCCGGCACGGGCCACGAGCGGCTCGTCGACGGCCCGCGCGAGCAGGCCGGCTTCAACCAGCCGTCCGGCCTCGCCGCCGACGGCCGCGTCCTCTACGTCGCCGATAGCGAGGCGTCGGCCGTGCGCGCCGTCGACCTCGACGGTGCCGGTCCCGTCCGCACGCTGGTCGGCCAAGGGCTCTTCGAGTTCGGCGACGTGGACGGCACCGGCGGGACGGT